>CAZRXQ010000074.1:1339-5463 GCA_964604065.1 uncultured Eubacteriales bacterium | reverse complement strand
ATTTTGATGCAATAAGTTACTTTAATTCGCTTTCGGAATCATTGTAACTTGATTGCATCGTCTAACCGATATATTAATATATAAATGTATGAAAATTTATTGGATGTGAAGCTTTGATTATTACGGATTTTCTTGAGAAAAACGCACGCCTTTACGGCAACGATACGGCGCTTGTTGAGGTTAACCCCTCGGAGGAGCGCGACAGTGCCGCAACGTGGCGCGAGGCAAGCCTTGTTTCGGCGGCGTGTCCCGATGCGCCCTACAGAAGAGAGCTTTCGTGGAAGGATTTTGACCGCAGGGCAAACCGCATTGCGAATCTTCTTTTAAGCAGAGGCATTAAGCGCGGCACAAAGGCGGCGGTGCTTATGATGAACTGTCTTGAATTTTTGCCGATTTATTTCGGAATTTTAAAAGCGGGGTGTGTGGTTGTTCCTATGAACTACCGCTATTCCTCCGACGAAATCAAATACTGCTTAGAGCTTGCCGATGTCGAGGTTTTGTTTTTCGGTCCGGAATTTACGGGCAGACTCGATGCGATACAAACGCAAATCCCGAAGGTTCACACGCGCTTTTTCGTAGGAAGAACAGCACCCGAATATGCCGAAAGCTGTCTTGAGCTTATGAGCTTTTGCTCGTCAAGTCAGCCTCCCGTAATTCCCCTTGAGGATGACGATGCCGCGATATACTTTTCCTCGGGCACTACGGGCTTTCCGAAGGCGATTTTACATAAGCATTCGGCGCTTGTCGCCTCCTGTCTTACGGAACAGCACCACCATATGCAAACGAAGGATGATGTATTCTTATGCATTCCGCCGCTTTATCACACGGGCGCGAAAATGCATTGGTTCGGCAGTCTTTTAACGGGAAGTAAAGCCGTTCTTTTAAGAGGCACAAAGCCCGAATGGATTTTAAGAACCGTAACGGAAGAAAAATGCACCATTGTCTGGCTTCTTGTGCCGTGGGTACAGGATATTTTGGACGATATAGATTCCGGCAAAATCAAGCTTGAGCATTACCTTTTAGACCAATGGCGGCTTATGCACATAGGCGCACAGCCCGTGCCGCCGAGCCTTATTAAGCGCTGGCTTAAGGTATTCCCGAAGCACGCATATGACACAAACTACGGACTGAGCGAATCGTTGGGACCGGGCTGTGTTCACTTAGGTGTAGGCAACACCGAAAAGGTCGGTGCAATAGGCAAAGCAGGATACCTTTGGGAAACGAAAATCGTTGACGAAAACAGAAACGAAGTCAAAAAGGGCGAGGTTGGCGAGCTTGCCGTTAAAGGTCCCGGTGTTATGATGTGCTATTATAAAAATCCCGATGCCACCGAAAAGGTTCTTTCGGACGGCTGGCTTTTCACGGGAGATATGGCAATGGAGGACGCGGACGGCTTTATATATCTTGTTGACCGAAAAAAGGACGTTATTATAATGGGCGGTGAAAATCTTTATCCCGTTCAAATCGAGGACTTTTTAAGACAGCACGGAAAAATCAAGGACGTTGCCGTAATAGGACTTCCCGATCACCGTCTCGGCGAAATTCCCGCGGCGATTATAGAGCTTAAGGAAGACGAAAACTGCACCGAGGACGAAATAAACGAATTCTGCACGGCGCTTCCGAGATACAAACGCCCGCAGAAAATTATTTTCGACAAAATCCCGCGCAACCCCACAGGCAAAATAGAAAAGCCGAGGCTTCGCGAGAAATATTGCGGCGAAAGCGTCGTAGCACAGCAGATAGAAATGTAATTAAAGAGGTAGCATAATATATGGATACAAAAAAGCTTTTACTCGGAAACGAAGCCGTTGCACGCGGCGCATATGAGGCAGGTGTTCGCTTCGTTTCATCTTACCCCGGAACGCCCAGCACGGAAATTACGGAATGTATGGCAAAATTCCCCGAAGACGAGGTTTATGTTGAGTGGGCGCCAAACGAAAAGGTTGCCGCCGAAGCCGTTATAGGCGCGTCTATTGCGGGCGGCAGAAGTATGACCTGCTGTAAGCACGTCGGCTTAAACGTAATGGCAGATCCCGTTTTTACGGACAGCTACATAGGTGTCGGCGGCGGCGCGGTATTTTGCGTTGCGGATGACCCCGGAATGCACTCATCTCAAAACGAGCAGGATTCGCGCCACTACGCAAGAGCCGCTAAAATACCGATGCTTGAGCCTGCGGATTCCGAGGAATGCAAGGAATTTACAAAGCTTGCATTTTCTTTGAGCGAGCAGTTTGACACACCCGTTTTCGTAAGACTTTCCACACGCGTTTCGCATTCGCAAAGTCTTGTTACTCTTTGTAAAAGAGAAGAAGCGCCCTTAAAGGATTATGTAAAAAGCGTACCGAAAAACGTTATGATGCCCGCAATGGCAATTAAGCGCCACGTTTTTGTCGAAGAGCGCACGAAAAAGCTTACCGAATATGCGAAAACAGCAAAAATAAATAAAATCGAAATGAACGGCAGTGATATAGGCGTTATAACCGCGGGAATATCGTATCAATACGCAAAGGAAGCCTTGGGCGACAGCGTAAACTATTTAAAGCTTGGTATGGTTTATCCCGTAAACACAGCGCTTCTTTCGGAATTTGCCGCGAAGTGCAAAACGGTTTATGTCGTAGAGGAGCTTGACCCCTTTATAGAAGGCATTTGCCGCGAAGCCGGTATTAAGGTTTTAGGTAAAGAATGCTTTACGCTTTTGGGCGAATACTCTCCGAATATGCTTCGCTCGGTAATTAAAAGCGAGCCTGCCCCCGAAAGCATTTCGCCGAAGGAGCAAATCCCCGTGCGCCCGCCCGTTTTGTGTCCCGGATGTCCGCACAGAGCAACATTTTTTGTTCTGAAAAAGCTCGGTCTTACGGTTTCCGGCGATATAGGCTGTTACACGCTCGGCGCAGTAGCACCGCTTGACAGTGTGGATACCACAATCTGTATGGGTGCTTCCGTCAGCGCCGCTCACGGAATGGCAAAGGTACGAGGCAGTGAATTCAATAAAAAGCTCGTTTCCGTAATAGGCGACTCCACCTTTATGCATTCGGGAATTACGGCACTTACCGATATCGTTTACAACAAGGGCGCGAATACCGTTATAATTTTAGACAACTCCATAACAGGTATGACAGGTCATCAAGACAATCCCACAACGGGCTTTACCATCAGAAAAGAGCCCACCGTCGGGACGGATTTAATAAAGCTTTGCGAAGCCCTCGGAATTAAGAGAATCACGGTAGCCGACCCGTTTGACGTTAAGAATTTCGAAAAGGTCGTAAAGACGGAAACGGAATGCGACGAGGTTTCCGTAATTATAGCTCAGCGTCCGTGTGCGCTTTTGAAAACGGTTAAATACACGGGTCACTGCGAAATAGACAGCGAAAAATGCAAAAAATGCAAGCTTTGTATGAAGCTCGGTTGCCCGGCTATAAGCGTGGACGGCGAAACGGGCGCGGTTAAAATAGACAAAACACAGTGCAACGGCTGTTCGCTTTGCACGGGCGTTTGCCCGTTCGGGGCAATTTCCAAAAAGGATTGAGGTGCGAAAATGGAAACTAAAAGCATTATGATTGTAGGCGTAGGCGGTCAGGGAACTCTTCTTGCAAGCCGTATTCTCGGAAACGCCGTAATAAGCGAAGGCTTCGACGTTAAGGTGTCAGAGGTTCACGGTATGAGCCAGCGCGGCGGTAGCGTTGTTACATACGTTAAATTCGGCGAAAAGGTATACTCCCCCGTTATAGACAAGGGCGAAGCCGATATAATCCTCGCTTTTGAGGAGCTTGAAGCCTATCGCGCACTTCCCTACCTTAAAAAAGGCGGCAGAATAATAGTAAATAAACAGAAAATCAATCCGATGCCCGTAATTACGGGTGCTGCCGAATATCCTTCGGATATTGTGAAAAAGCTTGAGGGTGCGGCAAATGTTACGGCACTTTCGGCACTTTCACTTGCCGAAAGCGCGGGAAGCGCAAAGGCGGTTAACGTAGTACTTATAGGCGTTCTCGCAAAGAGTACGGATATTCCGTATGAGGTTTGGGTTGAAACGGTTAAATCCACAGTTCCCGAAAAGTTTTTGGATATCAACCTAAAAGCCTTCGAGCTCGGATACAATCTTTAAATAAAGTCAGGAAAACACA
>CAZRXQ010000074.1:0-1239 GCA_964604065.1 uncultured Eubacteriales bacterium | reverse complement strand
AGTCAGGAAAACACAGTCAGGCGATGATTAAAATGGAAAACGGCGTTGAAAGACTTTCACGTGAGGAATTAAAAAAGCTTCAAAGCGAAAGACTTGTAAAGCAGGTTAAGCGCTCTTACGAAAAGGTTGAGTGCTTCAGAAAAAGAATGGACGAAAAGGGACTTAAACCCGAAGATATTAAAGGCATTGAGGATATTTCGAAATTACCCTTTTCTTATAAAAACGATTTAAGAGATTATTACCCTTACGGTCTTTTCGCAGAACCTATGGAAAATGTTGTGAGAGTTCACGCTTCATCGGGTACAACGGGAAAAAGAATCGTTGTGGGCTACACTGAAAACGACCTTGATATGTGGGCGGAATGCATTGCGAGAATGCTTCGCTCCTTGGGTGTCGGAAAAAACGATGTTTGTCAGGTTTCGTTCGGCTACGGACTTTTCACGGGCGGCTTCGGCGCGCACGCGGGCGCTCAAAAGGTAGGTGCAACCGTTGTGCCTATGTCTACGGGCAACACCGCACTTCAGATTCAAACCATGATAGACTTCGGCGTTACGGTGCTGTTTTGCACACCTTCTTATGCGCTTTACCTTGCCGAGGAAATAGAAAATATGGGCGTTAAGGATAAGCTTAAGCTCAAAATCGGAATTTTCGGCGCGGAGCCCTGGACGGAAAATATGCGCCGCGATATCGAAAAGGGCTTAGGTATAGATGCTTACGACATTTACGGACTTTCCGAGGTTTTGGGACCGGGCGTTTCGTGCGAATGTAAAGAGAAGCACGGAATGCACGTTTGGGAGGATAACTTCATAGTCGAAATAATCGACCCCGAAACGGGCGAGGTGCTTCCCGAGGGAAGCTCCGGCGAGCTTGTGTTTACCTCGCTTACAAAAGAGGCTTTCCCGGTAATTCGCTACAGAACGAGAGATATTTGCTCGCTTATAACAGAGCCGTGCGAATGCGGCTGTACGCACATAAGAATGAACAAGCCCAGCGGCAGAAGTGACGATATGCTTATTATAAGAGGCGTAAACGTATTCCCGTCGCAAATAGAAGAGGTTCTTCTCGCGAACGGCTATCCCGCAAATTATCAAATCGTTATAGACCGTGTTAATAACGTCGATGTTTTCGAGGTTCTTGTTGAGATGACTCAGGACACCTTCTCCGACTCGCTCGGTAAAATCGCCGAAAAAGAAAAAGACCTTGTTGCCGCGCTTAAAACAATGCTCGGCATAAAGGCAA
>CAZRXQ010000073.1:0-5522 GCA_964604065.1 uncultured Eubacteriales bacterium | reverse complement strand
ACACGCTTTTAACTCAGATTCTTTACGGAGTAAGGCAGTTCTGCTTAAGACTTAACACCGACAAAAAGGGTAACATTGTCCTCGCTCACGGCATAACCAAGGGCGACAAATTCGAAAACGCCCTCAAGGATATAAGAACCGCTATGGACTCTTATCCTTCGGAAATATTCCTTCTTGATATAAGAGAATATTATCCCCAAAAGTTCGGGCCTATAACGCTTACCTATAAGGCGGACAAAAACAAGGTCAACGCACTTTTAAAGGAATACATCGACCCCGAAAAATACGCTTACTGTGACTTTGAGCATATCAAAGATGTCACCTTGGGCGATATAAGAAAAGCCGGCAAGCGCTACATTCTCATAAACGATACCGAGGAGTACGACTACAGCAGAAACTGCGAGCAGATTCTCCCCTGGGACAAAAAGCTCAACGGAAGCTACGCCGCAACTTACGCAAAGGAAGCTCCGCACTTTTTCGATACAAACACTACAGAAGGTCTTTATTGGTTCCAAACCCAGCAGACTCCCAACCCCGGCACAGAGGTAGGTCTTACCACGCCCAA
This sequence comes from uncultured Eubacteriales bacterium, assembly GCA_964604065.1. GTDB lineage: Bacteria > Bacillota > Clostridia > Oscillospirales > Acutalibacteraceae > DTU089. The sequence goes on along the minus strand of CAZRXQ010000073.1, from coordinate 4,957 downwards.
AAAGCTCGACAAGGAGCTTCGCCTGTATTTCAAGGATATGATGAACGCAATAGCCGAAAACTGGTATTATTTAAGCTGTGCAAACATCATCGCGGGCGACTTTATGACCGAGGACTATATGAAATCCGAAGCCATTTTAAAGCTCAACCTTCTTAAGAATAACGTCAAGGAAGAGCTTAAGGACGAATATGCGGAGGGTCTTTTATGGAGCTGACCGTTCTCGGAAAATACGGACCGTACCCAAAGCCCGGAGTAGGCGCGGCAAGCGGCTATCTCATAAAAAACGGCGAGGATATGCTCGTTCTCGATATGGGCTCAGGCACTCTTTCAAGACTTATGAGTCTTGTCGATTTAAGAAAAATCGGCGCGGTTTACATTTCTCATCTGCACTTTGACCACACAAGCGACCTTTTGCCGTTCCGCTACGCACTTGAGGATTTAAACCATACCGTTACTGTCTTCACCGAAAAAAGCGACACCGAATGGTACAAAACGCTTTTCTCTCACCCGAATTTTAACGTCGTAAACGTAAGCCCCGAAAATGATGTAAAGTACGGCTCGTTCACTCTAAGCTTTAAAGAGATGAAGCACACCGTCCCCGCACTTGCAATAAAGGTTAAGGGCGACAAAACGCTTTGCTACACCGGCGACTCTCTTTACAACGACAACATTCCGTGGTGCTTTAAAGACTCCGACTGCGTTTTAGGCGACTTTTCAAAGCCCGAAGGCTTCAACGGCCCGCATATGAATGTTAAAATCGCGAAGGAGCTTAAAGAAAAATTCGGCACAAGAATCATAGCAACTCACCTTTCCGTAGACTACGACCCCACAGCCGATTTCGAAGGCACGGGCATCGAGGTAAGCGAAGAGCTTAAAACATACACAATTTGAGGTAATGAAAATGAAAAAATACGATTCCATGATAATCGGTCACATAACAGTTGACCAAAACATCGACCATCTCGACAACGAGGTTAAAATCTGCGGCGGCGCGGTGCTTTTTTCCTCCGCCTCGGCATATGCCCTCGGGCATAAGGTTGCCGCAGTAACACGCGTTGCAAAAAAGGACGAGGAAAGACTTTCTCACTTCACAATTCCGAAGGAGGATGTTTACCCTACCTTCTGCGAATCTTCAACTACCATGAAAAATAAATACTTCACCGCAGACAAGGAACGCCGCGAGTGCCGTTGCCTTGAGCTCGGCGAGCATTTTGAAATAAGCGACCTTCCCGACGAGGAAGCTGAAATTTATCATTTCGCGGGACTCATTTACGGCGACTTCCCGGACGAAATGATTAAGCACTGCGCAACGCTCGGCAAGGTAGCTGTAGACGTTCAGGGCGAGCTTCGCCACGCAATAAAAGAAACCGGCGAAATGTTCTTTGAGGATTGGGCAACAAAAAAAGAGCTTCTCCCCTATATCACATTTTTAAAGACTGATGCCGCCGAAGCCGAAATTTTAACGGGACTTGAGGATCGCCGCGAAGCCGCAAAGGTGCTTCATTCATGGGGCGCTAAGGAGGTTCTCATAACCCACAATACAGAGGTTCTCGCGTACGACGGAAAGGACATTTATACCTGCCCCATAAGAGCGCGTAACTTAAGCGGCAGAACCGGCAGAGGCGACACCACCTTCGCCGCATATATCAACGAACGACTCACAAAAGATATAAAAACCTCGCTCCTGTACGCCACCGCCACCGTCTCCCTTAAAATGGAAACCCCCGGCCCCTTCAAAGGCACCAAAGCCGACATCGACGCCTACATCGACGAGTTCTACAAAGATTATAAATAATCGCAACGCGTCCGATGTTGCCAACATCGGACGCATTAAACACCAAAAACATACCGACGTATAATGGGAAATTCACCCCAAAATACGTCGGTATTTTTAATTATTTAAAAATCAGCATCACTGCGGAAATAATCGCATTAATTACCCTTGTAAGCCAATCGAAGGAGAACTCTTCAACTGTGCCTGCGGGCTCTTCTGTTTTCTCAATCGTAAACTCGTCGAAAATTTCGTCCTTGTCGGTGTAATACGATTTAACGCTTATTTCGTCCTCGCCTACATAAAGCAACGAATACGACGGCTCGTAAAGATTTTCGCACTTTACAACGCGACTGTCACAGCGGTCGTAGCGGTCAAAGCTGCAGCCCGAAGCCGTTGCCACGGCAAGATATGTAACGCCGCCCTCTGTCGGCACATCGCCCGTCATCGGCGCTGTTCTCGAATACAAATGCTCGTGTCCCGAAACAACAAGGTCAATGTCGTACTCATCGAAAATCGGTGCAAAAAGCTCAATATTATTTTGATGCTTTTCCTTCATTCCCGAAAAATACAGGCTTGTGTGCATCATAACAACGCGCCACTTCGCATCGGGAGCGGAATTGACAGCCTCTGTAATAACCGCTCTGTGGTCGTCTGTAACGTAGTTGTTGGAGTTAATTACAATAAACAGCGCATTGCCGTAAGTAAAGTAATAGCCGTTACCGCCCATAGAGGTAAAATCATCCTTAACCGTATTCGGGTTATTGTAATGAAGCTTGTAAAGAGTTGAATAATAATCGTGGTTACCTACAGCCGCCGCCACGGGAACGGACTTAAGCGCATCGGGATACAGCAAGGCGTTGTACTGCTTTTTGGAAAGCGCACTGTTAACCTCGTCACCCGCGCAAAGAATAAAGCGCATATCCGGGCAATTTTTCTTTGCCGCCTCAAGCGTTCTGTACCAGCCGTAAGCATCGTTAAGAACAGCTTCGTCCGTATCGTCGCCCGAACGTCCGAGCTGCGGATCGGAGCAAAGCATTACGGAAAACCCGCCCTCGGCGCTTTTAACCGAAAAGCTTTCTATCCCCTGCCACTCGCCGTCGAAGGTGTAATTGTAGTAATAAGTCCCTTCGTCAAGCCCTTTTAGGGAAACTCTGTTTGATATGTAAACAACCGAATACGCCGTAACAGGAGTAACTTCGGCATAAACGCCGTCGCTTAAGTCGCTTTCTTTGCCGTACATAAACATCTCTTCGCTTCCCGAAAGTCCCGAGCTTACCCAGGCGAAGTTCATACAGCCCTCATCCTCACCGGGAGTAAGGCTTATTTTACCCTCCAAGGAAAAAATCTCGTCGGAACTGTTTACCCATTCCGCCGGTGCGGGCACTTTGTTCGCCGCAAATGACGGCAATGCAAAGTAAACAAGCATTACAACCGTCAAAAGCACAGCCGTGATTTTTTTACATTTCATATCTGACACCTTCTTATATAATATACTTATATATTACCACACAAAAGCGCGCCCGTGTTGCCAAAATTTTCAGTCCCGTTTTGGCACTTTTGCCGAAAAAGCCTTCGCCTAAAATCCTTAAAACCTTCGTATAAAACCATTGTCCGAAACCTTCGCTGAAAAAAGCCCCGCGAATTCCGTCGAACTCGCAGAGCTTCAATATAATCCGATAATATTCATTTTAAAAATCTCAAAGCGAAAAGCACGCCCTTGCGGCCGGGACGTGCTCTCGCTTTAAGACTAATAAATCAAAAAGGATGGGATTTGTATATTAGAAAATTACTCTTCTTTTTTCTTGCGTGTAAGAACAAACGCTGCTGCAGCCGCTACGCAAACCGTAGCCGTAAGAGCAATTCCCGCATCACCGGTGTTTTCGGAACCGGTCTGTGAGCCTGCGCTTGTTGTTGCGGGATCACCGCTTGCGCCGTTCGTCGTAAGCTTGTTGGTGGTTTCGGGATTATCGTTTCCGCCGCCGAAGAGATTCTTTAAGAACTCAATGATTTCGTTAAGAATATCTTCAAGAGCACCGAAGTCAAGACCGAGACCCTTAATCCACTCAAGGAAGCCGTCGCCGATGTTGATGTTGCCGCCGATGAGCTGCTCAATCATATCCGCAATGTCGGCATTGCCGAGAATGTTTACAATAGCGTCAATGTAATCGCTTATGGAAGCGTTGTTGTCCTTAAGAAGCTCTCTTATTGCATTAATAAGAGCCGTAATTGTGGATACGGAAGCCTCTGTTGTGGATTCCTCCGCACTGCCTGTTTCGCCCGAAGTACCGGTTGTGGTCTCTTCCGTAACGTCCTCGGGGAAGTCGAATCTTACGATTTCGGAAAGTGCGAGAGTCTGAGTGTCAATGTCATTGGAATTGTCACCGTCATCCGTGTCAAACTCGTTAACATAAAGATTAAGAGTTGTAGATTCCTTTGTAAGGTCAATAACTTCAAAGGTGATATAGGCAAAATCTCTTGAATTCGCTTTTGTAATCGAATCCGAAGTAATAATACCCATTGCAAATTCGTTGGGCTTGTTTTGCTTTATTCCGCAAGCAAACATACCGTCGTAGTAATTGTATTTATCACCGTTCACCAAGTTGTATGCGGCGCCGCCGTCAACAACCTTGAGAACCGAATTATCGAACTGAAGGTGCATATTAACACCGGTAAGGGCTTTAACCGGGGGAAGTGAAACAATAACGGTAAATACCTTTTTTGTTACAACATCCGCATTCACGGGCTTGCCGTCATACTCGCCCTCGGAAACCTTTATGCCTATTTCGGGAACGTTTACCGCCGCCGCGGCAGGCATAATTCCGATGATAATAATCATAACGGAAAGAACTATTGAAAGTGCCTTCTTCATTTACAAATCTTCCTTTACTAAGTCATTGAGGCGAACCTCATATTATAAGTATTGCAATCTGCACACAAACACTTATAAGTCTACGGTGATTATATTACATTTCGGGGGTGAATGTCAATAGAAAAAATGCATTTTTATGTTAATATTTATTAATTTTTGTTTTAAAATTAATTTCACATCTTTTTAATATGCCGAAACAGCGTGTTTTTTTGCCGTTTCGGCAATATATCCGATTTAACTTCCCCGAAGACTGAATTGTACCGTTATTTCAAGCCTTATTTATTAAGCCGAGGTACTCCTCCGCTTCTTTTGAA
>CAZRXQ010000072.1:0-5541 GCA_964604065.1 uncultured Eubacteriales bacterium | reverse complement strand
AGAGCGTTAACGACATAAGACAGTTAAGACAAAGCGTAAGAGATGCTCTCGGTCACACCGGTGATTCAAGACCCAATCTTGACTGAGCGATATGGAAAAGGAAAAGCTTTGCTTACGCTGTATGCGTAAAATAGGCGATAATACCGTTTGCCCTTATTGCAAGAATGAGAAAACAGAGCCTCAGCAAGCGCCCTTTTTGCCGCTTAAAACGGTTGTGGGCGGCAAATACCTTATAGGTAAGCTTGTAAGCTCAAATGCCGAGGGGTCAACATATTACGCCTTCGATTTATCCGTAAAGCGTCCCGTAACGCTTCGCGAGTTTTACCCGCGAGAGTTTATTACGAGGGGCGAGGATAACTATTGCCTTGTTAACGTCGGTAAGGCATCTGCCTTTATTGACGAAAAAAGCGATTACTTAAAGCTTTGGAGAGCGCTTAAGGATATCGGCGGCTACAGTGCACTGCCCGATATTTACGAGGTTTTCGAGGACCTCGGGACGGCGTACGCCGCTTACGAATATCTCGGCGAGACGCAGACTCTCAGAGAATATCTTCTTCATAATACCGAGCAGGGCTTTGTTTCCTGGGAGGAGGCGCGTGTTCTTTTAATGCCGGTTCTTTCGGGACTTGAAGCCGTTCACGCGGCAGGGATTTTCCACCGAGGAATTTCGCCCGAGACACTTGTTGTGTGCCCGGACAAAAGAGTTAAGCTTACGGGCTTCTCGGTTGCCGATCTGAGAAACGAAAAAAGCAGGCTCGAAGCGGAGCTGTTCGACGGCTATGCCGCGGTGGAGCAGTACGGCTTCGACGGCGAACAAGGCGCATTTACGGATGTTTATGCGTTTGCCGCCGTGCTTTACAGAGCGCTTATAGGAAGCACTCCGCAAAGCTCCTCGCAAAGAATAGCAAACGACAAGCTTATGATTCCGGCAAGATTTGCCGAGCAGCTTCCGGCGTATGTTATAAATGCACTTGTAAACGCACTTCAGATTCTCCCCGCGGACAGAACCGCCACGGTGGATACCTTAAGAGCGGAGCTTTCCGCGTCGCCTTCGATAATGAACGCTTCGACGGACTACGGCGAAAAGGCAGAGGAAAAGGTACGTCCCGTACCGAATCCCAATCCCGCGCCGCCGCCCATTAAAAGAGCAGAGCCCGAAGAAGTGAATGAAGACGAAGAAGAGCTTGACGAAGAGATTCCCGATTCCGCGAAAATGAAAAGAAGCACGCTTATTGCCTTCGGCGTAAGCGTAGCGGTGTGCCTTGCCGTTCTTCTTACGGTTATAATCATCCTTAAAAAGCCTGCTTCCCCCGATAACGAAACAACGAATACAACGGCAGAGGAAACAAGCAAAGAGGAAACCGTTAAAACCACCGAAAATAAGGACGAGGTAATAAGCGTTTCCGTACCCTCGTTTAAGGGTGAAAAGCTTGAGGATATAAAGAACAACGAAACATACAAGAGCGTTCTTAATTTCGAGACCGACTATGTGGACAGCGACGAGGAAAGAGGAACAATAATTTCTCAGAGCCTCCCGAAGGGCACTATGGTAACGTCCGTAAACAAGCGCACAATAAAGCTTACCGTAAGCGACGGCAGAAGTGTGCCCTCGGTTGAGAATATGAAAAAGGACGATGCCGTAAAGGCGCTTAAGGATGCGGGCTTTAAGAGCGTTGAAACGCAAAGCGGAAAAATCGCATCGGATGAAAGTGAATCGAACCTTGTGTACAGCGTTGTTTACCTTGATACCGAAACAAACGACTGGGCGGCAATTCCCGGGGACAGACGTCTTTCCGCGAAAAATAAGATAATTCTTTACTATTTTGCGGAATATGCGCCCGAAACCGAAGAGCAGACGACTGCCGATACGAACGGTGAAGACGGCGGAAATACCGACGAAACCGACGGCTTTTCGGGAAACGGCAACGAAAACGCGGAAAATAATTGAAATAATTGAAAAAATCACTTGACAAAGAACGGGAAAGCTGTTATTATATTACGGCAATGAAGCAGAACTCTCCGTTCTCACCAAACGAGCGTATTGTTTGGTTAACAGTCGATGCATTCCCTTTACGGGTATTTTGCGTATTTTCGGCGTGGGCGGAGTTTTCGCCCACGCTTTTAATTTATTTCGGAGGTGCTTAAGTATCAGCAGCAAGGAAACTCAGATCAACGAAGAGATCAGAGATAAAGAAGTAAGAGTAATTTCCGCAGACGGTGAACAGCTCGGCATTATGTCGGCTTCGGACGCACTTAAAATCGCGGAGAAAAGAAATCTTGACCTTGTAAAAATTGCCCCGAATGCAAAGCCGCCCGTGTGCAAGGTAATGGACTATAACAAGTACCGCTTTGAACAGGCAAAGCGCGCAAAAGAGGCAAAGAAAAACCAGAAGGTTATGGAAATCAAAGAGGTTCGCTTATCTTTGAATATTGACACAGGCGACTTTAATACAAAGGCAAACCATGCCAACCGCTTCCTTTCGGACGGCAATAAGGTTAAAGTGTCGATTCGTTTCAGAGGCAGGGAGATGGCTCACACGGAAAACGGTAATGTCATTATGGCACGTTTTGCCGAGGCTTGCTCCGAGAAGGGCAACATCGAAAAGCCCGCCAAGCTCGAAGGCCGTCAGATGCTTATGTTCCTTGCACCGAAGCCTGCAAAGTAATTTTTGCACAGATAAAAGCGTTGTAATTTTAAGGAGGAAATATTATGCCTAAGATCAAAACTCATTCAGGCGCAAAAAAGCGTTTCAAAATGTCCAAGAACGGCAAGCCTATCCGTGGCCATGCTTACAAGTCACATATCCTTACCAAGAAGACAACAAAGCGCAAGAGAAATCTTCGTAAAACCAATGTAGCTGACGTTACCAATCAGAAGCAGATTAAGCGTCTCATTCCCTACAAATAAGAAAGCTAAACGGAGGTAACTTACAATGGCACGTATTAAAGGTGCGACGATGACTCGCAAAAGAAGAAATAAAGTTCTTAAGCTTGCAAAAGGCTACTACGGCTCAAAGAGCAAGCTCTTCAAAACAGCTAAGCAGGCTGTAATGAAAAGCGGTAACTACGCTTATATCGGCAGAAAGCAGAAGAAGAGAGATTTCCGCCGTCTTTGGATAACAAGAATATCCGCCGCCTGCAAGATGAACGGTGTTAACTATTCAACCTTCATCAACGGCCTTAAAAAGGCAGACATAGAGCTCAACAGAAAAATGCTTTCGGAGATTGCCATTTCCGATCCCGCGGCATTTACCGCTCTTGTTGAAAAGGCTAAGGCAGCCCTTTAATTTGAATGATTGCGCTCGGTCAGAGAGTTGACCGGGCGCAAAGGTTTATTTGTTTGCATTTTAAATTCGGCATTTTTTTTGCCCGGAGGGAAATATGGAGCTTATTACAAGCAGAAATAACGAAAAAATAAAATACGCCGTAAAGCTTACTTCTTCGGGAAAATTTCGCCGTGAAAACGGAGAATTTTCTTTGGAGGGTGCGCGCCTTTGCGCGGATGCCGCCGAAAGCGGAATCGAAATAAAAGCTCTTTTCGTTACCGAAAGCGCACTTGAAAAATATTCCTCTTATGCGGAAAAAATAACGGCTGTATCAAAAAGTGTGTATCTTATTTCCGAAGAGGTTTCGCAAAAATTAAGCGACACAAAAACCTCGCAGGGCGTATTCTGTATTTGCAAAATGCTTGACAAAAACGCAAATATAGGTAAAATAAAATATAATGGGAAATATATTGTGCTTGAAGATGTTTCGAATCCTTCGAATTTCGGCGCGGTTTGCCGCACCGCGGAGGCGTTGGGACTTGACGGCGTTATTGCCGGAGGCGGGTGCGATATTTATAATCCCAAGGCTTTAAGAGCTTCTATGGGCTCGCTTTTCAGACTTACCGTCTCTGCACCCGAAAACCTCGGGGAGGCGCTCTTAACTCTTAAGGCAAACGGTATGAAGGTATATTCCGCTGTTCCCGACAGCGACGCCGTGGCTATTACGTCTGCCGATATGACAGGCGGCACGGCTGTTGTTATCGGCAACGAGGGCAACGGAATTTCCGAGGAAATCAAAAAGGCTTCCACGGCTCTTGTGACAATACCCATGAAGGGCAGAGCGGAATCCTTTAACGCCTCGGTTGCCGCGTCAATTGTTATGTGGGAGATGATGAGGTGAAAAGCTGTCCGCCCGAATATTGGATATGGCTTCAAACGGCTCTCGGACCGGGTGCTAAAACGGACGAGGTTCTCTCGTATTTCGGTGATCCCGAAAAGATGTACAATGCGGGCTCTTCGGAGTGGCGTATGTCCGGTCTTTTGACTCAGAGAAGAATAGAAAAGCTCAAAAGCATTTCCCCTTCACAAACAAAACCGATTTTCGACGAATGCAGAATCCGCGGCTACAAAATAATCACGCTTGACGACGAGCTGTTTCCGAAAAGTCTTGAATCGCTTTGCGACGCGCCGCTTGTGCTGTACGTTGCGGGAGACGCTTCGGTGCTTTCAAGCAAGGTTTCCATTGCAATGGTCGGAACGCGCCGTGCAAGCAACTACGGAATCGAAACGGCACAGCGCCTTTCGTACGCTCTTGCAAAATCGGGAGCGGTTATAGTAAGCGGCGGTGCGCTCGGAATTGACAGTGAGGCGCACGCGGGAGCTATGCTTGCAAACGGAAAAACAATAGCGGTGCTCGGGTGCGGTCTTTCCGTGAATTATCTTAAGGAAAACGCATCCTTAAGAAGAGCCGTAACGCGCCACGGATGCCTCGTTACGGAGCACGCACCGTTTTCTCCGGCATCGAGAGCGAGCTTTCCCATAAGAAACAGGCTTATTTCGGGTTTGACGCTCGGTACGGTTGTTGTGGAGGCGGGTGTAAAAAGCGGTTCGCTTATTACGGCGGACAAGGCGCTTGAGCAGGGCAGAGACCTTTTTGCGGTTCCCGGTGATATTGTGCGTTCCTCGTTTGACGGAACGAATCACCTTATTTCTCAGGGCGCAAAGCCCGTGTTTTCGGCATACGATATTCTTTGCGAATACGAATATTCTCACGGCGAGTATATAGATTTTAAGGAAAGCAAAACGAGAATAGCGGATATAAGCTATGTCGATTACAGAAATTACAAATCGAAAAAACAGGACGAAAAGACTTTAATTAAAAAGCAGGTGCAGTTTAAGGCGGAAGAATCGGTTTTAAAAGAAACGCCGACTGCCGAAAAAGAAAAAAGCAAAAAAGCAAAAAGCACAGGTCACGAAAAGGAGAAAACGAAGAAGTCTTACGAAAATAAGGCGGACACGGTAAAAGAAAAAGCGCCGAGCGAAAATTCGGCTTTCGAAACGGACCTTTCGGGCTTATCGAGAGAAGCTGTTGTGCTTTACAACCTTCTTCTTTCGGGCGGGCTTCACATTGACGATATCGCGCAACAAAGCGGTCTTGAAATGCAAGAGGTGCTCAGTGCGCTTACGGAGCTTGAGCTTGAAAGCTTAATCGAACAAATTCAGGGAAAAAAGTACATTATTATATAAATCGGAGGGAACAAGGTGTCAAAGCTTG
>CAZRXQ010000071.1:0-5549 GCA_964604065.1 uncultured Eubacteriales bacterium | reverse complement strand
CACCGCTGTTTTCAAGCGCCTTCCAAATAGCGTCCGCCATACTGTCGCCCACTAACGGGAGTGACGCTATATTCTCGTCTATCCACAGCTGAATAATCGCTTTTTTGGAATAGTCGTACGCCGTAACCTTACCTTCGTCGTCAACATCGGCAAGAAGCGGCAGGTTACTTACCCATGTAACCGTTGTCGTTTCGTATTGCGCCGAAGTCTCCTCCGAAATAACGGCGGTTAATGTTACGCTTCTGTATTCCTGAAGTTCGATTGTTTCCGTAACCTGTGTGTCGCCGTTGTAAATCTCGACAACGCTGTCCGCAAATGCGGGCATCACGGGGAAGCAGGAAATAACCATCAAAAGACTCAGGACAATTCCGAGAAGCTTTCTCGATTTTTTCATACAATTTACCTCCGAAAGGCAAAATGAATTGCCTTAAGATTTCTTAATATTTGCCAAACTCTATATTAACACGCAAAAGCGTTAAGGTCAACAGAATATTTATGTAATATTTTTAAACTTTTTCCGAATTGTTTAAATAATGTTAAATCTTGAATTTTTCATTCGCGAGGCTTTTGACGCCGCAGTCGATTCATTTATCCAAAACAAACCGGAGTTCGAATTCGTCGGTTGCGGTTATGTATAAGAAGTACCGAAATGCGAATAATAAACGCGAATATTTTAAAAGCAGGTGAACATTACGGCAGGTATTACGGGTATTATTATAGCCGTCATTTCGGGCGCTTTAATGAGCGTTCAGGGCGTTTTTAACGAGGGACTTACAAAGCAAACATCAATATGGCTGTCCGCTTCGTTCGTACAGCTTACGGCGTTTATCGTTTGCGTATGCGCGTGGCTTTTTACGGGGCGCGAAAGCACACCTTCGGCACTTTTCGGAATAGATAATAAATATATGCTCTTAGGCGGCGTGTTCGGCGCGCTTATTACCTACACCGTAATTAAGAGTATGTCTTCCTTAGGCCCTGCGGGTGCTGTTATGATTATTGTTTCGTCTCAGCTTCTCACGGCGTATTTAATAGAGCTTTTCGGACTGTTCGGCGTGGAAAAGCAGGGCTTTTATTGGCAAAAGCTTTTGGGCGTTGCGGTAACTCTTGCGGGAATTATTATATTCAGAAAAGAGTGGACATAACTCTTCAATATAATTGTATCGGAAAATATTAAAAAAACCTTGAATTTATGATGTCACATCTTGAAGTTTGCGCTTTGTTGGGTTATTATATAGTAAAGTCCGAAAGGCGAAACTTTTCGGCACAAGAAAAAAGAGGTGTTTTTATGCTTTCCGAAAAATTCATTGCCGCATCAAGAAAATTTTCGACGTATAAGGAGCACGTTGCCGCGCCTTATTTCAGAAAAAGCTTTATTATTTACTCCGAGCCCGAAAAATGCACCGTAACCGTTACGGGTCTCGGCTTTTACGATATTTACATAAACGGAAGAAAAATAACAAAGGGCATTTTAGCCCCGTATATTTCAAACCCGGACGACATTGTTTATTATGATGAGTACGACATTACCGAATATGTGTCGGAGGGCAAAAACGTTTTGGGACTGCACCTCGGCAACGGTATGCAAAATGCCCCCGGCGGGCAAATTTGGGACTTTGACAAGGCGGCTTTTCGCGGCGCACCGCGCACTGCATTTGCAATAGAAATTACAAACAAGGACGGCACGGTTGACACTATAGAAGCCGACAGAACCGTTAAAACAGCGCCGTCGCCCGTTGTGTTCGACGACCTTCGTTGCGGCTGTATTTACGACGCAAGAAAAGAAATTGCCGACTGGTCGCAGGTTAAATATGTTGACGATTTTTGGAACGACGCCGTATTCGCTGAATCCCCCCGCGGAGAAAAAAGACTTTGCGAAGCAGAGCCCGTAATTCACACGCGCCACAGAAGCGCCGTCTCAATAAAAAAATGCACGCTTGAAGAATACCGTCCGAGAGGCGACGTTGCAAAAGAGCCGAACCCCGTTGCAACTAAAGAGCGCGAAGGCTTCCTTTACGATTTCGGCGTGAATATTGCGGGCATTGTCCGCCTTAAAATAAGCGGCGAGCGCGGAAGGCAAATAGATTTGCAGTTCGGCGAGTACTTAACTCCCGACGGCAACCCCTCGATTAATAACATTCATTTCTTCCCCGAGGGCTATTCTCAGCGCGACATTTACTTTTTAAAGGGCGAGGGCGAAGAAATTTTCGAGCCCGTGTTTACATATCACGGCTTTCGCTACTGCATAGTTTACGGCATCTCAGAAGAGGAAGCCGTTCCCTCACTTCTCACGGCTATAGAATGCAGCTCCGCGCTTCGCGAAACAGGCGACTTCTCCTGCTCGGACGTGGTTGCGAATACGCTTCAGAAAATCACGAGAAATTCCGATCTTTCGAACTTCTACTATTTCCCGACGGATTGCCCTCACCGCGAAAAGAACGGCTGGACGGGCGACGCCTCGCTTTCGGCAAAGCACATATTAATGAATCTCGATGCGGAAAAAAGCTATGTTGAGTGGATGAGAAATATAAGGAAGGCTCAAAGAGAAGACGGTGCGCTCCCCGGAATAGTTCCCACGGGCGGTTGGGGCTTTTCGTGGGGCAACGGTCCCGCATGGGATGCGGCACTTACATACATCCCCTACTACACCTACATCCTTCGCGGAAACACGGACATTTTAAAAGAAAACGCTCACGCGATTTTCCGTTACTGCGAATACATTTCCCGCAAGAGAAATTCACGCGGTCTTTTGGAATTCGGGCTGGGCGATTGGTGTCCCGTTACAAAGGTAAAAGCACCGCTTGAATTTACCGACAGCGTTACTTGTATGAGCATTCTTTCAAAGGCGTCGTACATATTCGGCGTACTCTCGCTCCCGCTTCAAAAAAGCTTTTGCGACAGTCTTTATAACGAAATACGCGAAAGCGTAAGACGGTATCATATTGATTTCGGAACAATGACCGCCACGGGCGCTTGCCAGACATCGCAGGCAATGGCAATTCATTTTGACGTTTTCGAAAACGGCGAAAAGCCCGCCGCCTTCAAAGCGCTTCTTAACATTATAGAACGCGACGAGGAGCACATAGACTTCGGCATTTTGGGCGCAAGAGTTCTTTTCAGAGTCCTTTCCGATTTCGGCGAAAGCGACCTCGCTTACAAAATGATTACGCGCCCCGACTTCCCGTCGTATGGCAATCTCGTAAAGCGCGGCTTTACATCTCTCCCGGAGACCTTCTTCCCCGAAAACGCAGAGCCGCCGTCAATTAACCACCATATGTACGGCGACATTTCGGGCTGGTTTATCGAATACGTAGCGGGAATAAAGGTTAATCCGTATCTTGACGACCCCGCGTTTATTCGCATTTCTCCGCACTTTATTAAAAGTCTTACAAATGCAAAATCTTATTACGACTCCGTAGGCGGAAAAATAAGCGTTAAGTGGGAAAGACTTTATTCCGGCATTCGCCTTACGGTTGACTGCCCCGAGAATATGAAGGGTGAAATTAAGCTTCCCGGCACATACTGCTTCGAGCATAACGGCGGTTCTTTCAAAGCCCTTAAGAGCGGCGTGTATAACATTAAAGACCCCGACAGTATGCCCGAAAACATTATAGAATTGTAAAGAGTTGATATTTTATGCTTATAAAGGGCTTTCAGAAGCTTACGCTTCTCGACTTTCCGGGGCGCACCGCCTGTACCGTTTTTACGGGCGGCTGTAACCTTCGGTGTCCCTTTTGCCACAATGCGCTTCTCGTAACAGAGCTTGACAACGCTTGTTTTGACGAGGAAGAAATCTTCGACCACTTAAAAAAGCGCAAAGGAATTTTAGACGGTGTTGCCGTCACGGGCGGCGAGCCGCTTATTCAAAAGGATATAGAACGCTTTTTGTACGAAATAAAAGCTCTGGGCTACCCCGTAAAGCTCGACACAAACGGCTGCTTTCCCGAAAGGCTTAAGGATATAATCGATTTAGGTCTTGCGGATTACGTTGCCGTTGACATTAAGAATTCAAAAGAAAAATACGGAGAAACCGTAGGTGTAAAGGATTTTGACATTACACCCATTGAAAAGACAGTTGACCTGCTTCTCGGCGGCGCTGTGGATTACGAATTCAGAACCACCTGCGTAAAAGGCTTTCATACAGAAGAAAGCATTGAAGCTCTTTGCAATTGGATAAAGGGCGCAAAAAGATATTTCCTTCAGGGCTTTGTAAATTCCGGAGAGCTCATAGACGGCTCGTGCGAGGGCTTAAAAAAAGAAGAGATGGAAGCGCTTCTTTCTATTGCAAAAAAAATAATCCCCGAAGCCGCTCTTCGCGGGATATGAGCATTTTTGTAACATTCCACAACTAACGCTTCAAAGCTTCATCTTTTTTCCGCCAAAAGCAATATATTTTCATTTGTCAAGGAAAAACAAAGGATAAATTTCCACAAATTTAAGCGCAAAATACTGTCTATATTGTATACAACCTCTTCTACATCTTGTGACCGAAATCGAAAAGATAAAGATTTCGACCACAAGATGTTGTGTTTTTGTTGAAAATTTATATTGACATATGCCTTTTTATCTGTTATTATCTACCTTGCAAATTTTAAAAAACGTACAGGAGATGCGCGAATGTATCAGGTCATTAAAAGAGACGGCAAAATCGCCGAATTCGACATTGCGAAAATAGCCTCCGCCATCAAGCAGGCATTTGAGGCATGCGAAAAGCAGTACAACGACAACACAATAGATTTCCTCGCACTTAAGGTTACCGCAGACTTCGAGCCGAAAATCGAAGACAAGCTTGTTGCGGTTGAAGACATTCAGGACAGCGTAGAGTCCGTTCTTGTTCAGGCGGGCTATGCGGATGTTGCGAAAAGCTACATCCTTTACAGAAAACAGCGCGAAAAGCTTCGTAATATGAAATCCACAATCCTTGACTACAAGGAGCTTGTTGACAGCTACGTTAAGGTTACGGACTGGCGCGTTAAGGAAAACTCCACGGTTACCTATTCCGTCGGCGGACTTATTCTTTCAAACTCCGGCGCTATCACGGCTAACTACTGGCTTTCCGAAATTTACGACGAAGAAATAGCAAACGCCCACAGAAATGCGGATCTTCACATTCACGACCTTTCAATGCTTACGGGCTACTGCGCAGGCTGGTCATTAAAGCAGCTCATTCAAGAAGGTCTCGGCGGCGTTCCCGGAAAAATCACCTCCTCCCCCGCAAGTCACCTTGCAACGCTTTGCAACCAGATGGTAAACTTCCTCGGCATTATGCAAAACGAATGGGCAGGCGCACAGGCGTTTTCTTCGTTCGACACC
This sequence comes from uncultured Eubacteriales bacterium, assembly GCA_964604065.1. Taxonomy (GTDB): domain Bacteria; phylum Bacillota; class Clostridia; order Oscillospirales; family Acutalibacteraceae; genus DTU089. The sequence continues at coordinate 239 of CAZRXQ010000071.1, read as the reverse complement.
TACCTTGCTCCCTTTGTAAGAGTTGACAACCTCGATTACAATCAGGTTAAAAAGTGCCTTGAATCCTTCATTTTCGGTGTAAATACACCCTCTCGCTGGGGTACTCAAGCGCCCTTCTCCAACATTACGCTTGACTGGACCGTTCCCTCAGACCTTAAGGATATGCCCGCAATCGTCGGCGGCAAGGAGATGGACTTCACCTACGGCGACTGCAAAAAGGAAATGGATATGGTCAACAA
>CAZRXQ010000070.1:0-5620 GCA_964604065.1 uncultured Eubacteriales bacterium | reverse complement strand
GCGATTTGGGTGTAATAATCGGGATTTAATTCGGTGGTGTTTTTTTCGGAGTTGTCCACAATGTAATCAAGCGCGAAAAATGCGTTGTAAACGGCAGTTTGCCTGTTGTAGGTGTAGCTGTTAATGTAGTTTCCGAACATACCTAAGTGGTATTGCAGGTTGGAAACCTTTTCGTATGCCATGGATGAGAAGGTCGAAACGCCGTTGTAATAATACCACGCGGGGTCCATTCTTGCGCGAAGCGAGGTTAATTCCATTCTGTAAATACCGTCGCCCGCGTCCTCGTCTATGTCCTCTTTGATTTCCGTGAAGCTTTGGTAGTCGCCAGCAAAATTGCTTTTTAGCTGATCCATACTGTAATTGTTTGTGTTGGCTACGAGATATTCCGCGCAGACCGAGCACAAAAGAAGCACCGCGGCGGCTGTTTTCGGATATTTGTCGTTCTTTAAAATGCCGAGTGCAAGGCAGTAGATTCCCACAAACGCAAGCGATATCCAAACGCCTGTTTCGGAAAAGTTCTTCGAGCCTATTTCCTGAACGAGAATTATGAAAAATACCGTTGCGACTCCTACGCCTATTATCTGCTTGTTCGAAAATTCCTTTATGATGCCTATTGCCTTGTAGGCGAAAACAAGAAGAAGGAAGGAGTACATATAGGAAAATCTGTACGGAAGGTCATTCGGGAAGTGGAAGCCGTGCCAGATGTAATTGAGATAGTTTGTGTAACAGCTTGCAAACATCACACCTAAAATTCCGAGGGAAAAGACCTTTTCTCTGATTTTGATTTTGTCGGAGAAAATGAAAAGGGGAACGAGCATAACCGTTAAAATACCGCAGTAAACATTCGGAAGAACGTCAGTTCCGCTGCTACGTATTGTCGGGTCGAGATACGCAAGGTGATTCGCAAGGAAGTCGAAAATCGAGAAATACGTTTTAAATTCCGCGGGGAATGTGCCCGAGGTTGCCGAGCAATTTTTTAAAACAAAGTAAACGGGAATAAGCGAAAACGCCGAAAGTGCGGCAGATGCTACAGACGAAAGCGCAAAGCGTACGCCGCTGTCGATAAATTTCGAATTTCTGCCGCAGTCGTAAATATAAGAAAGCTTTGCGAATATTCCCTTTTCGGGCTTTTTGAGCTTTCCGAGATACGTTTCGGTTGCCGAAAAACAGCAGAAGTAATAATAAATAAAATAAAGAACCGAGAAAATACAAACCATATATGCCATATAGTAGTTTGTAATAAAGGTAAGCGTAAGCGAAGCGATGTAAAGCTTCATTTTTCTTTCGGAAATAAGCTTTTCTATTCCTAACATAACAAGCGGGAAAAGGTAGAAGGCGTCAAGCCACATAAGATTCCAGTAGTATGCTATGAAATATCCGCAGCACGCGTACAGCACGCCGAATGCCGAGGTTACGGGTGTTGCCTCGCGCTTTTTCGAAAGAAAGTAAGAAAACGTAAACGAAGCGGTGCACGCCTTTAAAAGAATCATCGCGGCAATTGCTTCGGGCATATTTTCGTGACCGAGAATAAGCATTATTATTCCGAAGGGAGATGAAAGATAATTGAAGAAATTACCGAGGAAAGCACCGCCGCCGCCCGTTGTCCAGGAATAAAGAAGGCTGTCGCCGCCGAGAACTCTTTCGTAAAGCTCAGCGAAAAGCGGCCCGTATTGGTGGTAAAGGTCCATTCTTAAAATTGTTTTGTTGCCGAAGGGAATAAGCTCGTAGGCAAAATACACCGCGAGCATAAGAATTAAGGTACAGCCTGCCGCAAGAAGCGGGTATCTGTTTTTCGAAGCCGCTTTATAAAGCTTCGTTTTTGCGAATTTACTGTTTTGAATTTTATTTTTTAACTTCATTTTTGCGAATCTCCCGAAGTTTTTTTGAAAACTACATAAATATTACCATATTTAAGACAATGTTTCAATCTTTTTTGTTGCTTCAATTTAAATTATGTGTAAATAATGTTCTAAATTCGGACAAGTGTTAATAGAATTTTAAAAGAAAAGGGCTTTTCAGCCCGCTTTGAAGGGATGAGAAAATGGAAGCATTTTTAAACGCCGTTTCGCTTTTGCCGGAGGATATTAAAGAGGTGCTGTCGGGCATAGACCCCTCTGCTGCAAAGAGCGTAAACGAGATAAGGTTTCGTTGCGATATGCCGGTCATTCTCGGCACTGTGGGCGATTCGTATTTTATTACAAAAAGCGGACGGCTTACGGGAAAGCTTGAAACGGGCGTGCTTTTTTGCAGCTTTAAAAAGCTTCAGGAAATAGTATTCTCGCTGTCGCGCCGTTCGATACATACATATCAGGATATGATAGCAAAGGGCTTTATCCCCTTAAAGGGCGGTTGCAAGGCGGGCGTCGGCGGGTGCGCCGTTATGAAAAATAACGAGGTGTATTCGGTGTCGCCGTTTAACTGTGTGAATATACGCGTCTCGCGTGATTACAGAGGGTGCGCGTCTGAGGTTTTGAAATTCACGGGTGAGTGCACCTCGTACCTTATTGTAGGTACGCCGCTTTCCGGTAAAACGACTGTTTTAAGAGAGCTTTGCAGGTATTATTCAGAGGAAAACCTTTTTTCTCCAAAAAAGGTTGCCGTTATAGACGAGCGCGACGAAATAGCGTCGGCATCATTCGGCGCGGGGAAAAACCTCGGAATAAGAACGGATGTTTTATCTCTTTACCCGAAGGCGGTGGGAGCGAACATAGCCTTAAGAACGCTTTCGCCTGACATTATTATGCTCGACGAAATAGGCGGCGAGGACGAGGCGGAGGTTCTTCTTTCGAGTATGCGAAGCGGTGTGGGCGTTATTGCGACGGCGCACGGCGACAGCTTTGAGGAGGTTATTAAAAAGCCGAACATAAAAAAGCTTACCGATGCGGGAGTGTTTAAAAAGATAGTGGTTTTAAGCGGAAGAGAGCATCCGTGCAGTGTAAAGGAGGCGGTGAATCTTGTTTAGCCTTGCGGCGCTTTTTTCGTCCGGTGTGTGCATAGCGCTCGGCGTGGGACGTGTTCTTTCGGTTAAAAAAAACGACGAAGCAAGAAGAGAGGCGCTTGATGCCGCACAGCTTATAAAAACGGAAATTCGCTTCAGGCGAACGCCGTTTTGTGAGCTTTGCGAGCTTTTGGAAGAAAGAGGCTACAGCTATATTGCGCTTTCCGGCGGTGTGCCGTATTTATCGGATATTGCGGGGAAAGAGGCGGTCGGGGCGTTTTCTCTTCTGATTTCCAAAATCGGAACAACCGACCTTTTGGGTCAGCTTGAGCTTTGCGATGAAATTTGCCTTAAGCTTTCCGAAATTTTAAAAAAGGAAAGCGGCGAGAGCGCTTCGAAAATAAAGGTCTGCGGCGCGCTTACGGCGCTGTTCGCATTGTGTATATTAATAATTTAGGAAGGCTTTTATGGAGATTTCGTTTATTTATAAAATTGCCGCGGTGGGTATGATTACAGCCGTAATAAATCAGGTGCTTCAAAAATCGGGGAAGGATGAATACGCGACTATGACAACAATAGCGGGGCTTATTCTTGTTATTCTTATGCTTTTGCCGAAGCTTTCAATGCTCTCGGAAGAGCTGTCGGCATTTTTCGAGCTTTGAGTAGCACTGCGGTTGCCGCGATTGTTATTTTAGGCGTAATTCTTTTGGCGGTTTTAAAAAAATACGCACCTGTGCATGCACTGCCCGCGGAAATAACGCTTGTAATATTTGTTTTAGCACTTGGGCTTTCGGGCGTGAAGGACATAGCGAGGGAGGCGTACAGCCTGTTTTTCGACACGGGCGTGAGTGTGACGGGGCTTAAAACACTTTTAAAAATATTCGGGCTTTTGTGCGTGGGCACGGTAACGTCCGATATTTGCCGCGATGCGTCCGAGGGTGCTGTTGCCGATACGGTGGAGCTTTTTGCGAAAACGGCAGCCGTACTTGCGGCTTTTCCCGTGTTTTCGGCTGTAATCAAAATCGCTCTTGAGTTCTTTTCGGGAGAGTAGTTTATGAAAAAGAAAATTACGTTTTTTACAATACTTGTGCTTTTGTGTCTTTTTTCCGTTAAGGCGTTTGCCGCCTCCGGGGACGAATTATCGGACGGCACAAGGTACGAAGAGGCGGGGTTAGAGGAAGAATATAAGGAAGAGCTCGTGTCGGCGCTTTCCGAAGAGACGCTAAGGCTTCTTGAAGAGCTCGGCATAACAGATGTGTCGCTCGGCGAAATTTTCGCGGTTACGCCCAAAAAGGTTTTTTCGGTGCTTTTCGATGTGCTTTCGGGCTCTTTAAAAGAGCCGTTTTCCTTTTGCGTTTTAAGCGGTGCGATTCTTTTTGTCGCCACTTTGGGCGGTGACGGTATAAAGGGCGGGAGGATTCTCGAATCTGCGGGAGTGGGGCTTTCGTCGCTTATTCTCGCGGTGCCGCTTGCGAATACCGTAACGACGGTTTTTTCGTTAAACGAGGTGCTTTGCGAATTCGGTGCTGTTTTTTCGGGGGTGTTTGCGGCAACGGTTTCGTCTGCGGGCGGCTCTTTAACTGCCGTTTCGTACGAGGGTGCGGTGATTTTTTTCAATTCCGTTATAAGCGTGCTGTCGCAAAGTCTTTCAAAGCCCTTAATTAACGGTATGTGCGCGTTTGCGTTTTTCTCGTCACTCGGCTCGTTTTCCTTTACTTCGCGTATGTCGGAGCTTTTTAAGAAAATATATATAAGCGCGCTGAGCTTTTTGGGTACGGTGTTTACGTCGTTTCTTTCCTTAAAAAGCGTGCTTTCGCACAGCGCCGATTCAATAACCTCTAAAAGTATGAAGCTAATTATAGGAAAATCCGTGCCGGTTGTGGGCGGTGCGGTAAGTGAATCGTACGCTTTTGTCACGGCGGGGCTTTCTCTTGTAAAAAATACCGTAGGAGTTTTCGGGATTATTTCGATTGCGATAACCGTTTTGCCGACGCTTCTTTCCCTTATTTGCTGGAAGCTGTCGTTATTTCTTTGCGAAAGCTTTGCCGAGATGTTTTCGCCCGGTGCGGCAAAAAACGTCTTTTCCGTGTTTCGCGACGTTGTAACGCTTTTAATGTCAACGGTGATTTTTATAGCCGCTGTTTTCGTTGTTTCCGCGGGAACTCTTCTTGTTGTCACGGGAGGCGTGAGTGGATGAATGCCTTAAAGAATGTTATGCTGAATTACTGCGTGTGCGCGTTTTTTGCAAGTGTTCTTCATATGCTCGTGCCCAAAAAAGAGGAAAAGATATTTCGGGCGCTTTCGTTTTGCGTAATATCAGCCGTTTCCTTAATGCCGCTTTTAAATGCGGATTTTTCGAAAGTTTCGTTATCCTTTGACGAGGTGCAAGGGGAATCTTACAAAAGCGAATATTCCGCCGCACGCGCTCTTGAAAGTGCCGTAGGTAAAAATGTTTCCGATACACTCATAAAGCTCGGCATAGATGAATATGAAATATATGTAAGCACAAATACAGATGAAGAAAAAAGCATTGTCAGAGTAACTGAGGTTCGCGTTGAGCTTGCGCCCGAATTCGAAAACAGAACGGATGACGTGAAAAACGAGCTTGACGCTATTTACAAAGATGTTTTAAGAGTTGAGGTGAAAAACGGTGCTTCGGAAAATTAACGGTATGTTTAAGGA
>CAZRXQ010000069.1:0-5699 GCA_964604065.1 uncultured Eubacteriales bacterium | reverse complement strand
TCGCAGGGCGAAGAGCTCGACTTGTTCGACATTTTAAAAAACACCGTAGGCAATTACGGCATTTCGGACTACTTCGCAACCTTAGAGCTTGAATAACGGGAGATTTTATTATGACTGCAAAGGAACTTATCGAAAACAAAAAAGCCGTCCTCGGAATAGAATTCGGCTCTACGAGAATTAAAGCGGTGCTCGTCGACGAGAAAAACAATCCCATAGCCTCAGGCAATTACGATTGGGAAAATTCCTTTATCGACGGCTTGTGGACTTATTCCCTGGAAGAGATCCACGACGGACTTAAGGGCGCTTACAAAAGCCTTAAGAGAAACATCGAAAAGGAGTTCGGCGTAACGCCTACGGGCTTTGCGGCAATCGGCATAAGCGGTATGATGCACGGCTATATGCCCTTTGACAAAAACGGCAACCTGCTCACATCATTCAGAACATGGCGAAACACCGTAACCGAAAAAGCCGCAGACGAGCTTTCCGATGCCTTTAACTTCAACATTCCTCAGCGCTGGAGCATTGCTCACCTTTACAATGCGATTTTAAACGGCGAAAACCACACAAGTGATATCGACTTTTTCACAACGCTTGCGGGATATATTCATCTTCTTTTAACCGGTGAAAAGGTTCTCGGCGTGGGTGAAGCCTCGGGTATGTTCCCGATTGACGAAAAAACTCACGATTTCGACGAAGAGAAAATCTCACTTTTCGATTCAATTACAAAAAAGCACGGCTTTAATAAAAAGCTTCGCGATATTTTACCGAGAGTTCTCGTTGCCGGAGAAAATGCGGGATATTTAACAAAAGAAGGCGCGCTTCTTCTCGACGAAGAGGGCGACCTTGAAAGCGGCATTCCGCTTTGCCCGCCCGAAGGTGACGCCGGTACGGGAATGGTTGCCACAAACAGCGTCAGAGTAAGAACCGGCAATGTTTCCGCGGGAACATCCGTATTTCTTATGATAGTCCTCGAAAAGGCGCTTTCTAAGATGTACCGCGAAATTGACATTGTAACCACACCCGCAGGCGACCCCGTTGCCATGGTTCATTGCAACAACTGCACCTCGGATATAAACGCTTGGGGCGCGCTTTTCGCGGAATTTTCGGAAATGATGGGCACAAAGCTTGATATGGGCGACGTTTTCACCGCGCTCTTCAAAAAGAGTGCCGAAGCCGAAGAGGATTTGGGCGGTATTCTTTCCTACAACTATTTCTCGGGCGAGCACATCACGGGCTTCTCCGAGGGCAGACCGCTTCTTGTAAGAAAGCCCGACGCGCATCTTACCGTAGCCAATTTTATGAAGGCTCAGCTTTACACCGCCTTCGGTGCAATAAGAACCGGCTTTGAAATTTTGCAGGGCGGCGAAAACGTCGGCGTAGACAAAATTCTCGGTCACGGCGGCTTCTTCAAAACACCCGTTATAGGACAGGGCGTGCTTGCCGCTGTTATGAATGCGCCCGTTTCCGTTATGGAAACTGCCGGTGAAGGCGGCGCTTGGGGAATTGCGGTGCTCGCTTCGTATATGATAAACAAAAACGGCAAAAGCCTTCCCGATTACCTTGACGAAAATGTATTCGGCGAGGTCGGCGTAACAACACAAGAGCCCGACGAAAAAGAGGTTAAAGCCTTCGAAAGCTTTATGAAAAGCTACAAAAAGGGTCTTGCAATCGAACGTGCCGCCACAGAAAGCTTTTAAGCTGACGGAGATTTTTATGAAAAAAGCTATATCGTTTTTAATAGCCGCGGTTCTTGTTTTTTCGGCAGTTATCCCCGTAAGTGCCGAAAAAGCGAACAGCCGATTCGACGGCGCACTTTCGAATACACTTTTCGCAGTAAGCGTTTCAAAAGAAATTGCCCTGGGCGAAAGTCTTCGCCTTACCGGGAAAATGAGCGAAAAAACCGATTTTTCGTTCGCGTATAGCAAGGTGTTTTTCTGCGAGGACGGACGTTTTGTGCTGTTTTTCGAAAACGAAAACGAGCTTAACGAGGCAAAAACAGTGCTTTCCTTAAATCCCGATATTTTGTGGTACGAAGAGGACAGCGAAATTCACGCCGAAAGCTCGTTTGAAGAGGTTTTCACCGAAAGCGAAAATGCCGAATCCGACGAAGACGCACTTTCGTATGCTGTAAAAGCAATAGGCGCAAGAGAATACGCCGCAACGATAAACACAAACAGAGAAGTAACCGTTGCCGTTGTTGATTCCGGTGCCGCCGATATTGATTTTATTAAAGACAGGCTTGTTCCCGGGTACGACTTTGCCGATACGGATTTTGACACGACAAACGACACTCACCCGCAAAGCCACGGAACGTTTTTGTGCTCGCTTATAGTCGATGCGACCCGCGGCGCAAATGTCAAAATAATGCCCGTGAGGGTTTTGTCCTCAACAAGCGGCTCTCTCATTAACGCCGTCAACGGCATTTATTACGCGGCAGACAACGGCGCGGATGTAATCAACATAAGTCTTGCCGGAAGATTTACGGATTGCACGTCTCTTGAAGAGGCTGTAAATTACGCCGTCGAAAAAGGCGCGTGCGTCGCAGTTTGCGCGGGCAACGCAAAAACCGATACCGCAACAATTTGCCCCGCGCACATTGCTTCGGCAATTACCGTTTCCGCAACGGACAGTAATAACAAATTCGCCTCTTCGTTTTCGGATTACGGCAACGAAGTAGACATAGCCGCCCCCGGCGTTAAAATTAACGGATACAACGCAAAAGGCGAGCTTAAAACTCTCAGCGGCACTTCTATGTCAACCGCCTTCGTTTCCGCCTCTGCCGCACTTTTAAAGCTTCGCGAGCCCTTCCTTTCGGGCGAGGAGCTTAAGTCGGTGCTGTGCGAAAACGCCGTGGATTTGGGTGACGAAGGGCGCGACACGCTTTACGGATGCGGTCTGCTTTCTCTTTTTGAGCTTTCAAAAGAAGAAAATATGCAAAAAATCCCGACCGTCACACTTAAAAGTGACAAAAAGACGCTTCGTCTTAACGAAACCGCCTCGGTAACCGCAGCCTCCCCCGAAGCTCTCCCCGAAGGAATGACAATTCGCTTCTCTTCTTCGGATGAAGAAATTCTTAAAGTAAATTCAAACGGAAGCGTTACCGCAAAAAAAGGCGGCACGGCAACGGTTTTCGCATATGTCGTAAACGAAGACGGTAGGCTTTTAAAGGACGTAAACGGCAATATATCGCAGGACGAAATAACCTTCACCGTAAAGCTTTCAAAGCACGAAAAAATCTTCGCCTTTGTCTCGGATTTAATACTCACAGTAATAAAAAACCTCGGCTCATTAATAGGAGTATAGCCGAACTCTGTAATCGAGAAGGACGCTACCCATTACTCACATTGCAAAAGCGGTTGTGTCCCATTAACGAGTTAAAAAGATAACCGCGTGTTTGGAAGCTCGGCGGTTATTTTTTTATGCTGTTTTTTATGTTATTGAAATAGCGCTTCATTTGTGTTACAATGTGTAAAAACGCGAAGGGAGGCTTGGTTTTGGAGCTGCAGGGGAAGGAAACGCTGACGGGGATTGTGGAGGAAATTATTTTTCAAAACGCCGCGAACGGATACACCGTTATGGATTTTTCGACCGAAAACGAGATGTTTACGGCGGTAGGAGTTATGCCGGGGCTTGCCGCCGGCGAGACGGTTACGCTGACGGGTTCTTTTACCGTTCACCCGTCCTTCGGCAGACAGCTTAAGGTGGAAGCCTTTTCAAGATGTATGCCCGAAACCGAGGACCAGATTTTTAAATATCTTTCCTCCGGCGTTATTCACGGAATAGGCGCGAAAAAAGCCGCCGCGATAATTAAAAAATTCGGCGCGGACACGCTTAATATAATAGAAAACGAGCCGCAAAGGCTTGCGCAAATAAAGGGCATTTCCGAAGATCAGGCAAAAAACATAGGCGAGGAATTCAAAAAGCAATACGCTGTGAGAACGGTTATGCTTGAGCTTGAAAAATACGGCTTCTCCCCTTCGGAATGCATCAGAATTTACAAATACTTCGGAATTAATGCCGCCGCGCAAATTAAAGAAAACCCGTACATTCTGTGCGCCGCGGGACTCGGGATAGGCTTTGAGCGAGCCGAGGCGGTTGAAGAAAAGCTTGAAAACAAGCCCGCCCCGGACTGCCGCCTTAAAGAAGGCATTCTTCACATTATGCGGCACAACAGAAATATGCAAGGGCACACCTGCATTCCCAGAGAAAAGCTTTTGCCGCCCGCGGCGAGCTTTTTGGGAATCCGAAAAGACGAAGCCGACGACATTGTAAACAGCCTTATAAGCACGGCTCAGCTTAAATCCGAAAATATAGAAAACGAGGAGTTTTTGTTTTTGCCGTCCTGTTACAAGGACGAAAAGCGCATTGCCGAAAGAATGGCGGTCGTGGCGGCTTTTCCCCCGCCGAAAACAGCCGCACTTTCGGATATGATTGACGATGCGCAAAAAGTAAGCGGAATTGTTTTCGAAGAGCTTCAGCGCAAAGCCGTTGCAATTGCCGGCGGCAAGGGTCTGCTTATTTTAACGGGCGGTCCCGGCACGGGCAAAACCACGACTATTAAAGGTATTATAAATGTATTCGAACGGCAGAACCTCGAAATCGCGCTTGCCGCCCCGACGGGGCGCGCCGCCAAAAGAATGACCGAGGTTACGGGCGTTGAAGCGAAAACAATCCACAGGCTTTTGGAGGTTGAATGGGACGAGGACGACAAGCCCACCTTCAGGCGGAATGCGAAAAATCCGCTCGACTGCAATGCGCTTATTTTAGACGAGCTTTCGATGGTGGACATATCCGTTTTCGCAAGCCTTTTGGATGCACTGCCGCTGGGGTGCAGGCTTGTGCTTGTGGGCGACAGCGACCAGCTCCCGCCGGTGGGTGCGGGCAACGTGCTTCACGACCTTATTATTTCCGACGTTTTACCCGTTGTGGAGCTTACCGCAGTCAAGCGCCAGGCGCTTTCAAGTAAAATTATCACGAATGCACACAAAATAGTTAAGGGCGAAATACCCGACCTTAAAAACGACGGCACGGACTTTTTTCATATGGAGCGCTCAAGCGCCGCAAGGGTTGCCGAAACCGTAACAGAGCTTTGCGTTTCGCGCCTTAAGAACGCTTATTCGCTCGACCCGTTTGCGGATATTCAGGTAATTTGCCCCTCTAAAAAGGGCGAGGCGGGCACGCTCAGCTTAAACAGGCTTTTGCAAGAGGCGCTAAACCCCAAAGAGGACAAAAAAAGCGAAATCATCGCGCAGAACAGAATCTTTCGAAGCGGCGACAAGGTTATGCAGGTGAAGAATAATTACAACATCGAATGGGAAAGCGACACGGAAAAAGGTCTCGGAATTTTTAACGGAGACATTGGCATTATTAAAAATATCGACATAAAAAACGGCACCGTTACGGTTGATTTTGACGGCAGAACGGCAGAGCTTGCGCCGGAGCACCTTTCCGACCTTGAGCTTGCATATGCCGTTACCGTTCACAAAAGCCAGGGCAGTGAATTCAACGCGGTTATAATCCCCGTGTTCGGCACGCCGCCGAAGCTCGCTTACCGAAATCTTTTGTACACCGCGGTTACGCGTGCAAAAAATCTGCTCATAACAGTCGGCTCTTCGTCGCTTATTGCCGCCATGACCGAAAACGACAAAAAAGCCAAACGCTACTCCGCCTTGCCGCACTTTTTAAAATCGGAGTTTTAA
>CAZRXQ010000068.1:4535-5805 GCA_964604065.1 uncultured Eubacteriales bacterium | reverse complement strand
TCATATCCTCTTCCATATCAAGTCCGTGCGCACCGCAACCGCCGTCTATTTCGTGACAGCCGTGATCGGGCGCAAAGCCGTAAAGCACATCATGATTTTTCCACTCGGCGTTGATTTTTTCAACAAGCGCCTTATATGTAGCTATGTTTCTCTTAAGCGCGTCAATAGATTCCTCGCCCTCCGGGCCTTTTGAGTGCATGGTGCCGTCGTAATCGCCGTTATAGATTACTATAAGGTCATACTCATCCTTTTCTATTAACTCGAACGACTTGTCGTTTACCTCTTCCACGGAATCGTAAATAAAGTAATCCATATCTCTTTCGAGGAATATTTTCGAAATACTGTCGCCCTCGGTGGAAACTATGGCGCACTTTTTGCCGTGCTTTAAGTATTCGTCGAAAATAGTATTCTGCGTAAGAACCGGCTTGCGGTACGCCTTAATTCCGTGAACGTCGGGCATTACGCCTGTGTACATGGAAGCAAAGCACACGGGTGTTACGCTGGGCATAACCGAAAGCATGGGAAGGGCAATATCCGAGCACAAATAAGCATCTGAAAAAAGATGGGTATATTTGCTCAAAAGCCAAAGACCTACTGCATCGGGATTGTACATAACAACTCTGTCGGGCATTCTTCCCGCAAGCTTTTCTTTAATAAGAGCGTTCAGTACGGGGTTTTCGTTTTCCATACCCTCGGGTGTAATTCCGACATTTTTTAAAATCGTCGGTGCTACGGAGGTAATGCAAATTGAGTTATAAAGATCTGACATAACTTTCACCTTCACAATATTACGAAGCGCACGCGCCCCGTTATTTTTTTCAAATAATATCGCCGCTTTCGGCAACGCCTTCCTCAAGCAAAAGCGCGGGAGCAATATCAAGCACACTCTTACAGCCGAGCTCACCTGCTTTGTTAAGACGTACAGCAGCTCTTGCAAAAGCCGCAAGCACGCTTCCCGTAAACTCGGGGTTAGAGTCGAGCCGTAATTCGAGCATAGCTTTTTGAATATGACAGCCGCCCTCGCCCGTCTTGCCGTTTCTTATAACAACACCGCCGTGCGAAAGTCCGCTGTGCCCGCGCCGCATCTGCTCCTCTTCTATATAATACACCTTAGTATCGTATTCGTCAAAGTAATTTTCCATATTTACTATACTTTTTTTGATTTTTTCTTTATTTGCCCCGTCCTTCACCGTAACATAGCACACTCTTTCGTGCATTTGCCTCGGAGAAAGCGCTTCAAGCGCACCGTTTTTTGCCGCTTCAAGCGCAT
>CAZRXQ010000068.1:3147-4435 GCA_964604065.1 uncultured Eubacteriales bacterium | reverse complement strand
ATTAAAATATCTTGCGGCATACGGTGTTTCCGTCGGCAATTCGCCGCGGCTTCCGCCGCACATTATAAGAACGTCAAGCTTCTCTTTAAACAATAAAAGCTCGCTCTTTTTAAATACGGGTATACCCTTCGGAGGATTTTCCATTTCGCAAGCGTCGCGCTTTGAAAAAACAGCCGAAACGGTAAGATCGCCCGTATTTTCTACTGCCGAAAGCACACCTCTCGCAACATTCCCGAAGCCGTAAAGTCCGATTTTGATTCTATCCGTAAAAACCAACTCCTCAAAAATAACGAAGCTTTTTCTTTTTTCAATTATTTATATTAAAATTTCATACATTTTAGGCGCATTGTTCTTAAAATACATTGACAATCACCTCTTGCTGTTATAAAATTAAAACAGTGGTCTTCTGTTTTGAAGACATCAAATTATTTAAAGGAGTTTACAAAATGGATATTTTTACTCTTCCCGCAAAAATCTGGGCTTATATCACGGCTCTCGCAATGCTCATAACAAACATTGTAGGCATAGGCTCCGCTACGGCAACAGGCGACCTTGAGCTCGTTAAAACAGACAAGGTTATTTTGGAAAAGGCTATGTATACGGGTCAGGGCATCACAACCGACGGTGAGTATTACTACACCTCCGGCGCTATGACCGCCGTTAATATGACGGGTCTTGCAAAATGGAACGCCGAGGACTTTTCACTTGTTATGTCAAAGCTTAACGCAGTACCCGATGAGTACTACGAGCTTTACGAAAGCGACCACATAGGCGGCATAAGCTATTACAACGGTCTTATTTACGCTTCGGTTGAAAACCATCCGGATGACCACCCGCTTGTTATCACTTACGACTGCGAAACTCTTGAGCCGGTAAACACCTACCATATGCCCATAGAGCACCTTCCCAACGGCATTCCGTGGGTTGCGGTTGATGCCGAAAACGGTCTCCTTTATTGCTCTCCCTTCAGAAATGTAACGAAAATTCCCGCGTTTGACCTTGAAACAATGGAATTCGACCACTACATTTACCTTACCAAAGAGGTTACGAGAATTCAGGGCGGCGAGGTTTTCGAAGGCATTCTTTACCTTTCCTGCGATGACGGCGCAAATACCGATACAATCCGCACAGTTGATGTAAAAACAGGCGAAACAAAGCTTCTTTCCGAGCGTACGCTTCCCGGAATCAACGGCAACGAGTGCGAGGATTTAACGGTATTCCCCATGAAGGACGGCTCTCTTTTCCACGTAATAGACTACGACAAAACAGTAGGCATTTACATCAGACA
>CAZRXQ010000068.1:0-3047 GCA_964604065.1 uncultured Eubacteriales bacterium | reverse complement strand
ATCGGCATATACAAAGCGCCGGAACAAAGCGCCAGTGATATCACCTGAAACTTTGTTTTTCTCAGGCGATCGCTCTTTTTCGAAAAAATGCAATAAATAAGCAGTCCCCAATCACAAAGTCCCATAATCAAAGCTAAAATCTGATACATACAAAACAACTCCTTTTCATTTTCGGCGCACCGACAAATTCAAAACGAACAGCCCTACGCCCAATTAGAATATAGCACACCTACACCCCGTTGTCAACACTTTTTTATCGTTTATCAATAAATAATATTTTTGATTTTCCCTATTGACAACACGAAATCTTTGTGATATGATTAATACATCATTAAGTGATGATATGTTGATTTTATGAAAGGGTGATTTTTACGGACGGAAAAAATGTATATTGCTGTGAAAAAGAGGAGCTTCACGAGGAAGCCATAAAAGAGGTTGAAAAGTCACTGCCCGAGGACACGCTTCTTCTTGATTTAGCCGAGCTTTACAAGCTGTTTTCGGATTTTTCGAGGGTTAAGCTGTTGTATCTTCTCTTGGACAGAGAGCTTTGCGTTTGCGACATAACAAAGCTTATGGACATAAACCAATCCGCTGTTTCGAATCACTTAAGGCTTTTGAGAAACAGCAAGCTTGTTCAATTCAGAAAAGTCGGGAAAAATACATACTATTCGCTTGCCGATTCGCACGTTGAAGCGATTTTAAAGCAAGGTATGGATCACATTACGGAATAAATTCGGGAGGTATTTGTTATGGTTAAAAAATTCAAGCTTAAAAATTTAGATTGCGCCAACTGCGCGGCTAAAATCGAAACGAAAATTAAAAGCATTGAGGGCGTTAAAAACGCCAACGTCAGCTTTATGCTTCAAAAACTTTCAATCGAAGCAGACGAGTCCGATATGGAAAGAGTTGTTTCAAAAGCAAAAGACGTTATAAAAGCCGTTGAGCCGGACTGCACGCTCCTTTTGTGAGGTGACGCTTATGAGCAAAAAGCAAAAGACGCTGCTTATTCGAATAATTTGCAGTGCCGTAATATATGTGCCGCTTGTAATAATTTCAAAAGCACTTTCTTTAAACGACCTGCTTTTGTGCGTGCTGTTTCTCGTGCCGTATTTTATAGGGGGTTACGACATTTTCGTAAAGTCTTTTAAATCGGTAAAAAACAAACAGCTTTTCGATGAAAATCAGCTTATGCTCATAGCCTCCGTAGGCGCGTTTGCCACAAAAGAGTTTTCGGAAGCCGTTGCGGTTATTCTGTTTTATCAGGTGGGCGAGCTGTTCCAAAGCGTCGCGGTGGAGCGCTCAAGGCGTTCCGTGGCTGAGCTTATGGATATTCGCCCGGAATACGCCAATATTGAAGTAAACGGAAAAATAGAAACGGTTGACCCGGACGAGGTAACGGTCGGTGAAACAATAGTTATTAAGCCCGGCGAAAAAATACCGCTTGACTGCAAGGTGATAAGCGGCTCTTCAAGCGTAAACACGGCTGCTTTAACGGGCGAGTCCGTGCCGATAAGAGCCACTGCGGGAACAGAGCTTTTAAGCGGCTCCATAAACGGCGAAGGCGTGCTTTATGCCGAGGTTCAAAAGGAATTCGAAGACAGTGCCGCAACTAAAATTCTCGAGCTTGTTGAAAGCGCGAGCGAGAAAAAATCCCCGACGGAGAATTTTATTACGCGTTTTGCGAAATATTACACGCCGAGCGTGGTTTGTGCCGCATTTCTTCTTGCCGTTGTGCCTCCCCTGTTCGGCGCAAGCTTCGGCGAATGGATAAAGCGTGCGTGCACGTTTCTCGTAATTTCGTGCCCGTGTGCACTTGTAATATCTATTCCCATGGGCTTTTTCGGCGGAATAGGCGGCGCTTCGAAAAACGGAATATTGGTAAAAGGCGGCATTGTTCTCGAAAATCTTGCAAAGCTTACGGCGGCGGCATTCGATAAAACAGGCACGCTTACAAAAGGGAATTTTGTCGTAACAAATGTTTTGCCCGAAAAAGACTTCGAAAAAGAAGACATTCTTTCTTTAGCAGCTGCGGCGGAATATGCATCAACACATCCGATAGCACGCTCGATAAAAGACGCCGCAGGCGGTGGAAAGAACATTGCCGAAAACATTACGGAAATCGGCGGCAGAGGTGTTTCTGCCGAAATCGGCGGCAAAAAGCTTCTTGTAGGAAATAAAAAGCTCATGACCGAATTCAACATAGAAGTCCCCGAAATTCCCGAGCAAGGTTCAACAACAGTTTTTGTTGCGGTGGGCAAAAAATATTGCGGTTGCATTTTTATAAACGACGAGATTAAGGATACCTCGAAGGAAGCTCTGTTACGGCTTAAAGGCGTCGGTGTTAAAAAGACCGTTATGTTAACCGGTGATAAAAAAGAGACTGCAAATAACGTGGCAAAAGCCGTAGGCATAGACGAGGTGTTCTCCGAGCTTTTGCCGGAAGATAAGGCAACGGCGCTTGAGAATATAAAAAGCGGACTTAAGAAAAAAGAACAGCTTGCCTTTGTGGGGGACGGCATCAACGACGCACCTGTGCTGATAACTTCGGACGTAGGCGTGGCAATGGGCGCAATAGGCTCGGATGCGGCAATCGAAGCGGCGGATGTTGTGATCGTAGACGACAATTTGAACAAGCTTCCGCTTGCCGTTAAAATCGCGAAAAAAACAATGCGAATCGTAAAAACGAACATCATCTTCGCCCTCGGCGTAAAATTCCTCGTGCTCATTTTGGGCGCTCTCGGTATAGCGTCAATGTGGCTTGCCGTTTTCGCCGACGTCGGCGTAGCCGTAATTGCCATATTAAACGCAATGCGCGCTTTAAATGTGAACAACTTATAATTTAACGAAAATTATGCAAATTACAGCCACATTTAAAATATTTTTTCGCCCGAGCTATTGACAATTGTTCAATATTTTGATAGAATTACTTCCGTTATATTCTAACGGATACGGAGAGTTGTCCGAGAGGTCGAAGGTGCAGCACTCGAAATGCTGTAAGCAGAAATGCTTCTAGGGTTCGAATCCCTAACTCTCCGCCAGAAAAAAGC
>CAZRXQ010000067.1:0-5881 GCA_964604065.1 uncultured Eubacteriales bacterium | reverse complement strand
AAGCTGAGAAAAGAGGATAACCCTTCAAAGCTTTCCTTGTTTTTTAAAATACTTTTTCCGCCGAAGTCGGAGCTTATAAGGCGATATACGTTTTTGGAGCGTTCGCCGCTTCTTTTGCCGCTTGCGTGGATAGTTAGGGTGTTTAAAAATTTTGCGTCTATCCCCGAAAAGCTCGGTTCGATAAAAAGCTTAAAGCACGTAAGCAAGGACGAAGCCGATGCTTTTGACGTATTTATGGGGAAAATCGGGCTTTGAGGTTAAAATTAAGACGAATTAATGTCATTTTGTGAGACTTTTTGTTGATTTTTTGCGGCGGATATTTTATAATTAAACGATATAAGATTTTTATTTTTAAAGAGTTATCGGCTTTTATTGTAACGGAGGTTTAGGTGTGAAAATTTTCAGAACGGCTGTTTGCTTGGTTTTTGTTGCGGTTACAGCGCTTTTCGGCTTTTTATATGTAAAGGATAGGCTCACGGCGGACACTACCGTGCCCGTGATAACCGTTGACAGCGAGCTTTCCGAGGTGAGTGTAAACGCCACAAATGAGGAGCTTCTTTCGGGCGTTACGGCATATGACGAAAAGGATAAGGATTTAACGGATAAGATAGTTATCGAATCCATATCGAAGTTTTCGGAAGCGGGCGTTTGCAAAATAACATACGCCGTATGCGACAGCGACAATCACGTTGCCACCGCTTCTAAAAAAATTAAATATACCGATTACAAGTCGCCCGAATTTTATTCGAACGGCTCGCTGTGCTTTTCCGAAAACGAGAGCATCAACCTTTCGGGAAGAATCGGCGCAACCGACTGCCTTGACGGTGACATTTCGGACAACCTTATACTGACAACGCAAAATCTCACGCCGCGTGTTGCGGGCGATTACAGTGTAGACGCAACTGTTACAAACAGCAGAGGCGACACCTCCGAGCTTCGCATACCCGTTAAGGTTGAAGCGCGCAGTGTGAATGCACCGACAATAGAGCTTAATAAATATATTGTTTATACACAGCAGAATAAAAAGCTTGATCCGAAAAGCTTTATAAAAAGCGCGGAGAATAAGGACGGCGACACAATCAAAGCAAGTGATGTCGAAATCAAGTCCTCCGTTAATTATTCGAAACCGGGCGTTTATACTGTTGATTATTATGTTGAAGACGGGGACGGCAATGAGGGTCATACATTTTTGGTTGTCGTTGTAGCAGGGGAGAACAGGTATGAATAAAAACAAAATTATTTTGGAGTGGCACAGCCTTTTTAAGGATATAGTTAAGAATATCTGGGTAATAATTTTGTGCGCATTAATAGGCTTTTTCGGTGCGAAAACATCAAAGCTTGTTTTGTATGTGCCGGAGTACACGTCAAGCGCAACGCTTATAGTTAATACGGGTAACGGTTATTCGGGCTATTCCGCTTCAACGGAAATCGCCGAAATATATACGAATGTTTTTACCGATTCTTCAATGAAGCAAAAGGCGGCGGAGTATCTCGGAAAAGAGTCGTTTTCAGGCTCGGTTTCGGCAAAAACAAAGGAAAATACAAATTTCCTCGATGTTTCGGTTACGGCAAAAAGCCCCATGGAGGCTTACGAGGAGCTTAAAGCGGTGCTTGAGGTATACCCCGAAATTTCATCGAATATTTTCTCAAACGCTTCCGTAACGGTTTTGAAAGCACCGTCGATTCCCCAGGCGCCGTCGAACAGCTTTTCCTACGAGCCCGAAAAAATAGCGGTGCTTACCGCATTTTTGGGCGCGTGTGTTGTGCTGTTCCTTTCGGTTACAAGAGATACCGTTAAAAACGAAAAAATATTCGACGAGCGTATTGAAGCGGGACTTTTGGGGAAAATTCCGCACGAGAAAAAGCCCTTGACGCTTGGGGAAAGACTTAAAAAGAAGAAAAAGGCGCTTCTTATATACAACAACGCCTTTGCAAGTCTCAGATTTGTGGAAAGCTACCACAAGGTTGCGGCAAAGCTTGAGTATATGAAGCACAAAAACGGCGACAGAGTGTTTGCCATAACAAGCGTTGCCGAAAACGAGGGTAAGTCAACGGCAGCCTCCAACATTGCGATTTCGCTTGCCGAAAGAGGCAACAGAGTAGTGCTTTTCGACCTTGACACGAAAAAACCCGCGCTTTACAAGGTCTTTGAAAAAAGATATAACAAGAACTTTGAGCTCGGCGAGCTTCTTTGCGGCAATTTAAGATTCAGCGAATACAAGTTCAGACGTTACAAAAAAACGTCGCTGTACCTTGCAATCAACACGCATCCTTACCCCGAGTGCCGCGAGGGACTTGAAGACGGCACACTTACAAGGCTTATCAATTCGGTGAAAAACAATGCCGATTTTATAATTATCGACACAGCGCCTGTTACGATGGATTCAGCCGTAACCGATATAGTTAAAAATGTGGATAAGGTGCTTCTTGTAGTGAGAAGCGATACCGCGCCCATTGCTGCTGTTAACGATGCCGTAACGGTTATCGAAAACGTAGGTGGCTCTGTTGCGGGCTGTCTTCTTAACGATGTTTATCCCGACTTTTCGCCGTTCGGCTTAAGAGGCTTTGATGAGGGCGGAAGCTATTACGGCAAGGGCTACGGACGCTACGGTCATTACGGCAGATACGGAAAATATTCCGCATATGACAAAAAAGACCTTGTACCCTCCGAGCACAACGAGAAAAAAAGCATAAGCGATTTAAAAAGCATGAGTGAGGTGGAAGCAGATGAGTAACGGCAATAATATTTCCGCTAAAAGCGAAAGCAATGAGAAAATGCAGCTTTATTTCAGCGACTTTTTCAAAAGCTTTAAAAAGTTTTGGTGGACAATGCTTGTTTTCACCGCGATTTTCGGATGCTTTGCGGCATTCAGGCAATACACCTCCTACACACCCACCTACAAGGTTTCCGAAACCTTTACGGTTAATACGCAAAAAACAACGGCTGTCGGCGGCGTTTCGTCGTATTCCTTTTATTACGACAGTGCCACGGCAACACAGCTTGCCGATACCTTCCCCTATATTTTAAGCAGTAACCTTCTTCAGGATGCCGTTTGCGAGGAGCTGGGTGTAAGTGCTATGCCGGCAAGGCTTTCGGCTTCCTCGGTTTCGGGCTCGAATATGTTTACCTTAACCGCAACGGGAAGCGACCCGCAAAAAACATACGACACGCTTGTTGCTGCTGTTAATAATTACCCTTCCGTTGCAAGATACGTTGTGGGCAATATAGAATTCGTGACGATTAAAACACCGCAGCTTCCGACCGAGCCGTCAAATTCGCGCTTTAACAAGCTCGGCATTCGCAAGTGGTGTGTAATAGGTTTTCTTTTGAGCGTTTTGTGGATTGCCTCTTTCGCTATTATGAGAAGAACCGTCAGAAACAAGGATGACGTTAAAAGAGAGCTTAATTCACAATTCTTGGGCTCTTTGCCGCGTGTTGTGTTTAAAAAGCACAAAATGCACATAGACGAGTCCGTGCTTATTACAAACGAAAAGGTCGGCAGTGCTTTTTCGGAATCGGTAAGAGCGCTCAGAAACGTATTTCTGAATTCCGTGAAAAGCGAAGATAAGGTTGTTATGGTTACAAGCACCGCACCCGCAGAAGGAAAAACCACCGTTGCCGTCAATTTGGCGCTTTCGCTTGCGGGGCACGGCAGAAGAGTGCTTATTACGGATGCCGATTTCAGAAACCCGAGTGTTGCCGCTCTTCTCGGCTTTGACGGGGAGGCGCTTTCCTACACAAAGGAAAACGAGCTTTATAAAACGGCATATCTTGAAAAATATAAGCTTTCGTTTATGAATATTACGGCGCGCTCCGGTGAGAGCCGCAAGTTCCTCGATACGGGAACGCTTCGCGAGATATTCGATTCCGTAAAAGATGATTACGATTACATTATAGTGGACACTCCGCCGTGCGGACTTGTTTCGGATGCGGTGTTTATTTCGGAGGCGGCAGACGCGGCTGTTTATGTTATTTTGCAGGACAGCGTAACGGCTTCTAAGATTCGTTCGAGCCTTGACAGCATTCTTTCGTCGGACATAAAGCTTCTCGGATGCGTAATAAACGGCACGGGAACTCTTAAAAACGGCGGCTACGGCTATGGCTATGGGTACGGTTACGGCTACGGTTACGGTTACGGCTACGGCAAAAAAGATAAAAAGAAATAAAATATATTGATTTTCGAAGGGAGGCGAAGATGCTGAGCAAAAATAAGGATTACAAATCACTTCTCAAAAGTATGCTTTCGGAGTGGAAATGGCTTTTTAAATACATAATAAAATACCGCTTTACGATAGTTTTGTACGTTGTTTTGGGAATTGTGGCAACCGTTATGTCGCTCGGTGTGTCGGTCGCCTCAAAGTACCTTGTGGATGCCGTTGTAGACAAGGCTTCGGACACGATTTTCCGTTCTGCCGCTCTTGCAATAGGGCTTGTGCTGTTTCAGTATCTTTTTCAGGCGCTTTCCTCGTGGATTACGGCAGTTGTAAGCAGTAAGGTCAATAACGATATACGTCACGAGGTCTATTCGAAAATTTTGTGTGCCGGCTGGCGCGATATAGGCTCTTATCATTCGGGAGACTTAATTAACCGACTTGAGGGCGACGCATCAACCGTTTCGTCGGGAGTTATTTCGTTTATCCCGGCGGCGTTTACGCGAACCGTTCAGTTTTTGGGCTCTCTTGTAATTGTGCTTTATTACGACAAAACAATGGCTCTTATAGCACTTATGGGTGCGCCGTTTATGTTTTTTTCTTCGAGAATCCTCGTCAAAACAATAAGAAAATACAACAAAAAAGGCAGAGAGCTTAACGGCGAGATTCTTTCGTATTCGGAAGAATCTATGCAGAATATTCAAATAATTAAATCGTTTGACCTTACAAAGCAATATATAAATAATTTCAGAGAAATACTCGAAAATTACCGCCTTATACGCCTTGAATACGAAAAATTCAGCATATGTATGACGATAGCGCTTTCGCTTATAGGCGTAATCGTTTCGTATTCGTGCTACGGCTGGGGTATTTACAGGCTCTGGAAGGGCGTAATATCCTACGGCACCATGACGCTGTTTATTCAGATTTCCGGTGTTTTAACGTCGTCGTTTTCGTCGCTTGCTTCCTTAGCGCCGACTGCCGTTTCCATTGCAACGGCGGCGGGACGCATTATGGAGGTAACCGACTTCGATTCGGAAAACGACCTTGATAAGGAGCAGGCGTTAAAGGTTCTTGAGGCTTCAAACAAAAGCGGACTTCGTCTTGTGTTTGACGGTGTTACCTTTAAATATCCCGAGGGGGAAGCGGAAATTTTGAAAAATGCTTCGCTTGAGGTTCGAAGCGGCGAGACGGTTGCGCTTGTAGGACCGTCCGGCGAAGGAAAAACCACCGTGTTAAAGCTCATTTTGGGGCTTGTTGCACCGACGGACGGAGAGCTTTATATAGAAGCTCTTTCGGGCGAAAAGGTGACGGTTTCCGACAGCACCAGAAGATTTTGCTCGTATGTTCCGCAAAGCGTGAATATTTTTTCGGGCACAGTAAAGGAAAATTTAAAAATGGTAAAGCCCGATGCCACGGACGACGAGCTTATTAAAGCCGTTAAGGATGCCGAGCTTTACGATTTTATAAATTCGCTTGAAAACGGCTTTGAAACGGAAATAGGCGAGCGCGGCACGAATCTTTCTCAGGGACAGCTTCAGCGCCTTGCGATAGCGCGAGCGCTTTTAAGAGATTCGAAGCTTCTCCTTTTGGATGAAATAACATCATCTCTTGACATAGAAACGGAAACACGCGTTCTCGAAAACATTATGCGCTCATCTCCCGATAAAATATGTATAGTAACCACTCACCGTGAAAGTATGCTTAAATACTGCGACAGAGTTTACCG
>CAZRXQ010000066.1:3915-6176 GCA_964604065.1 uncultured Eubacteriales bacterium | reverse complement strand
TCTTTAATAAGCATCGGCATAAGCGCAAGCCGCCACGAATGCTCGGCAACGCTCTCCTGTCTGCCGTCCGCACCCCAGCAGTGGCGCGTATTGTGCTTGAGAACCTCTACCCTGTTCAAAAAATCTATAAATTCACGCTGTGTCATACAATCACCGATATATTACAGAATTTGAAAAATGCTTATTTCCCCAAAATCATTTTCGCTATTTTGTAAACATCTCCGCAGCCGAGAGTGATTACGAGGTCGCCTTCTTCGATGTTTTGCTTTAAATAGTCTGCGATTTCTTCGAAGCTTTCGAACCACAAAGAGCCGTCTATTTCGTTTGCGAGATCGGCGGTTTTAATGCCGTAGGTGTTCACCTCACGCGAGCCCATAATTTCCGTCATAACGACTCTGTCCGCAATGGAAAGTGCCGAGGCAAATTCGTGGAGGAGCATTTTTGTACGGCTGAAGGTGAACGGCTGGAATACTGCCCAAACCCTTTTGTAGTCCATTTTTTTAGCCGCATTAAGCGTAACCTCAAGTTCTTTGGGGTGATGCGCATAATCGTCTGCAATTACAGCTCCGTTGTATTTTCCGAGAATCTCAAAGCGCCTGCCCGCGCCCGTAAAATGCTTTATGCTGTCGCGACACATTTCGAAGGTTGCGCCGCTGTAAACTGCCGTTGCGACAGCCGCAAGCGCATTTGTAACATTGTGCTCGCCCGGAACACTAAGCTCAAGCCTGCCCTGCTTTTCGCCCTTATAATAAACGTCAAACGCGGGGAATGCGCCGTGAACCCATTCGACCTCGCCCGAATACCAATCGTTTTTGTCGGTTCTGCCGAAGGTTATCATATCCTTGCCGCCGATGCCTTTTACGCTGTCCACGGTATTTTTGTCGTCGCCGTTGTAAATAACGCACTTTGTTGCCATCTCGGAAAATTTATGAAACGACCTTTCGAGGTTTTCGAGCGTTTTAAAATATTCCATATGGTCCTTATCGACATTTAAAACAACGCTTACGTCGGGATAAAGCTCCAAAAATGTATCCTTATATTCGCATGATTCGCACACAAGTATATCGGAGCTGCCGACTCTTCCGTTCGTTCCGGTAAGCGGAAGCTTGCCGCCGATAACCGCGGAAGGGTCAAAGCCGCTTTCTATTAAAATCTGCGTAAGCATAGATGTTACGGTAGTTTTGCCGTGCGTTCCGCACACACCTATGCAGTCGGAATATTTTTTCGTAATGGCACCGAAAAGCTTGCTTCGCTCGAATGTGGGTATGCCCTTTTCATATGCGGCAACAAGCTCGGGATTGTCGGGAAGAAGCGCCGCCGTGAAAACCACCATATCCGCGCCTTCTACATTTTCGGCTTTTTGTCCCAAAACAACGGGAATCCCGAGATCACGTATTCTTTTTAATGTATCGGTCTCGTTATTGTCCGAGCCCGTAAGATAATATCCTTTTTTATGGAGTATTTCGGCAAGCGGGCACATACCGCTTCCGCCTATACCGATGAAATGTATACGCTTTGCATTTTGTAATGCTTCTTCTACTGTCATGGTAACATTCCTTCCTCAATATTTTACTTAGAATTCGCCCTGCCTTAGGGTGTTTTAGGCATTTTGCGGTTTGAAGCTTTATTTTAATTATACTCTGTATCAGCAAAAAAATAAAGTGTTTACGGTTATTTTTTCAAAAAAGGTATATCATATTTTTTTATTCCCTTTAAAAGCAGTGTTCCCAAAACGCCGCAGGAAATAATTTCACCCAAAGCAACCGTTAAAACAAAGAACCACAATGCGCCGTCAAGGCAATAAACATATTTTAAAACAAGCGGCACGGCAACGGAATTTGCGATAATCGGCGGAAGGTTTGAAAGATACGGATGCTTTTTGCCGATAATTCTCGTAAACAGCGCACCCACAAGCGTTGCAAGACTGCCGAAAACCACATCGAGCGCCGCGGCACCGGTTATTATGTTCGAAATTATACAGCCCGCAAAAAGCCCCCACACCGCACCCGGGAAAAACACCGGGAGCACCGTAAGTGCCTCGGAAAAGCGCACCTGAATAACTCCGCTTGAAAGCCCGAGAGCAGACGCCAAAAGAGTGAGCACCACATAAAGCGCCGCCGTTAACGCACCGAGCGCGAGATTTTGAATTTTTTCACTGTTTCTGTTTTGCATTGATTTCACCGAAAAAAATATGACTGTTGCCAATAAACAACAGTCACCATTGTATAACATTTCGATGATAATTTCAAGTATATTTTATC
>CAZRXQ010000066.1:0-3815 GCA_964604065.1 uncultured Eubacteriales bacterium | reverse complement strand
ACTTCCGAAAATAATTGTGCACACGACGGCGGCGTCCAGGTAATGGCGTTTGCACCGGCTTCTATCGTTTCGCGAATGGTTTCCTCCGTCGGTCCGCCGGTTGCGATAATCGGGACGGTCGGGAAGGAGTCGCGAATCATTTTTACTATTCTCGGCGTGTCCTTGGCGGCGGAAACATTAAATATATTCGTTCCCGCTTCTATTCTCGCCGCAACATCAACATCGTCGTTTACAACGGAAACAACCACCGGAACATCCACTATTTCCGAAATACGCTTTACGATTTCGTTTTTTGTGGGCGCATTAAGCACAACTCCCGCAACGCCGAGGGTTTCGGCATTTGTAGCAAGACTTACGGCGCGCTCGCCGTTTGTAAGTCCGCCGCCGACACCCGCGAATACGGGTATATCCGAAGCGCTTACTATTGTTTGCGTTATGAGCGGCTGAGGTGTAAACGGATGAACCGCAAAAACGGCATCGGCGTTAATATTTCTGATTATTGCAAGATCGGTTGAAAAAACAAGCGACTTAATTCGCCTGCCGAAAACAAAAATTCCCGAGCATTCGCGTATTACCTCTGGCACTTTAAGCATTGATTTTCTGAGAGTTCCGTCAAAGGAATCGGGCATTTGCTTCAAAATAAATCTCCCCTTCTGTAAGTATTCCGTTTTTTCTTGATTTTACCATATTCAAAGAAATTTTGTGTTAACAGTAATTAAATTTAAATGAAACAATTTAAATACTTGCCAAAAACATCAACCCGTTTTTAGTGAATGTGCCGAATATTATAATACTGTTGAAAGAAAACGGTAAATGTGATAATATTTTCATATAAACTTTTTCAGAGGTGCACAATATGAAAACATTTCTTTTTCAGGGCGACTCCATAACGGATGTTGACCGCTACAGAGACGACGATACAAGACCCGGCTTCGGCTATCCCCTTCTTTTTTCCGCTTATTACGGCAGAAAATATCCCGAGCAGTTCAAGTTTTACAACCGCGGCATAAGCGGCAACAGAATCGTGGACGTTTACGCGAGAATCAAAGCCGATATTATTAACCTCGCGCCGGACTATATGAGCCTTCTTATAGGAATAAATGACGTTTGGCACGAAATCGGCGCGAAAAACGGCGTTAATGCAGAAAAATTCGAAAAGATTTATTCAATGCTCATAGAAGAAATCAAGGAAGCTCTTCCCGATATTAAAATTTTCCTTCTTGAGCCGTTTGTTTTAAGAGCCGAAGCTACCGACGAGCACTGGGAATATTTCCACAGCGAAACTCTTTTAAGAGCCGCTGCGGTAAAACGCATTGCCGAAAAATACGATCTCGTTTTCATTCCCCTTCAGCATCTTTTCGACGAGGTAAGTGAGAACACGGAAAATTCCTTCTGGCTTAAGGACGGCGTTCATCCCACAGCCGCCGGTCACCAGCTTATTAAAGACGAGCTTTCTGCGGCGTTTGATAAAGTGATTAATTAACAGTAAAGTTTTTCCGACGTATCACCCGAATACGTCGGTTTTTTATTTTCGTATAAACCTACATTCCGACTAATCCAAAGCGCTACTTAAGATTAGTCGGATTTTTATGCCGTAAATTCTTTTTTATGTCACTTAAAATTAAATAACGTATGCCCTTCTCTCGTTTTCGGGAGTGGCAACCTCCAAAAGGTAGTCTCTGCCTATAAGCGCGCCCATTTCCGAAAGAGCCGAAACGGCTGAATCGTACGCAAGCTCGGGGGTGTTGTTTTCCTTGCTTAAATGCGCAAGAACAAACTGCGTTGTTCCCTTGTTAACAAGAGCTCTCAGCGCCTCGGCGCAGGCGTCATTTGAAAGATGACCTATATTCGAAAGAATGCGTTGCTGTAAAACATACGGATACGGTCCTGTTTTAAGCATTGCCACATCATGATTCGATTCAATATAAACAAGCCCACAGCCCGTTACAGCCGAAAGCATTTCGGAGCTTACAAAGCCGGTATCTGTTAAAACAGCCGCTTTTGAATTACCGTTTTGCGCTGAAATAACATAGCCTCTTCCGTCCGCGCAATCGTGCGAGGTGTGAAACGGCTCAACAAAAAAATCGCCGATCTCCACACCGTTTTCATCGGCAACGCAGTCAATATGCTTTTCTGTCAAAACGCCGCTTTTTCTTAAAGCAAGCAATGTTTTTGCCGAAGCGTAAACGGGAATATTATTTTTTGCGGCAAATACCGAAACGCCTTTTATATGGTCACTATGCTCGTGTGTAATAAAAATTGCCTTAATGCTCTCCTCGCCGACACCTATTTCGGCAAGCTTTTCTCTTGTTTGTTTGGCACTTCTGCCTACATCCACAAGTATTCCGCTTTCGGCGGACCCTATGTAAACAGAATTGCCGCTGCTCGATGAAAACAGCGGACAAAATCTCATAATATATTATTCCTCTTCAAAATATTCTCTTTTAATATCTGCACCGAGCGACGTAAGCTTTTCAACAAGCTTTTCGTATCCGCGGTCGATAAGGTTAATGTTCGAAACAGCGGTAACACCATTTGCCATTAATCCCGCAATAACCATTGCCGCACCGGCTCTTAAGTCGTCCGCTTCAACGGGAGCGCCGTTAAGCGAGGGTACACCGTTAATAATCTCGGTTTTTCCGTTCACCATAATATCCGCACCCATACGTCTTAACTGCTCGGCATATTTAAAGCGGTTATCCCAAACGCTCTCGATAACATAGCTTGTCCCTTTTGCGGTAGTGAGCATAGTTGCGAACTGCGGCTGCATATCCGTCGGGAAGCCGGGGTGAAACGCCGTTTTAACGCGGCAGGCATCAAGCTTTCCGTCAGAAATAACGCGAACGCTTTCATCACCTTCAATAACCGTTACACCGCATTCCTCAAGCTTGCTTGAAATAGACTCAAGGTGCTTCGGAATTACGTTATCAATAATAACGTCTCCGCCCACTGCAGCGGCGGCAACCATATATGTTCCGGCTTCGATTTGGTCGGGGATTATGGAATAAGTACAGCCGTGCATTTTTTCCACACCGCGGATTTTAATAACATCCGTACCGGCACCTCTTACATCCGCGCCCATAGAGTTTAAAAAGTTCGCAAGGTCAACAATGTGCGGCTCTCTTGCGGCATTTTCTATAACGGTAAGACCTTTTGCTTTAACCGCGGCAAGCATAATATTAACGGTAGCGCCCACGGAAGCAATATCAAGGTAAACAGATGAGCCGAGAAGCGACTCTGCCGCTACTCTTACAATAGCGCTTTCGGTAGTAACAGTAGCGCCTAAAGCCTCAAAGCCCTTAACGTGAAGGTCAATAGGACGAATTCCGAAGTAGCAACCGCCGGGCATGGCAACAGACGCCTTGCCGTATTTTCCCAAAAGAGCACCCAAAAGATAGTAAGATGCTCTGAGTTTTTTCGTCATGGAATCGGGAATAGTTGCGGACGGATCGACATTTCTCGCATCGACGGTTATTGTACCGTCGTCAAAGTCGGAAATTTCGGCTCCGATATGACGAAGTATTTTAATCATCATGGAAACATCGCTTATGTTAGGTACATTTTCTATAACGCACGGCTCATCCGAAAGAATAACCGCCGGAATTATTGCCAAAACCGCATTCTTTGCGCCGCTTATATTAATTTTTCCGTTGAGCTTATTTCCTCCGCGGATAACAAATTTCTCCAAAACAGGCACTCCTATGTTAACATTTAATAGCTTTTTACCGAAAAAAGCAAATACATACAATCACACGGTATTATTATATCACCTTTTTACGCAAAATAAAAGAGCTAATTGAATTATCTCGGGTAAT
>CAZRXQ010000065.1:3663-6195 GCA_964604065.1 uncultured Eubacteriales bacterium | reverse complement strand
TTTATGATACAATAGTTTGAAAACAAGTGCTACAAAGACCATAAAAGTTGTAGCGAAAAAAGGAGCAACATTATGAAAAAGTTCGGAAAACTTTGGCTTGATACGTGGCTGTACTTAATAATTTCAGTCAGCGGCGTTATTATCGGTATGATAGTTTGCAATTGGCAGATGTGGGATTTACAACACAAGCTGTTTGCCGCCGCAACCGCATTACTTCCGCTTCATGTTTTGGAGGAATGGTACTTTCCCGGCGGTTTTCACACCATGTATAACCTTATGGCGAAATCCGAGTGTCCCGACCGCTATCCCATGAACCGAATGAGTGATATGTGGACAAATCTCATCGGTGTAATTTTCGGCTGTGTTGTATTGTTTGTTGGCGTGACACCTTTTTTCTGCGTAATGCAATTATTCCTGTGCTGTGCCGAGGTGTTCGGTCATTTCTCCGGCGGCATTTTTCTCTATCGGCAATTTCGTAGCAAAGGCAAGCGCACGCTTTACAGTCCCGGCATGGCAACCACCATTTTCGGGTATATCCCCATTGCAGTAGGTATCGTCATTTCGTTCTTTACCCAATCCGCGCCTACGGTCTCGGGATTCATTCTTGCCATTGTCTGCGGTACGGCGCTGGGCGGCATTTCCCTTAACCTACCCGAAAAGCTGTTAAAAAATAAAAATACACCCTATGGATATACATGGGGTGACGGATATTTGAGTAAGTATACGGAGGATGAAGAAAATGTACCACATAAGTAACGACAAACGAGCCGCACAGTCAGCGGATTTAATTTACAAAGGACTGCTTAAGTGTCTCGAAAAGAAGTCTTTCGATCAAATCACCGTCACCGATGTACAAAAAGCCTCCGGTGTGGCGCGCTCGACGATTTACCGCTGCTTCGATAATTTATCGGACATTCTTTATTGGCGGTGCGACCGCTCTTTTAAGGAGGCACTGCTTTCGGTCAAGCCCGAAAAAGAGCCCGACGAATCGGAGCTTATGCGCGGTTACTTTTCATATTGGATAGAGCACAGTGACATTTTAAAGCTTCTTATTGATATAAACCGACAGGACATTATCTACGCGTGTCATATGAAAAACGCCGAGGCTTTAAGGGAAGCCTACGGCGCGCTTCCGGGAATGGATGAAACAAGCGCACGGTATTTTATGGCAATTCGCACCGGCGTTACAATAAGCGTCTTAAAAGCGTGGCTTGACGGCGGCAGAAAAGAAACCGCCGAACAGCTTCTCGGAATAATCCGCGCACAGTTTTCGAGCCGAACATTCCTTTAACGGTGTGTTCGGCTCTTTTTTAACCGCAACCGACAAATTCGAACCCGCCTTAAACGGCGTGTTTTCGGCATTTTGCGGTTACGGTCTTTTGCCCCTTCTTACAATAATCGTATCCTCTCCTATAACAACAATATCCTGCCAGCAAACGGTAATTTCCTCACCCTTCCCGAAAAGACCGCACAGTCCCTTTCCGCAAAATACTATAATACTCACAAGACAGCCCGTCGAGGTATCTATTTCAACATCCACAACATTTCCTATCCTGCAACCGTTTTCCATATTAACAACCTCTTTAGCCCTGAGATCGGTAACCGAACAACGCATATTCTCCCTCCGAAGCAATAATAAATTCAAATGCCGAATTCATTTTTAATAAGTGAGCACCGCCCTAAAGCGCCGAGCCCGTATTTATGACGTATATCGTCCCGCGTTTTTTCAAGACGCTCTTCTTTTTCGCGCTTCAGGTAGTAATCAAGCTCAAACAGCGAAATCTGCTCGTAAACCTCGGAAGCTCTTACAAGGTCCGTGCCCGTCACGGTAATCGCTCTTATCGGCTTAAACCCGAAGCGCAAAATATCCATAATAAGCGAAATAGCCGCCGGTGCCAAATCAAATGATAAATCGCACGGCGACGTAAGACGGCGCGTTTTTAAAGAAGTATTCATATCGGTATCCCGCAAAGAAACCTGAATTCCCTTGCACAAAACGCCGTGCTTTCTCAGCCTCACCGAAACCTTGTCACAAATAAAGCAGACGCACGTCCTCACCTCTTCAAAATTCAAAAGGTCGCGCTTAAATGTCATACCGTTTCCTATGGATTTAGGCTCTTCTTTGTAATAGTACGGTAAAACAGGCGAATATTCCCTGCCGTTTGCGTGCTCGTGCATATCAATCCCGGGCTTTCCGAAAAAGCATTTCAAAACCGCGGGATCGGTTTTCGCTATATCGCCTATGGTTCTTATGCCTATTGTGTGCAACCGTTCGGCTGTTTTTCTTCCCACACCGAACAAATCGCCCGCATCAAGCGGAAACAAAAGCTCCTTAAAATTATCACGCGAAATAACCGTTGTGGCGTCGGGCTTTTTATAATCGCTTCCCATTTTCGCAAAAAGCTTGTTATACGACACTCCCGCAGAAATCGTAACGCCGACCTCTTTTTTTATTTTCTCTCTCAATTCGTCTGCGATTTTTTTGCCGTCGCCGAAAAGATGCGTCGTTCCCGAAACATCAAGCCAGCACTC
>CAZRXQ010000065.1:0-3563 GCA_964604065.1 uncultured Eubacteriales bacterium | reverse complement strand
TTTTTTTCAAATTATCATTCCTATAATAAGAAGCTCCTCAAGCCTTTCGTAAATATCGTCAAGCGCCGTAAGCGGCAACGGATTTTCCCCTTTTCCTATTTCCACCGTAAACGCCGGGCGTCCTATTTCCTTGCAAAACCAATCCTTAAAGCCTCCCGCGAACGCACTGCCCTCATTTTTCACAAGCGTGTATTCCGACACCGCCGCAAATATTTTCGCCTGCAAAAGCGATTCCTTCGGTGTGTACTTGCCGAACTCCCAATAAATTTCCTCTCCCTGCGAATGAAACGACATCATTCTTTTTATGTCCGTCCTTCTGCAAAGCCGCACAAGCGCCCTCGTTTCCGGCTCACTCTCAGGCGAAGGACCGCCGTATTTCGAATCGCTCGCGCCGAAAATGCCTATGCTTTTTTCATATTCGCGAAGCTTAAGCCACCCCGCATTAAAATTGTGGTTAATATCCACCCCCGCGGCATTCGCCTTCCAACCCGAAAAATCGCCGCCGCACGCACCTTTGCAAAGCTCACGAAAATCCCCGCACGCGCTCTCGCCGTTAATGGCTATCTCTATCCCGTCGGGATTAACCTCGGGAACAATTATCAGCGTGTATTTTTCGTAAAGCGCTTCCGCGTCGTAGCCGCAAACCTCGCCTTTTTGCCCGTACTCGAAAAGAAGCTTTTCAAGAAAGCGCAAAAGAAGAAGCGAGGTAAGCCACTCCGTCCCGTGCGTTCCGCCCACATAAAGAATTTTTTCTTTTCCCTTTCCGAAAACAAGCGCCTGTATGCTCTTTCCCAAAAGAGATTTTCCGCATTCGCAAATATCAAAGCCTTTGTATGTACTTTTAAGCTCTCTTACTATTTTAACGTATTCGTCGCGACACAGCGGCGCATTCCCCGATATACTCTTCATATTACCTCTCAGCTTCTTAAAATTTCTTTAAATACTATGTAACTTTCGGCTAAAATATTTACATTTGGGGAAAAATATGCTTTAATATATAAAGGCACGTAAAACTGCCCCAAAAAACTCAAATTTCGGAGGGCGAGCGTATTGTCAATAGTTTTAATGCTTGCACTGTTCCTTTTTTCTGCGGCTGCTTCCCTATATTTATTTAAGCTTTCAAAAAATCGGGAGTTCACGAAAAAGGTTCTTATCGTCACTGTCGCCGTGCTTGTTTTGGCGCTCGGCACAGAGCTTTCGGTTTTCAACGTCAACTTTTACTTAACAAGAAGCTACGAGGAAATATCACTCGAAAGATATCTCAAGCCGTTTTTAACGGAAGACGGAACATACGAATTCACGGAAGAAAACTCCGTTCTGTATTTAAACGAGCTAAATGCCGAAATTAAAAATATCCGCTTTGATGCCGTATACGACACCGAAAGAAGCACCGACCTTAAAATAAGGCTCACCGACGACGGCAACAAATACCTCTTCGAGGTTCCTCAAAGAACGCTGAATCCCGGTGTCAAAAAAAGTCAGGTAA
This sequence comes from uncultured Eubacteriales bacterium, assembly GCA_964604065.1. Taxonomy (GTDB): domain Bacteria; phylum Bacillota; class Clostridia; order Oscillospirales; family Acutalibacteraceae; genus DTU089. The sequence goes on along the minus strand of CAZRXQ010000065.1, from coordinate 2,077 downwards.
TAAATATCAACACAAGCGGCATAACAAAAACTGCCACCGTCACGTTTATGTTAGAGGAAGACGAAACGCTCACCTTAAAAAGCGCATATATAAACGTAAAGCGTGACTTCGATTTTTCATTTATACGTGTTTTCTTCTTCGTGATGATTGCCGCCTTTATATATCTTTTCAAGCCGTCCTCACCGCTTTATAAGCTCTCGGTTGAAAAAAATGCAGACCTTTTAAAAAGCTTTTGCACTTCCGTAATCATCATAGAATGCGGTATAATCGTCACTCTTTCAAGCCTTAACCCCACGCTTTTGGGAATCGCCTCAAAGCATTACAACCAATATGCGTGGTCGGGAAGCGGTATCGACTTCATCTCCCTGAGACTTAACAACCACAATCAGTACGATCAGCTTGCCGAAGCACTTCTTGACGGCAAGGTCTATATAGACGACGGCGATATCCCGGATTTTCTTTCCGAGATGGACAACCCGTACGACACCGTTGCAAGAGAATACGAAACAGCCCTCACGGGCGAATCGGCACGGTGGGACGTCGCATATTACAATAATCACTACTACGTCTATTTCGGAATAGTCCCGCTTCTTCTTTTATACCTGCCCTTCAGAATTCTTTTTGATGCGCCTTTCCCGACGGCAATTGGAATCGCAATATACTGCATACTGTTCTCTGTCGGCTCGTATCTTCTGTTGTCTTTCTTCGCAAAGAAAAAATTCAAGGGTATGTCAATCGGCGCGTTCTCGCTTATATACCTCGTCTTTATAAACTGCTCAGGTATGCTGTTCTTCGCAAAGCGTCCCGACTTTTACTCACTGCCGATAATTATGTCAATGACGTTTTCCGTTTTCGGCATTTTCTGTTGGCTTAAAGCTCTCGAAAAAGAAGAAACAAGCCTTCCGCTTTTCTTTACGGGATCACTTTTAATGGCACTCGTCGCGGGAAGCCGCCCGCAAATGACGCTTCTTTCCTTTGTCTCACTGCCGCTGTTTTGGCGACTGTTCTTCAACAAAGAGCGTCACATTCTGAAAAAACGCGGAATTCGGGAGCTCGCCTCTCTCGGCGCTCCGTATATTCTCGTTGCGGCAGGGCTGATGTATTACAATTTCATCCGCTTCGGCTCGCCGTTTGATTTCGGCGCGAATTACAATCTTACAACAAACGATATGACGGTGCGCGGCTTCGAATTCGGTCGCATAGGACTCGGTCTTTTCACCTATCTCTTCCAGCTTCCCGCATTTTCTGCCACCTTCCCGTTTATAAAATCCGTTTCAATCACATCGAATTACGCCGGTAAAACGATTTACGAAAACTGCTTCGGCGGTGCTTTTTGGTCAGTGCCTCTTTTGTGGGCTCTCGCGTTTTTGCCGAAGGTAAAGGATGTGTTAAAAGAAAAGAAGCTGTTTGCCTTCTCCTTAATATCCGCAATAACCGCGTTCGTAATTGTGCTTGTGGACACTCAGGGCGCAGGTCTTTTACAACGGTATTTCGGCGACTTCTTACTTATGCTTCTTCTTCCCGCTTCGCTTGTAATTTTCGCCCTGTACGAAAAATACCGCGATGCCCGTGCGAAAAAAGCGTTTAACACAGCCCTTTTCGTAGCCTCCGCCTGGAGTGCGTTCTATATGTTTTGCCTTGTATTTTCCGTATCCGATATGACGATAAATACGCAAAATCCGGTAGCGTTCACATATCTCAGTGAAGCGTTCCAATTCTGGCTTTAAAATTTAAATTTGTGGGGTAATATTAAAATGAAAATTTCAAAAAACAGTAAATTCACAAAAGTATTTTCGCTTATTCTCGCTCTTATGCTTGTTGTATTAAGCTTTTCTGCCTGCGGTGACACATCTTCCGATGAGGATACCACCGCACCCTTAGAGAGCACAACCGAAAAGCCCAAGCCCGTGCTCAATCCCATAACCGGTGAGCCCGGCTACGACAGCTCTCTTTTAAACAACAGACCCGTCGTAATTTCCGTCGAAAACCATCCCGACGCAAGACCTCAGTGGGGACTTTGCTCGTCGGATGCCGTTATGGAAATGGTTGCCGAGGGCGGCATTACGAGAATGCTTTT
>CAZRXQ010000064.1:3453-6254 GCA_964604065.1 uncultured Eubacteriales bacterium | reverse complement strand
TACCTCCTTTATTATACCGGCGGGAGTGGAAGCGCCCGCAGTAACACCGATTGAGCCGAAGCGCCCGAGCTTCAAACCAAAAAGCTCCGTAGCTTCCTCGACAAGAAAAGCTTCACAGTTTTCTTTACAAACATCATAAAGCTTCTTTGTGTTCGAGCTGTGCCTGCCGCCCACAATTACCATAGCATCATTTTGTTCGGAAAGAAGAACCGCTTCTTTTTGCCTTTCTTCGGTAGCACAGCATATTGTATCAAATATTTTTGCATTTGTACATAGTAAATTTAATTTTTTTGAAGTTTTTTCCCATTCTTTTACGCTGAAAGTGGTCTGAGAGACAAGAATTATTTCTTTTTCGGAAAAATAACCGTTTTTTTCGAGCAAGCTCTCCAGCTCCTCACTGTTTTTTACAACATACGACTCACCCTTGGCGTAGCTTTTTATGCCCTTAACCTCGGGGTGAGCGGGGTCACCCGCGACAATCGTAACGGTATTTTCGTCGGAATTGTCTATTACGGTTTTATGTATTTTCTTCACAAACGGGCAAGCCGCATCTATAAAACAGGTACAGCTTTTTTCCGCTCTTTCCAAAACCTCTTTAACAACGCCGTGCGTTCTTAAAACAAGCACGTCGTCTTTTTTCACGTCCTCCGGAGAATCCACAACACTGACGCCTCTTTTTTCGAGGTCTCTTATCACGCTTTCGTTGTGAATTATCGGGCCGAGCGTAGCAACGGTTTTATTTTCCGCAAGAAGCTTTTCAATAAGCTTAATTGCCCTGTCAACGCCGAAGCAAAAGCCGGCTGTTTTCGCAAGAGTTATTTCAGTCATCTAAAAGCCTCTTTGTAACAATATTCAAAATCATTTCCACCGCTTCGTCGAACGAAACGCCCGTCGTATCCACCAAAACGGCATCGTCCGCTTTTTTAAGCGGCGCTGTTTCTCTGTGGGAATCCTGATAGTCGCGCTCTTCGATTTCCTTTAAAAGCGTATCGAAATCAACCGTCTGACCCTTTTCCGAAAGCTCCTTAAAGCGGCGTGTGGCACGCTCTTTCGAAGAAGCGGTTAAAAATATTTTTATTTTCGCATCGGGAAGCACCACCGTGCCTATGTCTCTGCCGTCCATAATGCAGTTGTTTTTTTCGGCTATGTCGCGCTGTAAGGAAAAAAGGAATTCGCGAACACGCGGTATTGCGGAAACATTCGAAGCCGCCATTGAAATTTCGTTTTGTCTTATAGCCTCGGAAACGTCGTCATCGCCCAAAAATACGCGCTGTTCTCCGTTTATAAAGCGAAGAGAAACGTTTGCTTTTTCAAGCGTGGGAACAACAAGCGCCTCGCTTTTCGTATCCTCAACACCGCATCTTACGGCATTGAGACCTATGCTTCTGTAAAGAGCGCCCGTATCGACATAAATGTATCCGAGCTTTTTCGAAACGGCTTTGGCTATTGAGCTTTTGCCCGCACCGGAAGGTCCGTCTATTGCAATGTTTATCATATTTTTATATTCCTTTCCTGATTAAAAATCATTATCAAAGCCGCGACTGCACGCTTTCGCCCGCAAGGTGTCCGGTGGAAAACGCTATTTGAAGGTTAAAGCCGCCCGTGTATGCGTCTACATCTATAACCTCGCCCGCAAAATAAAGCCCTTGCACTTTTTTACTCTCCATAGTTTTGGGATTTATTTCGGAAACGCTTATACCGCCCGAGGTAACTATTGCCTCTTCAATAGGGCGCGGCTTTGTTACGGTAAGACGAATGTCCTTCAAAAGGTCTACAATATCCGCACGCATTTCCTTTGTTACCTGATTCGATTTTAAATTGCCGTTAACACCCGCAAGCTTTGCCGCTATGGGAATCATTTTTCTCGGCAAAAGAAGAGAAAGCGTGTTGTAAAGATTTTTGTTCGAGCATTCGAGAAGGTCGCGCTGAAGTCTTTTGTCAAGCTGTTCGTATGTAAGCGCGGGCTTGAAATCAATATGTATCATATACCTCCCGCGTCCCTCCTCTCTCATATGAGCGGAGGCTGAAAGTATTAAAGGACCGGAAACTCCGAAATGCGTAAACAAAAGCTCGCCCTGCTCTTTGTAGACGGTGCGGTGCGTTTTTGTATCCTCGACCTCAACCGAAACATTTCTTAAGGAAAGCCCCTGTGCCTCGGTGCACCAGCCCTCGTGGCACTCAAGCGCCGTAAGGGACGGCTTCGGTGTTACCACGGTATGTCCCACGGCTTTTGCCATTTCGTAGCCGTCGCCCGTAGAGCCCGTTGCGGGGTAAGACATTCCGCCGGTTGCGACTATAACATTATCTGCCAAAACCGTTTTTCCGTCGTACGTTACAACGCCCGAAATCCTGCCGTTATTTACAACAAGCTCCTTTGCGCGACCTTCAATGCGCTTTACGCCGCTTCTTGTAATATAGCGGTTAAGCGCATCTACAATGTCAAACGCATTATCGGAAACGGGAAAAACTCTGCCGCCGCGTTCTATTTTAAGCGGCACGCCGCTCTCTTCGAAAAAGTCCATTGTATCGCGTGTGTCAAACCGCGAAAAAGCACCGAAAAGAAATCTGCCGTTAACGGGCACATTCGCGATTAAATCGTTAATAAGCGGGCAATCGTTTGTGACGTTGCACCTGCCCTTTCCCGTTATCGCGATTTTTCTTCCGAGCTTGTCGTTTCTTTCGAGAAGCGCGACACTCAAGCCTCTTTTTGCCGCCGTGCCTGCCGCCATAAGTCCTGCCGCACCGCCGCCTATTACCAAAACATCCATTATATCACCGTATCAAAGTTTGATTATTTTATC
>CAZRXQ010000064.1:0-3353 GCA_964604065.1 uncultured Eubacteriales bacterium | reverse complement strand
ACATCAAGAAAAGCGCAAAGAAGAATTCGCCTTAGCCTTGAATAAGTATAACGCTTAGTCTTCGTACTTTCAAGTATTTCTTTTAATGTGCCGCCTTCGCGAATAGCTTTATAAAGCCTGTTTTCAAGTCCCTCGCTCACATCCGGAAGCGTCGCAAGCGTGCTTTTGTCAAGCGTGCGAAGCTTTGAAAGCATTGCACCTTCGAGCTTTAAAAAGCTCACGGGCGCTTTTTGCGACAAAATTTCCGACTCGTAAATGGGAAGAGCCTGTTTCGGGACAAATTCTTTGTAATCGCCCGAATTTATAAGCTCTCTTATTTCGCTTGCCGAGCGAATGTCGCCCTCGCCGCCGACGGAATCGTGAAAAGCACCGCGACGCTCACGAGCAACAAAGTCAAAATCCGCACCGAGCCTTTTCGAAGCCTTTATATATTCCACCGCGAGCGTGTCGTTAGGCGTTGTAATGCACCGTGAAAGCGCCTCGCCGTGCATTTTAAAAAGTGCGTTTTCGCGTGCTTTGGGGTAAGAAACGCCGCTTTCAAGCTCTTTTAGCATTTCCTTTTCAAAATCTCTTGAAAGAAGCGCGTTTGCGCATTCTTCGAGAAGTGAAGCGTCACCGCACTCCGAGCCGAAGGCAAGGGCATCTATAACACCTGTTTTATAAAGAAGCTCCACGGCACCGCCCGAAAAGCCCTCTGCGCTTGAAATCGCAAACGGAAGCGGAAGCGACAGCACAAGGTCCGCCCCGCACGAAAGCGCCGCCTTTACTCTTGCAGAGGTTCTGAAGGAAGCTGTTTCGCCGCGCTGAACAAAGCTCTCGCTCATAACGGCTGTAAGTGTATCGCCTTCGGATTTTACCGAATCGAAAAGATATTTGTGTCCGTTGTGAAACGGATTAAACTCCGCCGTGACCCCGTAATTCATAAAAGCCCCTTTCTTCGAAATTCGATAAAAGCACTTGAAAAATCAAATAATAATGCTATAATGTAATATAAAGCTATTTTACACAATATCTTGTCAATTAATTTTCTTATTTGGAAATATACGGAGGTATTTTATGAAAATTCTCGTAATTAACTGCGGAAGCTCCTCTCTTAAGTATCAGCTTTTCGATATGGAGGGTGAGAAGGTTCTCGCAAAAGGCATCTGCGAAGCTATCGGCACAAGCAGCAGCTCCGCAAAAGGCTCGGCAATTAACGGTGCTCAGTTCAAAACGGCGGTGGACATTCCCGACCACAGCGTAGCTTTTGAAATCGTTAAAAACGCACTCACCTCGGGCGACACAAAGGTTATTGACGACCTTTCGGAAATCGGCGCTATAGGTCACCGTGTTGTTCAGGGCGGCGACCGCTTCACAGAAAGCGTTCTTATCAACGACGATGTTATTAAAGGAATCGACGAATTAAGCGCACTTGCGCCCCTTCACAATCCCGCACACATTACGGGTATTAACTGCTGTAAAGCCGTTTTCGGCGACACACCTCAGGTTGCCGTATTCGACAACGCCTTCCACAGCACAATGCCCGAAACAAGCTATATGTACGCGCTTCCTTACGAATATTACGAGAAGGACCACATTCGCCGCTACGGCGCACACGGTACATCTCACCGCTTTGTTTCCGCAAGAGCGGCAGAGCTTATGGAAAAGCCGCTTGAAAGCTTTAAGCTTATTACCTGCCACCTCGGAAACGGCGCTTCCATTACAGCCGTTAAAGACGGCAAGGTGCTTGACACAAGTATGGGACTTACTCCCCTTGACGGCTTTATGATGGGCACACGTTGCGGCGGCGTTGACCCCTCTGCCGTTACATATATTATGGAAAAGCACAACATCTCTCCCAAGGAGATGGACACCATAATGAACAAAAAGAGCGGTGTTTTCGGCATTTCGGGCGTTCATTCGGATGACCGCGAGGTTAAAAAGGCTGCCGCCGAGGGCAACAAGAGAGCTAAGCTTGCAAGAGATATGCAGTGGTATCAGATTCGCAAATTCATCGGTTCGTATGTTGCCGCAATGGACGGCGTTGACTGCATTGCCTTCACGGGCGGCATCGGCGAAAACTGCGACGATTTAAGAGCGGACGTTTGCAAAAACCTCACCTTCCTCGGAATTAAAATCGACGAGGAGCTTAACAAAACAATTCACGGCGACGAAGCGGAGCTTACCCTCCCCGGCTGTCCCGTAAGAGTTTTCGTTATTCCCACAAACGAAGAGTTTGCAATCGCAAGAGATACAAAGGCTATAGTAACAGCTCTTTAATATGTAACACAAACACCTGCCTGCATTTTAGGGCAGGTGTTTTTTAGAGAAACCGACTGCAACCGACGAATTTGAAATTTAGAATTTAAAATTTCCGTACGACAGTATTTGACATAAAGACAGAAAAATGTTATAATATAGTCTTAGATTACCCACTGTTTGAGCGACAAAAGAAAATTTTTAAAAATTTTAAAAATTTTTTTCGTTTTTTTGTATCCTATTTCTCCGTTTGAGTTGTTATATATACGGAGGCAGGACTCTGCGAGGAAGTTTTAATGCCCTTTTTATGTTTAACCTATATTGATGATGATAAAGACAAAAACCTGTTTGAGGATATATATCGCTCATACAGAAAGCAAATGGTCATTTGCGCTATTACCGTATTGGGTAATGAAAGCGACGCCGAAGACGCCGTCGGCGATGTGTTCCTGCGAATAGCCAAAAAAAATTGGAACGTTGTTCGCAAAATCGAGAACAAAACGGACTTGCGCAACTATCTGTTGAGAGCGACCAAAAACACTTGTCTTAACAAAATCAAAAGTAAGAAAAAAGAAAATGCGTTTCTTGATAAAGTTGTAAAGTACGAAGCGGAGGATATTGAAGATTTATCCGACGATACTTTTCTTAAAGCAATTTGCGATAAGTATGAATACAACAAAGTAGTCGAGGCTATTAAGCAGTTGAACGAAAAGTACCGTGATGCATTGTACTGTCACTATGTTTTGGAAATGACAGCACCCGAAACCGCAAAAGCTCTTAATCAAAATTTATCGACAACCAAGCAGCAGCTGGTTCGCGGTAAAAAGCTGCTTTTGAGCTTGCTCGGCAAAAAAGGAGATGAACATAACAGCAATGAATAAAAACGATTTTAAAAACGCTTTCCGCGAGGCTGCATCCTCGGAATTCGAGCACGTCCCCGCAAATGAAAACGACATTGACTTTACTTTCTCCGAGCGTTTTAACGAGCGAATGAAAAAGCTTGTAAAATCGCAAAAGAAGCCTTATTACGGTTTTGTAAATACCGCATACAAACGCGTTGCCGTTATATGCGTCGCTTTCCTTACAATGGCTGCCACCGCCGTTAACGTAGAAGC
>CAZRXQ010000063.1:0-6284 GCA_964604065.1 uncultured Eubacteriales bacterium | reverse complement strand
TACTCAAAAAGTCCCTTGAAAAAGTTGTCGGTTACCCCGAAAACTCCCTTGAAAAAGTTGCGCAATGTCGAAAAAAGTCGTTTGAAAAAGTTGCGTTTTTACCGAAAAGTCCCTTGAAAAAGTTGTGGTGATGTGATATACTGACCTTAAAAGCAAGGAGGAATTGCAATGCTGAAAAGAAAAATCGAAGAAAGGTTACTTGAATGGAAAAATTTGCCGAATAAAAAGCCGCTTATTGTAAAAGGCTGCCGCCAGTGCGGAAAAACCTCTTCCGTTTTAGATTTTGCAAAGAAAAACTACAAGCACGTAGTATATCTTAATTTTTTCGAAAACCCCGCTTACGCCGACGTTTTCGCGGGTTCTTTGGAAATTGACAATATTATTATGCTGCTTTCCGCCTTGCTCGGTAAGGACGCCGTTTTCGAAGCCGGAAAAACCGTGCTTGTTCTGGACGAAATTCAGGATTGTCCGGAAGCAAGAACCGCCCTCAAGTTTTTTTATCTTGACGGAAGATTCGACGTAATCGGAACAGGCTCTTTACTCGGAGTAAAGGGCTACGGCAAAGAACCGAAATCCGTCCCGGTAGGCTTTGAAACCGTAATTGATATGTATCCGCTTGATTTTGAAGAATTCCTGTGGGCAAACGGCATTGAGCCTCCCGTTATTTCAATGCTTCAAAGCTGCCTTGAAACAGAACAGCCCGTACCGGAAGCTCTTCACAACCGTATGCGCGGACTTTTATTGCAATATACCGTCGTAGGCGGTATGCCGGATGCGGTTCAAACCTTTGTAAGCACAAAGCAAATGGACGAGGTATTGCGAATACAGCGTGACATTGTCCGTTCTTATGAGGACGATATGGTAAAGCACGCCGAAAACAGCGATAAAGCATATATTAAAGAATGCTTCCAATCCATCCCCCGTCAGCTTGCCAAAGAAAACAAAAAATTCCGTTATTCCGTTGTAAAAAAAGGTTCAACCGCCGCAAGGTATGCGGGAAGTCTGCAATGGATCGAGGATGCCGGTATTATTTCCCGTTGCTACAATCTTTCAATAACGGCACTGCCGTTAGACGGCAATGCCGAAGAAGATACATTTAAGGTATATATGCGTGATATGGGCTTGTTTGTCAGTATGCTTGAAGACGGAACACAGTATGACATTCTACAGGGAAATCTTTATGCATACAAAGGTGCTGTTTTCGAAAATCTCATTGCCGATATCTTTGCCAAAATGGGGCGTAAGCTCTATTATTATCACAAGGACTCGGGGTTAGAGGTGGATTTTGTTATTCGGTACAAAGGCGAATGCACGCTTGTGGAGGTTAAAGCTTCAACAGGCAATACCAAAAGCACAAAAACCATCCTCAAGCACCCGGAAAAATATCACGTAAAAAGTGCAATTAAGCTCGGCGATTACAACGTGGGCAGAGCCGAAAACCTTTTAACGCTTCCTCTGTATATGGCATTCTTACTTCGCGAACCTTAAATCGGTTGCGGTTATCGAACTGCACACCTTATATCAATAATTTTCCGCTTTAATTTCGAAAAAGCTTTGCGGGTGCTCGCATACCGGGCAAACCTGCGGAGCTTTTTCGCCTATTATTATGTGACCGCAGTTGCGGCATTCCCAAAGCTTTACGCTCGACTTTTTGAATACCTCGGCGAATTCCACGTTGTGAATAAGCTTTCTGTAGCGCTCCTCGTGTGCTTTTTCAACCTCCGACACAAGCCTGAATTTTGCGGCAAGCTCAAAAAAGCCCTCCTTTTCGGCATCGTCGGCAAAGCCTGCGTACATATCGGTCCATTCGTAATTTTCACCGTCGGCGGCGGCAACGAGGTTTTCGGCAGTGCCGTTCAGCCCGCCGAGCTCCTTAAACCAAAGCTTTGCGTGCTCTTTTTCGTTGTCGGCTGTTCTTAAAAATATTTCGGCTATCTGCTCAAAGCCCTCTTTTTTGGCAACGGAAGCAAAGTAAGTATACTTGTTTCGCACCTGCGACTCACCCGCAAATGCCGCCATAAGATTCTTTTCGGTTTTAGTGCCCTCATATTTGTTAGACATATAAAAACTCCTTTGAAAAAATATCGTATATGATATATATTTTCAAAGGAGTCTTAATTTATACCTTATTAAGTTGTTTTTGTTCTGTTTTCTCTTTTTTATTTTTAAAAATCAAATTCAAAAGCACGCTCAAAAGAAGCATTACAGCCGCAACCGTTACCCAACCGAAGCCGTCCGCATAAAGCGGCAGTCGCGAAAAGGCGTTACCCAACACGCCCAAAGAAAGCCCTGCTTCCTCAAGGGAATACACAACACTCACGCAAGCCGTGCCGAAAACCGTAAGCGGATATGTTAGCCTGTTTGATTTCCAAAGTCCGTGACTGAGTCCCAAAATTATAAGAACTATTGAAACGGGGTATATGGCGTTCAAAATCGGAACGGAAATGCTTAAAATAGTATTCAGTCCGAGATTGCACACAACAAACGAAAAGCCCGTTATTATGAATACCCACGCCCTGTAAGAAACTTTTTTGAAAAGCTTTGAAAAATATTCGGAAATTGAGTTTATGAGTCCTACGCACGTTGTAAGACACGCAAGCGTGAAAATCGCCGCCAAAAGAATCGCTCCGGGAGAACCGAAAACATCTTTAACTATACAGCGAAGAGTCCACGCACCGTTTTCCGCAACCTCGTAAACGCCCGAGCTTCCCATTCCCATAAACGAAAGCATAACATAAAGCGCCGCCAAAATGCCGCCGGCGAAAATTCCCGTGCGAACGGTGGTTTTAACCTTGTCGCCCTTGTCGGTAATTCCGAAGCTTTCAAGCGCGGTTGCGATAACAAGCCCGAAATTCAAGGCGGCTATGGTGTCCATTGTGTTGTAGCCTTCGGTAAAGCCCTTTAAAAACGCCGAAGTCTCGTAGCCTCCCGTAGCCTCGGCTATGTTTATGTCTCCCTTTATAACGTAGCTTATAAAAAGGAACACAAGAAGTATTAAAAGCGCGGGAGTTAAAAAATTGCCTATGCGCTTAACAAGCTTTCCCGGTGTCATACAAAGCCACAGTGCCACCGCGAAAAACACGAGCGAATAAATAAGCATAAAGACGGTTGTGTTTGCACCCTCGGGAAGATACGGCGCAACTGCCATTTCAAACGGCACGGAGGCGGCTCTGGGGATACCGAGACCCGGACCTATTGAAAGATAAATCAAAAGCGTAAACACAATCGAAAACTTTTTTCCCACGTTCTGACCCAAACGGTCAAGACCGTCGAAGCGCGCAACGACCGCTACTCCCAAAACGGGAAGCACCACAGCCGTTATTATAAATCCGAGCATTGCAAGCGGCGTACTGCCGCCTGCATTTTGCCCGAGAAACGGCGGGAAAATAAGATTGCCCGCACCGAAAAACAGAGAAAACAGCATAAAGCTGACTAAAACGGTGTTTTTCTTACTAAGCTTCATTTAGCTCTCCTTACGGAAAGTGTAACCTTCTCACCGTTTATATCCCATTCCTTCTCGCCGTCGCCCGAAAGAATTTCATCGGAAAGAACAACGGAAGAAATAGCTTTTTCGTTTTTCTTTGCAATGTCGAAGAGCTTGTCGCTTCCGCCTAAAGTTACCGAAATTCTGTCCGTAACATTAAAGTCGGATTCCTTACGCATTGTCTGAATCTTGCTTATAAGCTCCTTAACAAAGCCCTCTTCAATAAGCTCCGGAGTAAGCGTTGTATCAAGTGCTACCGTAACACCCTTGTCGGATACGGTAAATACGCCCTCCTTCTGCTTTGTTTCAATGAGTATGTCTTCCGCACCGAGCTCAATATCGCCGGTAGAAAGCGTAAGAGTGATTTTGCCGTCCCTGTCAAGCTGCTGCTTAGCCTCGCTCGGAAGAAGCGCAAGTGCATTTCTTATTTCGCCGAGCTGCTTACCGAACTTCGGTCCGAGAGTTTTAAGCTGGGGCTTGAATACATAAGAAACAAGCATTCCCGCATCCGTCACAAAATCAACGTTTTTAACATTAAGCTCCTCGCGGATAATATCGCCGAAGTAGCCTTCAACCTTCTTTTCGCACTGAACATACATGGTGTTAAGCGGCTGACGGTTTTTGATGTTCGAGCCGTTTCTTGCGGCTCTGCCGAGAACAACAATATCAACAACCTCGTCCATATCCTTTTCGAGATTCTTATCTATATACTCCGGAAGAACCGTCGGGAAATCGCAAAGGTGAACGCTTTCGGGTGCGTTTTTGTCAACACTGCATACAAGGTTGCGGTAAATAGCCTCTGCCATAAACGGAATCATAGGTGCGGCTGTTTTTGCCGTTACCGTAAGCGCGGTGTAAAGCGTCATATATGCCGCCGTTTTGTCGTCGGTCATACCCTGAACCCAATAGCGCTCTCTGCCGCGGCGAACATACCAGTTGCTCATTTCGTCGGTAAAGTCCTGAAGAGCCTTTGCCGCCTCGGGGATTTTGTAATCCGCAAGGAAGGAGTCAACAGCCTCTACCGTGGAGTAAAGCTTTGAAAGAAGCCATTTGTCCATAACGGTAAGCTTGCACTCCGAAAGCTTAAACCCGGTGGGGTCGAAATTATCAATATTCGCATAAAGCACATAGAATGCGTATGTGTTCCAAAGCGTACCCATAAACTTGCGCTGTCCCTCAACAACGGCCTTTCCGTGGAAACGATTCGGAAGCCACGGTGCGGAATTTGTGTAGAAGTACCAACGAATGGCATCTGCACCGTACGCTTCAAGTGCATCGAACGGGTCTACTGCATTACCCTTGGATTTACTCATCTTCTGTCCGTTTTCATCCTGAACGTGACCTAAAACTATAACGTTTTTGTACGGTGCTTTGTTGAAAATAAGAGTGGAAATCGCAAGAAGCGAATAGAACCAGCCTCTTGTCTGATCAACAGCCTCGGAAATAAAGTCCGCCGGGAACTGCGATTCGAAAAGCTCTTTGTTTTCGAAGGGGTAGTGATGCTGTGCAAAGGGCATTGCACCGGAGTCGAACCAGCAGTCTATAACCTCGGGAACGCGATGCATCTGTTTGCCGCACTCGGGGCATTTTATTGTAACCGAATCAATAAAAGGTCTGTGAAGCTCAACGTCGTCGGGGCAATTGTCACTCATGCTCTTAAGCTCCTCAATAGAGCCTATGGCGTGACGGTGACCGCATTCGCACTCCCAGATATTAAGCGGAGTACCCCAATAGCGGTTACGCGAAAGTCCCCAATCCTGAACATTTTCAAGCCAATCGCCGAAGCGACCCTTGCCGATGCTCTCGGGAATCCAGTTGATTGTATTGTTGTTTCTTATAAGGTCGTCCTTAACAGCCGTCATCTTAATAAACCACGACTCGCGAGCGTAGTAAATAAGCGGAGTAGAGCAACGCCAGCAATGCGGATATTCGTGTTCGAATTTGGGAGCGTCGAAAAGAAGTCCCGCTTTTTCGAGGTCAACAAGAACAAGCTTGTCGGCATCCTTTACAAATGTGCCCTTATACGGTGTGGGCTCTGTCATTTCGCCCTTGCCGTCAACAAGCTGTACAAACGGAAGGTCGTATTTTCTGCCGACTCTCGCGTCGTCCTCACCGAAGGCGGGTGCGCAGTGAACAATACCCGTACCGTCTGTCATGGTAACATACGAATCGCACATTACAAAGAAAGCCTTTTTATTCTGCTTGTCGCAAAGGGGCTTAACGTAAGAGAAAAGCGGCTCGTACTCTTTGTATTCAAGAGCTTTTCCGGGGAAGCTTTCAAGAACGGTGTAAGCCTCAGTCTCGTCTTCCGAAAGCTTTCCGAGAACCTTCGAAAGAAGCGCCTCTGCCATATAGTAGGTAAAGCCGTCTGCCGCTTTAACCTTGCAATATGTATCGTCGGGGTTTACGCAAAGCGCAACGTTCGACGGAAGAGTCCACGGAGTTGTGGTCCATGCAAGGAAGTACGCGTCCTCACCCGCGACCTTAAAGCGAACAACTGCCGAACGCTCCTTAACGGTCTTGTAGCCCTGTGCTACTTCGTGAGACGAAAGCGGAGTTCCGCAACGCGGGCAATAAGGAACTATTTTAAAGCCCTTGTAAAGAAGATTTTTCTCGTAAATCTGCTTTAATGCCCACCACTCGGACTCTATATAAGAATTGTGGTATGTTACATACGGGTCGTCCATATCAGCCCAAAAGCCGACTGTACGCGAAAAATCCTCCCACATACCCTTGTATTTCCAAACGCTCTCCTTGCAGTGCGAAATAAACGGCTCAAGACCGTATTCCTCGATCTGCT
>CAZRXQ010000062.1:0-6303 GCA_964604065.1 uncultured Eubacteriales bacterium | reverse complement strand
CCTAAAATATGCATTTTTTACATTTTGCAATATCCTAAAATATGCATAACCGTTGACAAAGCGCAGATAATATGGTACGATATATTTCGAAAACGAGGCGATTTTTATGTTAAAACGCAAAATGTACGACACATTGCTTGCGTGGAAGAACGACGAAGCCAAAAAAGAGTGTCTTTTAATTAAAGGTGCAAGGCAGGTCGGAAAAACTTATCTTATAAGAGCGTTCGGAAAAAACGAATATGAAAGCTTTGTTGAAATTAATTTTCACGAGCAAAAAAGTCTGAAGGTTATTTTCGAAGGCGATAAAACTGCGGAAGAAATATATAAAAGAATGACCGCTAACATTCCCGGCGTAAAGCTTATTCCGGGTAAAACACTTATATTTCTTGATGAGATACAAAAATGTGCGGGAGCGCGTACGGCTTTAAAATTTCTTGCGGAGGACGGGCGTTACGATGTTATCGCCTCGGGCTCTCTCCTCGGTCTTTCATACGGCAAGGATGATGACGGTGATGTGGAGCCGGTGGAGTCTGTTCCCGTGGGTTATGAAAAGTCTGTAGTGATGTACTCTATGGATTTCGAAGAGTTTTTGTGGGCTTACGGCTATACCGACGAAACAATAGATTATCTTAAAAGCTTTTATACTTCGAGAGAAAAAGTTCCGCCTGAAATCCACGAAAAATTCGAAACACTTCTTCGGGAATATCTTGTTGTAGGTGGAATGCCGGAAGTGGTTGCGAGCTTTGCCGAATTCAAGGATTTCGGTAAGGTGCAGGAGATTCAGGATAAGATACTGTCCTCTTATGAAGATGATATTTCTCAGCACGCAAAGGGTGCAGAAAAGGTAAAGGTCAGAAAGTGCTACGACAGCATACCGCGACAGCTTGCCAAGGAAAATAAAAAATTCAAGTATTCCGAGGTGGAACACAAGGCTACCGCCCGAAAATTCGGCGATAGCGTGCAATGGCTTCGCGATGCGAATATGGCTTATATTTGCTACAATACAACGCTTCCGACTCTTCCGCTTAAAGCGTACGAAAAAGAAAATGAGTTTAAGCTTTATATTGCCGATACAGGTCTTTTGCTTGCAATGTTCGGCTTTGCCACCAAGCAGGCACTTTTGAATTCAACGCTCAAAGGTTTTGCAAAAGGCGGAATATACGAAAATTTTGTTGCCGAAACACTTGTGAAGAACGGATATACACTTCATTATTACAAAAACGGGGACAACTCAGAGCTTGAATTTATAATAGAAAAAAACGGCGAGGTAATTCCGATAGAAGTGAAAGCCGGTAACGCCGCAACTAAATCCCTTGATTCGTTTTCGGAAGAGTTTTCGCCTTCCGTCGCACTCAAGCTTATCGGCGGCAATGTGGGAGTGTCAGGTAAAAAGCTCACTGTTCCGCATTTTCTTGCGATGTTTATTTAATATTGCCGGTGCACGGCGCAGAATAATGTCGAAACGGGGCTGTGGAAAAACAAGCGTTTTTTCACAGCCCCGTTGTGGATGAGGGAAGGTTTAAAATTAATTCTGATGCCTTACTACCTCGTACTCATCGCCGTTTTTGTAGTAAGGGCAGTTGTCGTTCGAGGCGGATAAAAAGCGGAGATATTCATCCTCGTCCAGATTTATATCGCAATAATATTCGTCGTACTCTTCGTCATAGCAATAATTTGCACACATATCGCAAAGTGTCATAAAAATCTCCCGTTATTTGTGATATTTTCCGTTTGAGTTAATTTGGAATGCTCTGTAAATCTGTTCGAGAAGCATAACGCGCATAAGCTGATGCGGGAAGGTCATATCGGAAAACGACAGCTTAAGGTCGCTTTTTTCCTTTACCGAAGGGGTAAGCCCGTAGGAGCTTCCTATAATAAAAACAATATTGCTTTTTCCCGAAAGAGCACATTTTTTGAATTGAGCCGCCAAAGCCTCGCTTGATTTTTTCACACCTTCAACGCAAAGTGATATAACGTATGCGTTCGAGGGGATTTTTTTAAAAATCTCGTCGGCTTCCTTTGAAAGCGCCGCGTTAATTTCGGCTTCGCTCGGAGAGTCCGAAAGCTTTTGCGGCGAAAGCTCGGTTAAAGTAAGCTTTCCGTAAGGCGAAATTCTTTTCGAATATTCGTTTACGGCGCTTTTCAAATAATCTTCTTTAAGACGCCCTAAGGCGATTACCGTTATATTCATTACGAAAGTCCTATGTATCTTGCGGGGTCTACTCTGACGCCGTTGATTCTTACTTCAAAGTGAAGGTGCTCGCCGAAGGACCAGCCGGTGTCGCCGACTCTGCCTATTGCCTGACCCTTGTAAACGGTGTCTCCCTTTGAAACGGAAAGTGAGTTGTCGAGCATATGACCGTAGAGTGTTTCTATGCCGTTTCCGTGGTCTATTAAAACGTAATTGCCATAGCCCGTGGTGCTCCAGCCTGCCGCCACAACCGTGCCCGAAGCGCCCGCAACAACAAGCGAGCCTTCCGCACCGGCGCCGGAAATATCTATTCCGTGATGATATCCGAGGTCTCTGTCACCGAAGGTGGAGGTTACCGTGTAAAGTCCGACAACGGGCCAGCAGAAGTAGCCCTTTGTTTGTGTAACGGTGTACGAGCCCATAGAGAGGCTTTCCGCTCTCATGCCGCGCTCTATAACCTGCGAAACGGGCTGTGTTACGGTAAGACTTGTAAGGTGCTGAGAAAGAACCTTTTTGTCGCCGTTGTAGGTAACTATATCTATAACGTACTCCTGTCCGTTCTTTCCTTCTCTTCGTACTCTCGAGTCGCCTATGAAAAGCTGATTCGTTTCGATTTCGACGGTGTCGTAATCGAGGTCGGAAAGCGTTTTTTCGCATTCGACGTGGCGCGGAGTTATAAGCCCGAGCGTTTTAATCATAAGTCTGAGCTTTTCCGTGCTCCAGATGTTTTCGCTGTCGGTTTTTTCATATTTATACGAAAATGTTATTTCGCTTGAAAACGAAACAGTGGCAGCGGGGTACTGCTTTTTGTATTCGTCCAAGACTTCTTCCAAAACAGCCTTTGCCGAAGTTGAATCACGCACACAGCAAAGAGCCTCGTTGCCTATTGAAATCTGACAAACGCGCTCAAAATCGGGGAAGGCGCGGGACATTATTTTTTCAAAGGCTTCGTCGGTGGTTTCTATATTCGCGGCATCTGTTTTCGTGTCGGTATACGAAATGTCGAGAGACTGCGTGCCGCCCGTTTCGTTAAATACGAGCGCTTTTGCTATGTCAAGCTCCGCGGCGGAGGGGAGAGTTGTAAGCTTTTCGCCGTCAAGTGTTACGGATATCGCATCAACGCGACGGCTTTGCGAAAGCGCGTGAAAGCTTGCCGTGCTTATTGCGGTTATTATAAGAACAACGGCACAAGCTCTGACGGCGAGCCTTTTTGCGCTTTTGCGCTTATCCTTAAGCGGACGAAAGGTCTCCTTAAGGTGCTTTATTATGCGAAGAGCAAAGCTTTTTAAAAGTCCGACGGCAAAAAAGCCAAGCTCGGAAATGTATATGTACAGCGGCTTAAACACACAAACAACCTCTTTTGATAAATATAGATTATTCTAACATAATATGCCGACGTAAACAAGGGGAAATATAAATATAAATTGTAAACATTCGGAAATATTCGAATATTTTAAATTGTATATTATTAAGGGTATTGTATATTTTTCCTTAATGTGGTATTATAGTCGGTGAGAGTGATAGTATGAATGACAATAAAAAGCCGGTTGAGTATTACCGCACATATGCCGAAATTGACCTTTCGGCAATAGAGCATAACTTAAAAGAGCTTAAAAAGAAAATTAACGACGGTGTTAAGGTTCTTGCCGTTGTTAAGGCGGATGCTTACGGACACGGCGCCGTTGAGGTTGCGCGTGACATTCAAAACGATGTCGATTATTTTGCCATAGCCGAATTGGGCGAGGCGCTTGAGCTTAGAAAAGCGGGTATAAAAAAGCCCGTGCTTATTCTTTCGTATACATCGCCGTTTCAGTACGAAACGATAATAGAAAACGATATTACGCAAACCGTTTTTAATTATGACGATGCCGTGGAAATTTCAAAAGCGGCACAGCGTCTTAACAAAACGGCGGTCGTTCACATTGCCGTGGATACGGGAATGTCCCGCATAGGATTCTTTTGCGACAGCGAGAGTGCCGATACGGTAAAGCGCATAACAGAGCTTCCGAACATTACCGTGGAAGGGCTTTTCAGCCATTTTGCGTGTGCGGACAGCCTCGACAGAACGTCGGTCAACGCTCAGCAAAAGCTGTTTGCCGATTTTTGCGAAATGCTCGAAGGTCGCGGTGTTAATATACCCATAAAGCATATATGTAACAGCGCAGGTCTTTTGACGGGCTGTGCCCAATACGATATGGTGCGCCTGGGGATAATAATGTACGGACTTTACCCCGAGGAATGGGTGAACGACGGCAGTGTTGATTTAAAGCCTGCCATGAGAATAGTAAGCCACGTTACACATATTAAAGAAGTGCCCGAGGGTACGGGTGTAAGCTACGGTCATACTTATTTTACAAAGGGAAAAACGCGCATTGCAACGGTTTGCATAGGCTATGCCGACGGCTATCAGAGAGCGCTTTCGAATAAAGGCAAGGTGCTTATTAACGGCAAGGCGGCTTCTATTATAGGCAGAGTTTGTATGGACCAGCTTATGGTAGACGTAACGGGGCTTAAAGACGTACGTGTCGGCGACGAGGTTACTGTCTTGGGCACGGACGGTGAAAATACGATTACACCCGAACAGCTTGCCGAGCTTACGGGAACAATCAATTACGAGGTTATCTGCCAATTCCAAAAGCGAGTTGCGATAGTTCACTGCAAAAAATAAATTTCGGCGGTAGATTATAATGAAAACGCTTATTATTAAGCTCGGAATTGCATTTTTAAGGCTTCTTTACTTTTTTATGAAGCTTTTTCCGCAAAAAAAACGGATAGTAATGCTTTCGAGAGAATCCGATACAGTTCCGCTTGATTTTCGGCTTTTGAAGGACGAGCTTGAAAAAACACTTCCCGAATACGAGGTCGTTACACTTTGCAGGCTTCTTTCGAGTAAAGACGTATCTTTTTTGAAAACGGTTATATTCACATTTAAAAGTATGGTACTGCTCTCCACTGCGTCGTACTGTATTGCGGATACGTACAACGTAGCCGTTTCTGTTTTGAAGCACAGAAAAAGCTTAACCGTTATGCAGATTTGGCACGCTCTTGGGGGACTTAAAAAATTCGGACTTATGTCTCTCGGAACAGAGGGCGGTCAAAGAAAAGAGACCGCAAGGCTTCTTTGTATGCATAAAAATTACGACGTAATTACTGCTCCGTCCGAGACCGCAAGAACTCTTTATTCAAAAGCGTTCGGCTATCCGAAAGAAAAAATCTCCGTCCTCGGAATGCCCCGTGTTGACTATATTCTTGACGGCGGCGAGGAGAAAAAACGCCGCACCCGGGAAATAACGGAAGAATTCCCCGCAGTTTTAAACGGCAAAAAGAACATTCTTTATGCGCCCACCTTCAGGGCAAGCGGCAGATTTTTCCTTGATGATATTTTAAATACGGTTGATTTTTCAAAGTACAACCTTATTGTGAAAATTCACGATGTTGACAAAAAGCACGAGCTTCCCGAGAATGTTATTAATATAGATAGGTGTGTTTTTGACATTTTCCCGCTTGCCGATTTTATAATTACCGATTATTCGGCGTGCGCCGCGGAAGCCGCGCTTACAAATAAGCCGCTCTTCTTTTATACATATGACATTGAGGATTACGAAACCGAGCGCGGGCTTTATTTTAACCCGCAAAAGGAGCTGCCCGAAATAGCTTTTAAAAGCTTCGGTGATATTTACGCTGTTATGGAAAGCGGCAATTATCCGTTTGAGGCACAAAAGCGGTTTTTAAATATTTCGGTTTTAAATGCGGATACGAAAAATACCGAAAGAATCGTAAAAAAAATACAGGAGAATCTTATATGAATGCAGTTACAAGCTATTTTAAGCTTATAGGGCTCAACTTAAGAGAGCACCGCGAAAACATCCCGCAAATAGCAAAGCTTTCGGTTGCGGACCTTAAGAAGACATATTCCGGCGCGGCGCTCGGATGGGCGTGGGCGGTTATTAAGCCGGTTGTTACAATATTCGTTTATTGGTTTGCGATTGAAATAGGCTTAAGAAGCGGAAAAGACGTAAGCGATATGCCGTACATACTGTGGCTTATCGCCGGTATGGTTCCGTGGTTTTACATAAGCGATACGTTAACGGGCGGCGCGGACTGCATAAGGC
>CAZRXQ010000061.1:0-6325 GCA_964604065.1 uncultured Eubacteriales bacterium | reverse complement strand
CTCGAATACGTTAAAACAGCGCCGCTTCCCACTGTTATTAAGGCAGACGGGCTCGCTCTCGGTAAAGGCGTTATTATAGCTGCCACAAGAGAAGAAGCGGTAAGCGCAGTAAGCTCCATTATGACAGAAAGAAAATTCGGCAAAAGCGGCGACAGTATTGTTATAGAAGAGTTTTTAACAGGTCCTGAGGTTTCGGTGCTTTCGTTTACGGACGGAAAAACTCTCGTGCCGATGGTTTCTTCAATGGACCATAAGCGTGCCGGTGACGGCGATACGGGTCTTAATACGGGCGGTATGGGGACTGTAGCTCCCAACCCCTATTACACAAAAGAAATTGCAAAGGAATGCACGGAAAAAATATTCCTTCCGACAATTCGTGCAATGAATGAGGAAGGGCGCACCTTTAAGGGCTGTCTTTATTTCGGTCTTATGCTCACAGAAAAAGGACCTAAGGTAATCGAATACAACTGCCGCTTCGGTGACCCCGAAACCCAGGTTGTTTTACCGCTTTTGAAAACGGATCTTTTAAGCATTATGACGGCTGTTACAAAAGAACGCCTTGAGGAAATAAATGTCGAGTTCTCGGATGAAAACGCCTGCTGTGTTATAATGGCTTCAAAGGGCTATCCGTCGTCATACGAAAAGGGTTTTGAAATAAATATTCCCGACGGGGTTTCTTCGGATGTTTTCGTTGCGGGTGCTTCAATCAAGGATGAAAAGCTCGTTACAAGCGGCGGCAGAGTTTTGGGTGTTGTTTCTCTCGGAAGCACCTTAAAGGAAGCTGTTGACGGCGCATACGAAAAGGCAGAAAAAATTCATTTTGACAACCGATATTACCGCACCGACATAGGTGCAAAAGCATTAAGCGCGGAGGCTGAATAAATGGTTTACAGAGTATTTGTTGAAAAGAAAAAGGAGCTTGCAAATGAAGCAAAGTCGCTTCTTTCGGACGCAAGAGGGCTTCTCGGAATAAAAGGCTTAAGCGATGTAAGAGTTATTAACCGCTACGATGCGGAAAACATCACGAAGGAGCTTTTCGATTATTCCGTAGGTACGGTTTTTTCCGAGCCTCAGCTTGACATAGTTTCGGGGGAGCTTGAGTGCGACGGCGCGTATGTTTTTGCCGTGGAGTATCTTCCCGGGCAGTTCGATCAGCGTGCCGACAGTGCCGCACAGTGCATTCAGATTATTTCGCAGGGCGAGCGTCCCACTGTTCGTTCGGCAAAGGTGTATGCGCTTTACGGCGAGCTTTCCGAGAATGATATAAACGAAATCAAAAAATATGTAATTAACCCGGTTGAAGCGCGTGAGGCTTCGCTTTCAAAGCCCGAAACGCTTGAAGCCGATTACGAAATTCCCGTGGCAGTTAAAACACTTGACGGCTTTTTGAGCCTTGACGAAAACGGTCTCAAGAGCTTTGTCAATGATATGGGACTTGCCATGGACAGCGACGATATCGCATTTTGCCAAAGCTACTTTAAAAAAGAGGGCAGAGAGCCCACCATTACGGAAATAAGAATGATTGATACGTATTGGTCGGATCACTGCCGTCACACTACGTTTTTAACGGTTATTGATGATGTTAAGTTCGAGGATGAGCTTTTGCAGAGTGCTTACGACGAGTATATTGAAGTAAGAACCGAGCTCGGACGCACAAAGCCCGTTTGCCTTATGGATATTGCAACCGTTGCCGTTAAATATCTTAAGGCGCACGGAAAGCTTCCGAAGCTTGACGAATCCGAGGAAATTAACGCCTGCACCGTAAAAATAGAAATCGAGGCGGACGGTGTTAAAGAGCCGTGGCTTCTTCTGTTCAAAAACGAAACGCACAATCACCCGACGGAAATCGAGCCGTTCGGCGGTGCGGCTACCTGCATCGGCGGTGCTATTCGCGATCCGCTTTCGGGCAGAGCTTATGTTTACGGCGCAATGCGCGTAACGGGTGCGGCAGACCCGACGAAACCCGTCGGCGAAACGATTCCCGGAAAGCTTCCGCAAAGAAAAATCGTAACGACTGCCGCGGGCGGCTATTCGTCATACGGCAATCAGATAGGACTTGCAACCGGCATTGTAGATGAAATTTATCACCCGGGCTACGCCGCAAAACGTATGGAAATAGGCGCTGTTGTGGCAGCCGCTCCCGAAGAAAACGTCCGTCGTGAAGTTCCCGCCCCGGGAGACGTTGTAATACTTCTCGGCGGCAGTACGGGTCGTGACGGTATAGGCGGCGCTACGGGCTCTTCGAAGGCGCACAACACTCGCTCCGTTGAGACGTGCGGCGCAGAGGTTCAAAAGGGCAATGCGCCCGAGGAACGCAAGCTTCAAAGGCTTTTCAGAAACGGTGAAGCTACGCGTATGATTAAGCGCTGTAACGACTTCGGTGCGGGCGGCGTTTCCGTTGCGATAGGCGAGCTTGCGGACGGTCTTGAAATCGACCTTAACGCAGTACCGAAAAAGTACGAGGGTCTTGACGGCACGGAGCTTGCCATAAGCGAGTCGCAGGAGCGTATGGCAGTTGTTGTAGAACCCGAAAACGCAGAGGCGTTTTTAAAGCTTGCAAATGAAGAAAACCTTAACGCGTGCGTTGTTGCCGTTGTAAAAGAAGAGCCGCGCCTTGTAATGAATTGGAACGGCAAAAAAATAGTTGACATAAGCCGCGAATTCTTAAATTCGAACGGTGCCGAAAAGCATATTACGGTAACTCCCGCGGCAGCTGCCGATTATAACGAAAGCAAAGACGGCTCGTTCTCGGAGAACTTTAAAAAGCTTGCCTCCGATCTTAACGTATGCTCAAAGCGCGGACTTTCCGAACGCTTTGACTCAACAATAGGCGCGGGCACGGTGCTTATGCCCTTCGGCGGTAAAAATCAGCTTACGCCCATACAGGCAATGGTTCAAAAAATCTCCGTTGAGAAAAAGCACACAAACGACTGCTCTCTTATGGCGTGGGGCTACAACCCGTTTATTACGGAAAAAAGCCCGTATCACGGCGCATATCTTGCGGTTGTCGAATCCGTATCAAAGCTTATTGCAACGGGCGCGGAGTTCTCGGATGCATACCTTACCTTCCAGGAATATTTCGAAAAACCCGGAACGGACGGCAAGCGTTGGGGCAAGCCGCTTGCGGCACTTCTCGGCGCATTTAAAGCGCAAAAGGAGCTTTCTATTGGCGCAATAGGCGGTAAGGACTCCATGAGCGGCTCGTTCGAAAGCCTTGACGTTCCGCCGACGCTTGTGTCGTTTGCCGTAACAACTTCAAAAACAGACGATATCGTATCACCCGAATTTAAAAAGAGCGGCAACGGTGTTTACATGATAAGCCCCGAATATGATGAAAAAACAAGACTTCCGAAAACAGAATCGCTTCTTTCGGTATTCGGTAAGGTTACCGCTCTTTTAAGAGAGGGTAAGGCTGTTTCGTGCTACACACCCACCTTGGGCGGCGTAGCGGAGGCTGTAATGAAATCAGCCTTCGGCAACGGTTTCGGCTTTAAGCTTGACGATTCTCTTTCGATTGACGATATATTCGGCTATTCCTACGGCTCGTTTATTGTGGAGTCGGGTGAAGAGCTTCCCGAAAAGAAAATAGGCGTTATAACAAATGACGGTATGTTTACCTTTAAAAACGAAGCGGTTTCATACGGAGAAATTCTTTCTTTGTACGAAAATAAGCTTGAGGGCGTTTACAGCTGTAACATAAAAGACAGCAATGCGCCCATAAAGAATTTCGATTATAAAGCGGTAAGCTACACATCACCCGCCGTAAAATGCGCAAAGCCGAAGGTTCTTATTCCCGCGTTCCCCGGCACAAACTGCGAGTACGACAGCGCGAAAGCAATGCGTGATGCCGGTGCAGATCCCGAAATTATTGTAATTAACAACCTTTCCGCTTCGGGCATTCAAAGAAGCATTGAGCGCTTCTCAAACGAGCTTAAAACAGCACAGATGATATTTATCCCCGGTGGCTTCTCGGGTGGCGACGAGCCAGACGGAAGCGGTAAGTTTATTACGGCATTCTTCCGCAACGCCTCGGTTAAAGAGGGCGTTACAAGCCTTCTTGAAGAAAGAGACGGCTTAATGTGCGGTATTTGCAACGGCTTCCAGGCGCTTATAAAGCTCGGACTTGTGCCCTACGGCAAAATTATAGATACCGACGAGACCTGCCCGACGCTTACCTTTAACACAATAGCACGCCACCAGTCGCGCATTGTAAGAACGCGCATAGCTTCGAACAAATCTCCGTGGCTTTCGCTTACAAATGTCGGCGATATTTACAATGTGCCGATTTCACACGGCGAGGGCAGATTCCTTGCAAGTGAACAGCTTATTAAAAAGCTTGCCGAAAACGGTCAAATTGCCACACAGTATGTTGATTTTGACGGTAATGCAACAAGTGACGTTCACTTTAACCCGAACGATTCGATGTACGCCATTGAAGGTATAACCTCGCCCGACGGCAGAGTTTTCGGTAAAATGGGTCACAGCGAGCGCAAGGGAAGCGGTCTTTACAAAAACGTTTTGGGCGACTACGATATAAAAATGTTTGAAGCCGCCGTAAAATACTTTAAATAAGCGGAGGAAAGTATGGCATATTTAACGGATATTGAAATAGCACAGCAGTGTGAAATGCGACCGATTACGGAAATTGCCGCAAAAGCGGGGCTTCCCGAAGACTCTTTTGAGCAATACGGCAAGTACAAAGCAAAAATAGATCCCTCGTTTTTAAAGGACAGTGACCGTAAGGACGGAAAGCTTGTTCTTGTTACCGCCATTACGCCCACACCTGCGGGCGAGGGCAAAACCACCACTACAATAGGTCTTGCCGACGGACTTTCAAAAATAGGAAAAAGCGTTACCGTTGCTTTGCGCGAGCCCTCCTTGGGACCGGTGTTCGGTGTTAAGGGCGGCGCAGCCGGCGGCGGATATGCGCAGGTTGTACCAATGGAGGATATTAACCTTCATTTTACGGGCGATTTTCACGCAATAGGCGCGGCTAACAACCTTTTGGCGGCTATGCTCGACAATCACATTCAGCAGGGGAACTCCCTCGGTATTGACGTTAAAAAAATCACCTGGAAGCGCTGTGTTGATATGAACGACCGTCAGCTTCGTTTTGTTGTTGGCGGACTCGGCGGCAGGGTGAACGGCGTTCCGCGTGAGGACGGATTTGACATTACCGTCGCAAGTGAAATTATGGCTGTATTTTGCCTTGCAAGCTCGCTTTCCGATTTAAAGGAGCGTCTCGGGAAAATAATCGTCGGCTACACATATGACGATAAGCCCGTTACCGCAAAGGACCTTAAGGCGGTCGGTGCTATGACGGCGCTTTTGAAGGATGCCTTTAAGCCGAACCTTGTGCAGACTCTTGAGGGCACGCCCGCATTTGTTCACGGTGGACCGTTTGCCAATATAGCGCACGGCTGTAATTCCGTTTCGGCAACAAAGCTCGCACTTAAAATGGGTGACTATACAATCACCGAGGCAGGCTTCGGCGCAGACCTCGGTGCAGAGAAGTTCCTTGATATAAAGTGCCGCGCCGCGGGGCTTACTCCCGATGCGGTTGTTCTTGTGGCAACTGTAAGAGCGCTTAAAATGCACGGCGGTATGGACAAAAAAGAGCTTTCCTCGGAAAACCTCGATGCGCTTAAAAAGGGTATACCGAACCTTCTTCGCCACGCTTCGAATATTAAAAACGTTTACAGACTTCCGCTGGTTGTTGCCGTTAACCGTTTCCCCACGGACACCGACAGAGAAATTGAGTTCATAATAAACGAATGCAAAAACCTCGGCGTGAACACGGTACTTTCCGATGTTTGGGCTAAAGGCGGCGAGGGCGGCAAGGAGCTTGCAAAAGAGGTTGTGCGCCTTTGCACCGAAGAAAAGGGTAATTTCAAATTCTCGTATGAGCTTGACATCACAATTGAAGAAAAAATTGAAGCTGTTGTTAAAAAGATTTACGGCGGTGACGGAATTACCGTAACACCAGCCGCGAAAAAACAGATTGAAAGCCTTACAAGGCTCGGCTTCGGTTCTCTTCCCGTTTGCATTGCCAAAACGCAGTACAGCTTTTCGGATGACCCGACAAAGCTCGGCGCGCCCGAGCACTTTACCGTTACCGTAAGAAACGTAAAGGTTTCGGCAGGCGCAGGCTTTATAGTTATTATGACCGGCGACATACTCACAATGCCGGGACTTCCCAAGGTTCCCGCCGCGGAAAACATAGATGTTGACGATGACGGCAGGATAACGGGATTGTTTTAAACACTACTTCTGTTAATGCTTCGGGCGAATTGCATGAACAATAATGCAGTTCGCCCGAAAAAAT
>CAZRXQ010000060.1:1477-6444 GCA_964604065.1 uncultured Eubacteriales bacterium | reverse complement strand
AAATTTAAGGAGCGACGGTATGTCACAGGATAAAGAACGCTATATTTCTCCTTTTTCCACGCGCTATGCGAGCAAAGAGATGCAATATGTATTCTCGGAGGATTTTAAATTTCGCACCTGGCGCAAATTGTGGATTGCACTTGCAAAAGCGGAAAAGACTCTCGGGCTTAATATTACCGACGAGCAAATCGAAGAGCTTGAAAGGTACAAGGATGACATTAATTACGAGGTTGCCGAGGAACGCGAGCGTGTTGTTCGTCACGATGTAATGAGTCATATTTACGCTTATTCTCAGCAGTGTAAAAAAGCAGAGCCTATAATTCACCTCGGCGCAACAAGCTGCTATGTGGGCGACAACACGGATGTTATTGCAATTAAAGAGGCTTCGTTTATAATTTTAAAGAAGGCGGCTCAGGTTGTTAAGAATCTTTCCGAGTTTGCCGAAAAATACAAGGCGATGCCGTGTCTTGCATACACGCACCTACAGCCCGCTCAGCTTACAACCGTCGGCAAGCGCGCAACGCTTTGGCTCAACGAGCTTATTACGGACATTAATAACCTTGAATATCAGCTTGAAAATCTCAAGCTTTTGGGCTCTAAGGGTACAACAGGCACACAGGCAAGCTTTATGGAGCTTTTTGACGGCGACGAGGAAAAGGTAAAGCAGCTTGATGAGCTCATAGCAAAAGAAGTGGACTTTTCGAAATGTGTTCCCGTATCGGGGCAGACGTATTCGAGAAAAACGGATGCGTATTTCCTTTCGGTGCTTTCGGGCTTTGCGCAAAGTGCTTACAAATTCGCAAACGACCTGAGAATTTTGCAGTCGTTCGAAGAAATGGAAGAGCCGTTTGAAAAATCTCAAATAGGCTCGTCGGCAATGCCTTATAAGCGCAATCCCATGAGATGCGAACGCATTTGCGCTCTTGCAAGATATGTTACGGTGGATTCTTTAAACCCGGCGCTTACTTCGAGCACGCAATGGTTTGAAAGAACGCTTGACGACAGCGCGAACAAGCGTATATCCGTTTCCGAAGCGTTTTTAGGTGTAGACGCTATTCTTAATATTTACATAAACGTTACCTCGGGTCTTGTTGTTTACGACAAGGTTGTTGAGCGCAGAGTGCTCGAAAAGCTTCCCTTTATGGCAACGGAAAACATTATGATGGAATCCGTTAAGCGCGGCGGCGACAGGCAGGAGCTTCACGAAATTATTCGTGTTCATTCGCATGCCGCGGCTGCGGAGGTTAAGCTTTACGGCAGAACAAACGACCTTATAGACCGTCTTGCCGCAGACGAGAGAATTCCGCTTAGTAAGGAAGAGATTCTTTCACAGCTTCAGCCCGAAAAATATATCGGCAGAAGCGTTTCTCAGGTTGAGGATTTTATAAAGTCGGAAGCACAGCCGATTATTGACAAATATCACACCGACGAAATTTCTTCGGCGCTTAAGGTTTAAAAAACAAAGGGGTTTAGTGAGAATGAAGCAAGCAGAAATCGTAAATAAAATGACTTTAGAGCAAAAGGCGTCGTTTCTTTCGGGTTATGATTATTGGCATCTTGAAGAAGCGCCGGAGCTCGGACTTCCCAAAATTAATGTAACGGACGGACCTAACGGACTTCGTAAGGCGAATCCCGACAAAAAGGCAAGCGGGGGAGTTGACCTCGGTAACGCAATTCCCACAACGTGCTTTCCCACAGCCGCAACAACAAGCTGTTCGTGGGACCCGGAGCTTTTAAAGCTTCAGGGCAAGGCTATGGGTGAGGAGTGCTTGCAGGAAAAGGTTTCCGTTATTCTGGGACCGGGAACGAACATTAAGCGTTCGCCCACCTGCGGCAGGAACTTCGAGTATTTTTCGGAAGATCCGCTTCTTGCGGGCGAGTGCGCCGCGGGACTTATCGAGGGTATTCAGTCCGTGGGCATAGGTGCTTCACTTAAGCATTTTGCCGTTAACAGCCAAGAGGCGTACAGAATGATAATCGACGAAATCGTCGACGAGCGCGCCTTTAGAGAAATTTACCTTACCGCCTTCGAAACAGCGATTAAAAAAGCGCAGCCGTGGACGGTTATGAACTCATACAACAAAATAAACGGTGTATACGCTTCGCAAAACGATAAGCTTCAAAATAAAATCGCACGCGAGGAGTGGGGCTTTAAGGGTCTTATGATTACCGACTGGGGCTCATCAGTTGACAGAATAGACGGTCTTAAGGCGGGCACGGATCTTGAAATGCCTTCAAGCGGCGATTACAACACAAAGCTTATAGTAGAAGCCGTTAAAAACGGTGAGCTTTCGGAGGATATTCTCAACGAGCGTGTGGGCGAGGTTGTTGACCTTATTGTAAAATCAAAGCCCGCGCTTGAAAAGGACTTTACATACGACAAAAAGGCGCACCACGAAATTGCCGCAAGAGTTGCCGAAGGCTCAATTCAGCTTCTTAAAAATGACGGCAATATTCTGCCCTTGGGCGAAAACAAAAAAATCGCCGTAATAGGCGAAATGGCGAAGCTTCCGCGTTTTCAGGGAGCAGGCTCTTCCGTAATTAATCCGACAATGCTTTCGAATGCATACGATTCGCTTCTGGAGCTCGGTGTAAACGCAACGTATTCACGCGGATATGACAAGAAAAAAGACGAGCAGGATGAAGCGCTTTTCTCGGAAGCCGTAAATGCGGCAAAAAACGCAGATGTTGCCGTTGTGTTCGTGGGTCTTACCGAAGCCTTTGAGGGCGAGGGCTACGACAGAGTGGATATAGAAATGCCGAAGAGTCACAATGCGCTCGTTTCTGCCGTTGCCAAGGCAAATCCCAATACGGTGGTAGTTCTCTCGGGCGGCTCTGTTGTAAGAATTCCGTGGGTGAACGAGGCTAAGGCGATTCTCAATGCCGGTCTTCCCGGCCAGGGCGGCGGCATTGCCATTGCGAATATTCTCACCGGCAGGGTTAATCCTTCGGGAAAAACGAGTGAAACATATCCGCTTTCTCTTGAGGATTCTCCTACATACGGCAATTTCCCGGCAGGTCCCGTTACCTCGGAGCACCGCGAGAGCATATATATCGGCTACAGATTTTACGACAAGGCAAATAAAGACGTGCTTTTCCCGTTCGGTCACGGACTTTCGTATACAAGCTTTTCTTACAGTGATATTTCCGTTTCGAGCACATCGTTTACGGATAAGGACACCGTTACCGTATCGTTTAAGCTGAAAAATACGGGTGAGCGTGCCGGTGCGGAGGTTTGTCAGCTTTATGTTTCGGATAAGGAGTCAACCGTCTTCTGTCCCGAAAAAGAGCTTCGCGCATTCAAAAAGGTGTTTTTAGAGCCCGGCGAGGAAAAAACCGTGGAGCTTGAGCTTTCAAAGCGTGCCTTTGCGTTTTACAACGTAAATATTAACGACTGGTTTGTTGAAAGCGGCGAATTCGAAATAGCCGTAGGCGCATCGAGCAGAGATGTTAAGCTTAAAACAACCGTTACGGTAACTTCGACGGTTAATGCCGAAGTACCCGATTACCGCAATACTGCGCCGAATTATTACAACGACGTTGCCGCGATCACAAGAGCGGATTTTGCTGCTGTTTACGGCGAGCTTCCGAGCGGCGAAAGAGATACAACAAAGAAGATTGACAAATACTGCTGTCTTGACGATGCTTCACATACAAAATGGGGCGGCAGAATTTGCAGACTTATAACCGCCATTATGTCGAAAAACGGCTCCGATGCCAACGGCGACGGAAAAATGCTTGCCGCCATGGCAACGCAAATACCCGTAAGAAACTTTATGGCAATGAGTATGGGCGTAATGTCTTCTAAAATGCTTGACGGACTTCTTATGATTTTAAACGACGGCGAGTCAACCTTCGTGGGACTTTGCAAAATCCTCGGCGGCGTACCGAAAGCATTAACCCGCCTTCCGGGACTTTTGAAGTCGATATGACGCGCGCGTTGCTTCGCGTAGTGAAAAATGAAAAGTGAAAAGTTTCGGGCGCTGCGCAGCAATAATCGTTGTACCGGATCAGGTTTAGCGATTTGTTGTGCGCAATTGCCTGATTTATCAAGGAAAGGAGAGGCAATTTGCTTGTGTGATAATTACTAATTGCACGTTGCTTATTGCTAATTGAGTATGGTTTGCTTTCACAATCCGAACGAAGAAAACGGCTATCTGAGTAATTGGTATCCGTCAGCCTTTACGGTTGACGGAACAGCCTTTTCTTCTATGGAGCAGTATATGATGTACCGCAAGGCAATCTGCTTCCGGGATAAAGCTGTGGCGGCTCAGATACTTGCTACCGATGATGTTGCCGAAATCAAGGCACTCGGGCGAAGCGTTTCGAATTACGACGAGAGCCTGTGGAACGGTGTGCGGCAGATTACGGTTTACGAGGGTTTACTTGCAAAGTTTTCGCAAAACGAGGATTTAAAAGAAAAACTTTTAGCCACCGCTGACGATGTGTTGGCGGAATGCGCGGTAAAAGACCGTATTTGGGGGATAGGTTTATCTATGAACGACCCCGATAGGCTTGATAAGTCCAAATGGAAAGGGCAAAATTTGCTCGGGTATGCCCTGATGATGGTGCGCACGGTGTGCGCAAGTGATAAGCGTTGAGTGACAAGTGACGAGCGTGCATTTAATTTACAATTTTGCATTGCGCAACGCCTGCGCCTTCGGCGAACCCGAACTTCTTACCTCTTACATATTACTTCGCGCTCAGCGCATTGCGTCGAGTATTTCTATTGCGTGAGATATACAGCCGTTGTTATTTGAACGGGTGATGTAGGTTGCTGCGGCGAGGGCTTCTTTTGAGCCGTTTTCGGGGACGAAGCCGGCTTTTGCGGCTTTGAGCATATCTACGTCGTTATAGCCGTCACCGGCGGCATAAATATTTTCTTTTTCGCATCCCAGGGCGGCGCCGAGTTTTAAAAGCGCCGTTCCTTTATTTACGCCTTTTTTTAATACCTCGATATATTCGCC
>CAZRXQ010000060.1:0-1377 GCA_964604065.1 uncultured Eubacteriales bacterium | reverse complement strand
CTTGTAGTCATACGCCATGGCGCCGTTTCCCAAAAGCACGGGTGCGTTTATATATTCCTCACTGTAAAGGTGAAAGCCCTGGAAAATTCTGCCGGTGCAAACGGTGAAATATCCGCCTTCTTCAATAAAATATTTTATCGCTTCGATATCCTTTTTTGTGATTTCTCCGTTATCGTTTTTTAATGTTCCGTCAAAATCGCTTGCAAGGAGCACATTTTTAAATTTCACACAATCGCCTCCGAAAATAATGAATTTATTTTAACAAATCTCGGCGCGTATATCAAGAATTAATTGAAATCCGTCAAAATGAATAAATATAAAAGCGCTGTTTTGTTGATTTTTTGCATTCGCGGCGATAAAAAATCTTGATTATCGCGTCGATTGTGCTATAATAAAGTGTATTTATTTATCAGTGAATGGGGGCATTTTTGTGCTTGTATTGAAAGACGGTTATGAATCAACTCTCTCTTTAAGAGATACTCAAAGGGCAATTAAGCTTGTTCGCGATACCTTTGAGGACAGACTTGCCGCCGCACTTAATCTCGACAGGATTTCCGCTCCGCTTTTTGTTACGGCAAACAGCGGTATTAACGATGACCTTAACGGAGTAGAGCGTGCGGTTTCTTTCGATGTTAAAAATATGCCCGAGGCGGGAGAAGCGGTTATTGTTCACTCTCTCGCAAAATGGAAAAGACTTGCGCTTTACAATTACGGCTTTTCGGCAGGTGAGGGGCTTTATACCGATATGAACGCCATAAGGCGCGACGAGGAGCTTGACAACCTCCATTCGATATATGTTGACCAGTGGGACTGGGAGCGCGTGATTTCAAAAGAGGAACGCAATGCCGATTTCATTAAAAGTATTGTGCAAAAAATAGTGAATGCTCTTTGCGATACGCTTGACGATGTTAAAAAGGCTTTTCCTTCGGTTAAGACCGAGCTTAAAAGAGAGGTTTTCTTTATAACGACCGCAGAGCTTCTTGAAATGTACCCGACGCTTACGCCCAAACAGCGCGAAAAGGCTGTTACAAAGGAGCACAAAACGGTATTTCTTATGCAAATAGGCGATGTGCTTAAAGACGGCAAGCCGCACGACGGCAGAGCGCCCGACTACGACGACTGGTCATTAAACGGCGACATACTCTTTTACAGCGATGTGCTTGAGGATTCGTTTGAAATTTCTTCAATGGGTATAAGAGTGGACGCGGCTTCGCTTGAAGCACAGCTTAAAAAAGCCGGCAAGACCGAGCGCAGTGTTCACGAGTATCACAAAATGATATTAAACGGCACGCTTCCCTTGACAATCGGCGGCGGAATAGGGCAGTCGAGAACGTGTATGCTTCTTCTCGGCAAGGAGCACATAGGCGAGGTTCAGGC
>CAZRXQ010000059.1:0-6541 GCA_964604065.1 uncultured Eubacteriales bacterium | reverse complement strand
ACGGCGAGGGGGACAAGGCAGAGGGCGAAGGTTATGAGCCACTGTGTTTTATTTAGCGGAACACTTTCGAAAATGCCGTTGAAGCCGGGCACGCTTACGGCGCATATTTGAAGAAGTGTGCAAAGAATCGCGCTTAAAAGAAGCCCGGGGTTTTCAAAGGGCGATACGGCGAATACCGAGCGCTCGCACCTTACGTTAAAGGAGTGGAAAATTTCCGCTATACTGAGTGTGCAAAATGTCATACTTCTTGCCGTTTCGAGAGAATACAGATTTTTGCCTAAGGTGAAGGCAAAAAGCGATATGCCGCCGAAAAGAAGTCCCTCTACAATAATGTCGAAAGCTTTTTCGCGTGTTATGATTCCTTCCGATTTTTGAAGCGGCTTTCGTTTCATTATGTCCTTTTCGGGGCGCTGTGCACCTAAAGCCATTGCGGGGAGCGAGTCGGTAATAAGGTTAAGCCACAAAAGCTGTACGGGCAAAAGCGGCGTGGGAAGTCCCAAAAGAGACGAGCACAAAATAAGCATTATTTCGCCTATATTGCACGAAAGAAGGAATCGTACCGACTTTTTTATGTTATCGAAAAGCCCTCTTCCTATTGCAACGGCGTTTACTATTGTGGAAAAGTTGTCATCCGTCAGCACAAGGTCGGCGGCGTTTTTCGCAACATCCGTGCCGCTTTTTCCCATAGCACAGCCTATGTCCGCGCATTTTAGGGCAGGGGCGTCGTTTATGCCGTCACCGGTCATGGCAACCGTTTCGCCGCAGTCCTTCAAAGCCTTTACTATTCGCATTTTATGCTCGGGCGTTACTCTCGCGTAGACCTTTACGGACTTTACCGTATCGCGAAAGCTTTCGTCGGAAAGAGAATCGAGCTCACTGCCTTCGAGCGCGTTGTCGCCGTATTCGTATATGCCGAGCCTTTTTGCGACAACCTTTGCGGTTATTAGCTGATCGCCCGTTATCATAACAGGTGTAATGCCCGCTTCTCTGCATTTTTTAACAGCCTCGGCAGCTTCCTTTCGCGGCGGGTCTTGGAGTCCCAAAAGCCCCAAAAAGCAAAGCTCGCTTTCGGCTTCACCTGTAAGCTCTTCGTGAAATTTAACGGCAACGGCTATAACGCGCAAGCCGCCCTCTGCCATATCGTCGTTGGAATTTAAAAACAGTCGCGTTTCCTTTTGAGTGAGCGGCTTTTTGTATTTGCCGTTATAAAAATATTTGCACCTTTTAATAACGTACTGCGGAGCGCCCTTTGTGACTGTTATGTAGCTTTTTCCCGTGCGGGAGACGGTTGTCATCATTTTTCTTTCCGAGGTAAAGGGAATTTCCTTTATTCTTTTGTAAATTGCCGTGTTATCCCAAACGTCGCAACCGTTTTTTACAGCCGCGGTAACAATCGCTTTTTCGGTGGGGTCTCCCGTGACGGTCTCTTTTGAACGCTTTTTCGTTATTTCGCAGTCGGTGCAAAGTGAGGCGTATTTTAAAATATCGCGGCAATCGGCATTTTCGGGCGAGAGAGGGGATTTAAACGGAAGCCGTATTTCCGTTACGGTCATTTTGTTTTTTGTGAGAGTTCCCGTTTTGTCGGAGCAAATATATGTTGCGTTTCCGAGTGTTTCACAGCTCGGCAGACGGCGTATTACCGCGCCCTCCTTAGAGAGCTTTCCGACACCGCGTGAAAGAACTATTGTTACTATTGCGGGCAGTCCCTCGGGAATAGCCGCGACTGCAAGGCTTATTGCAAGCATAAGACTTTCGGGGATGCTGTTTTTTCTTATGACGCCTATAACGAATATTACCGCACAGCAAATAACCGCACCGCGACCCAAAAGCTTTGAAAGATGAGAAAGCCTTTTTTGAAGCGGCGTTTCCTCGCTTTTTTCGCCGAGCATATCTGCGATTTTTCCTATTTGAGTGTTCGCGGCTGTTGCGGTAACTATTGCCGTGGCGTGCCCGGTGCACGAGAGTGTGGAGGCGAAAACACAGTTTCTGCGTTCCGCAACGGGTGTGTCTTCGGGCAGAAGTGCAAAGCTGCTTTTTTCGCTCGGCACGCTTTCTCCCGTGAGAGCGCTTTCGTCACAGGTGAAGGCGGAATCGCTTATGAGCCGTCCGTCGGCACAAATCATGTCGCCGCTTTTTATGTAAATTACGTCGCCTACGGTAACCTCGTCTGCGGGAAGCTTTACAAAAACGCCGTCTCTTTTTACAAGTGCCTCGGGCGCGGACATCTTTTTTAAAGCGTCGAGCGATTTTTCCGCCTTGCTTTCCTGGAGTGCGCCGATTACGGAGTTTAGTACGACTATTGCGAGAATTACGAGGGGGTCGGTGAAGTCGTTTTCCTTGCTTATAACGGTAATTACCGCGGACATTGCCGCCGCCGCAAGCAGTATGATTATGGAAAAATCCGAAAGCTGAGAAAGAATTTTCGAAATAAAGCTTTTCTTTTTTTCTTTGAAAAATACATTTTTGCCGTACTCTTTAAGCCGCACTTTCGCTTCCGACGTTTTAAGTCCGTTAATATCGGTCTTAAGCTCTGCTATGGTTTCCTGCACGCTTTTTGAATGAAAATCTGTCATTTCTGCCGCTCTCTTTCGTTTTTTCGGGAAAATTATTAAAAATTTTCTAAATTATTTCTAAAAATAAAAATACATATTGCCAAACCCGCTTTAAATATGGTATATTTATAATGTATTTTTGCGTGCGTAATTTAATGCATACTTTTTAAGCTTCGGAGTGGTTTTGTGCTAAAGCTCTTAAAATTTTTAAAGCCTCATAAAAGGTTTGCCGTATTTACATTAATACTTGCCGCCGTTAACAATGTTTTGACGCTTGCGTTTCCGCTTCTTATGTCACAGCTTGTAAATGACGGTATTACTCGCGGCGACCTTGAAAATATAAAATCCGTCGGCGGGATACTTCTTGCCGTGTGTGTTGTGGCAGCTGTTGTGTCCGTTTTAAACTGCTACTGCTCAAGCAAGGTTTCCACAAGCTTTGCCGGCGAATTAAGAGAAGCTGTTTTCAAAAAGGTCAGCAGCTTTTCTCAGACGGATATAGACAAAATCGGCGTGCCGTCTTTAATTACGCGAACGACGAACGATATACGCCAGGTTCAGGACCTTGTGCTCGCTTCGCTTCGTTCGATAATAACCGTTCCGATTATGCTTATAGGCGGCACGGCTATGGCAATTATAATGGACCCGGGACTTTCGCTTACGCTTCTTATAATCGTTCCCATAATCGGCATTATAGCGCTTCTTCTTGTAAAGTTCGTTGTGCCTTACTTTGATAAAATTCAAAAAAAGGTGGACAGGCTTAACCTTATCATCCGCGAAAAAATCAACGGAATAAGAGTTATAAGAGCGTTTAACAGAACAAAGCACGAAGACGAGCGCTTTAAAAAGGCGAATGACGACCTTACGGGAATGTCACTTAAGGTTTCTAAAATTTTCGCGTCGCTTATTCCCATTGCAACACTTCTTGTGTTTGCGCTTATAATTCTTCTTGTTGCGTTCGGCTACATACAGATTAATAAACTCTCCGACCCCGTGGAGATACAAAATACCATAGGAAATCTTCAGGCATTTATTATTTATCTTGTTTTTATAGTAGTTGCGCTCTCTACAGCCGCGGCAATGTTTATAATGATTCCGCGTGCCAATATTTCGGCTAAAAGAATTAACGACGTTTTGGAGCTTGAGCCGGAGATGTCCGTAAACGAAACAAGCTCTTCTTACGGCGAAAGCGGAGCTATAGAATTTAAAAACGTTTCGTTCGATTACAAAACACCCGACGGCGAGGTAACGCCGGTATTGAAAAATGTCAGCTTTGTTGCCGAGCGCGGAAAGACAACCGCGATAATAGGAAGCACGGGCTCGGGTAAATCTACGGTATTAAACCTTATTCCGAGGTTTTATGATGTAAAGGACGGCGCCGTGCTTATTGACGGCACGGATGTCCGCGAGCTTGATTTTGCCACACTTTATTCGAAAATAGGATACATCCCCCAGCAGGCGTTTCTTTTCAGCGGCACTATAGCTGATAACCTTCGCTACGGCAAGGAGGACGCCACCGACGAGGAGCTTTGGGAAGCGCTTGAAATAGCCCAGGCAAGGGACTTTGTCGAAAAGCTCCCCGACAAGCTTTACAGTATGGTTTCTCAAAACGGCACAAACCTTTCGGGCGGTCAAAAGCAACGCCTTTGCATTGCAAGAGCCGTGGTTAAGCGCGCAAGGTTTTATATGTTCGACGACAGCTTTTCCGCGCTTGATTTTATTACCGATTCGCGTCTTCGCGAAAGGCTTTCCGAGGAACTTTCGTTTGCAACGGTTATTATAGTTGCCCAAAGAGTAGGCACTATTATAAACGCCGATAAAATAATAGTACTTGAAAACGGCGAAACAGTAGGCGAGGGAACACACGAGGAGCTTCTTGAGTCCTGCAAAGTATATAAGGATATTGCCGCTTCGCAGTTGAATTTTGAGGAGGAAGAAAATGAGTAAAATAACTTCCGAAAATAATGCTGCCGCAAAGGCAAAAACAGCCCTTCAGCACCGTCGCGAGACGAGAGCGGCGCGCTATTCGGCATACAGAGAGGCGCGCAACGAGGACAAAAGAGCAACCCATTTCGGTGCGACTTTAAAACGTCTGTGTGAATTCTTATTTAAGCAAAAATTTTTAATGGCGGTGGTTTTCACAGCCTGCATACTTTCGACGGTGTGCAATGTTTTGGGACCGACATTTCTCGGTGATGCGATAGACGTTTTAAACGAGCAAATAAGCCTTAAGCTTTCGGGGCACGAGATTTCTCCCGAGCCGCTTATTCCGTACATACTCTACCTTGTAATAATTTACGGCGGTATGGCGCTGTTCTCGTATATTCAGCAATACGCAATGGCTACCGCGACGGCGAAAATAGTAAGAGATTTAAGAGAGAGCATTAACAATAAGCTTTCGCACGCTTCGCTTAAGTTTTTCGACACGCACGCAAAGGGCGACCTTTTAAGCCGAATGATGAACGATGTCGATAACATAAGCAATACTCTTCAAAACAATCTTATTTCGATAATATCCTCGGCGGCACAGCTTATAGGCATATTTTTCGTAATGCTTTACAAGAGCTGGTTTTTAACGCTCGTAATTGTTGTCATTTTACCGATTTCGGCATTCGTGGCATATAAAATCCTTACGGTATCGCAAAGACTTTTTAAGTCGCAATGGGACAGAATGGGCGAATTAAACGGTCACGTTGAGGAAATGTATACCGGTCATAAAATAGTCAGAATCTTCGGTCAGGAAAAGCTTGCCGAAGAGGAGTTTGACGACATAAACAACGAGCTTACGGCTGTAAGCAGAAAGGCGCAGTTTGTTTCCGGTGTCATACATCCGTTCATAAACCTTATGGACAATGTAGGCTACATCTTAATAGCCGTTATAGGCGGCTACCTTATAGTCAACAACGGCGTGTTTGCGGTCGGAAACACCGTGCTTTACGATATGGGCAAGGCGTTTTCGATAGGCGGAATTCTTACGTTTATAACATATTCAAAGCTTTTCACTTCACCCATTTCGAATCTTGCGCAGATATCGAATAACATTCAGTCCTGTGTGGCTTCGGCAGAGCGTGTGTTCATTCTCTTGGACGAGCCCTCGGAGGAGGCTTCCTTTAAAAAGGAAACACTTTCCTTTGAGCACGAGCTTCGCTTTAACGACGTTTCGTTTTCATATTCGGACGACAAGCCGCTTATGAAAAATATGAACTTTACCGTAAATAAGGGCGCTATTACGGCGCTTGTAGGACCTACGGGCGCGGGCAAGACGACATTTGTAAATCTTCTTATGCGCTTTTACGACGTGAAAGAGGGGAGTATTACGATTGACGGCACGGATATTCGCGATGTGCCGCGGGACGAGCTCAGAAGGCTTTTCGGAATGGTGCTTCAGGACACCTGGCTTTTTAACGGAACGGTGCTTGAAAACATTCGCTACGGAAGGCTTGATGCCACGGACGGTGAGGTATTTGCCGCATCAAAGGCGGCGCGTGCCGATGAATTTATTTCACAGCTTCCCGACGGATACAACACCTATCTCGAAGAAGACGGCGCTAATATTTCGCAGGGACAAAGACAGCTGTTGACAATAGCGAGAGCGCTTCTTAAAAACCCGCAAATACTCATTCTTGACGAGGCAACAAGCTCTGTAGACACAAGAACGGAGCTTTTGGTGCAGGAGGCTATGAGCGAGGTTATGAAGGGACGCACGAATTTTGTTATTGCCCACAGGCTTTCCACAATTAAAAAGGCAGACGAAATTCTGTTTATAGACAACGGTACGATTAAGGAGCGCGGAACACACGAGGAGCTTCTTAAAAAGGGCGGCTACTACGCCGATATGTACCGAAGCCAGTTCGGCGGCAAGGTGTCGTCATCATCACTTGAAACCGATTATTAAAATAAAAAAGTTAACGCGCCGAGGTTAATTCCCTTGACGCGTATAGACGATACAATCAACCTACAATAATTTTTTCGGGAGTTCGGCGTCCTCATTG
>CAZRXQ010000058.1:0-6551 GCA_964604065.1 uncultured Eubacteriales bacterium | reverse complement strand
TTTTCAATGTTTTTTTTGAGTAAAATGCAAAAATTATATATATTACATAATAATACCCGCCGATTTTTATATACATTGCAAAAAGTTTTGCCCGATAACGCCGCATTTTCGCATTCCACGGCGATTTTTCTATTTTAAAAATATTCCCCAAAACAGGCAACGGCGTGATATAAGCGGCGTTCTTTTTAAAATTTTTCTCTTTATATTGAAAAATGAAAAGATGTGTGTTATGATATACAGTGTGTATTTATACATAATCGGCAAGGGAGCTTTTACTCCCGCGCCTATACCGTTTATATATTTTCGGAGGTGTCTTTTTTGGACAACAAAAACAAAAAGCTTCTTT
Source organism: uncultured Eubacteriales bacterium (assembly GCA_964604065.1). Taxonomy (GTDB): domain Bacteria; phylum Bacillota; class Clostridia; order Oscillospirales; family Acutalibacteraceae; genus DTU089. Next base: position 6,205 of record CAZRXQ010000058.1, on the reverse strand, counting down.
ACATTTTGATTCCGGTGGTAATAATCGTTGCCGTTGCAATAACGGTTACGGTAATCCTCTTCGGCTCAAAGGACAACAAAAACGGAATCGTCGTTACGGACGAAAACGGCGTTGTTGTTACAAATGTAGACGGAACACCCGTAACTGTTATTCCCGAAACGGAAATAGTAGAGGTAACCGACAGCGAAGGCAACACCGTTCTCGATGAATCGGGAAAGCCCGTAACCACAGTTGTTTATAAAGATACCTACGTTACCGTTCCCAAAACCGACGAAAACGGCAATACCGTTTGGGAAACGATAAATGTTAAACCCGAGGTTTCTTACACGGGCGGTGAATATCTCGGCACAACGGTTATTCCCGTAACGGACGGTCTCGGCAACACCGGCGTTGACAGCGAAGGCAACGTGCTTACGACAATTATAGACGTTACCGCCGCGCCTTCTCTTGACATTGAGCCCGCAAACGTCGCCTGGAAATACACTCGCGGCGGAACTCAGTCGGACTACATTTCAGATATGGTTGCAACGCCCGACAAATGCTACGTTACGGCAAACGTCACAAACTCCACCGACGGTGATTTTTCGCAGTTTGCTTCAAAAGGCTTTGTTACGCCGTACACCGTAATTTCAAAAACCGACGACAACGGTAAAATTCTTTGGGAAAAAGCGTTCGGCTCAACCGACGGCATTTTCACCGTAACCTCTCTTGCCGCCGCAAGCGACGGTTCTGTATATGCCGCAGGCTACGGTCAGTCATTTTACGATATTGACACCCACGGCTATTACGACGGCTTTGTCGCTAAAATTTCAAGCTCGGGTGAGCTTTTGTGGATAAAGAGCTTCGGAACATCTACGGTTGACCTCTTTAACGATATCGAGGTAACACCCGACGGCGGTGTTGTTGCGGTAGGCTCTGTAGGTAACAACGACTATGACGCCAAAGGCTTCGGCGGCAAAGAGCTCAATTCACGCGCTGTTGCCGTTAAATATTCGAATTCCGGTAAGCTTGTTTGGAAAAACTTCTTCGGCGGCAACCGCGACACATTCGAAGGCATTGCCGTAAATAAAGACGGCGATATCTTCATTGTCGGCTCTTTCTTCTCGGATGATCTGTTCGAGGTTATGGGCACAGCCGATTTAACGGGCGCAAAGCAGTCCGACGCAGGTGTTGTAAAGCTTACTTCCGACGGTAATTTCGTTTCCGTTAAGGCAATTTCAGGTACAAAAACCGAAAGCTTTACTGGAATTACGGCAATTTCCGACGGCGGCGTTGTTGTCGTAGGCAGATCCAATTCCTCCGATTCCTCCGAAACCGCAAGCTTCTTCACGGGCGACCTTGCCGCAAGAGGCGACTATGATGCATATATCGTAAGACTCTCCTCGGGTCTTGAAATAACCGCGGCTTCCGCCTTCAGAGGACAAAATGCGGAACGCCTCCAGAATGTTATAGAAACCGAATCCGGCAACTTTATAGCAGTCGGCTACACAAACTCCTCCACGCGTGACCTTAAGGGCGTTACAACACGCGGCGGCGACGATATTGTTATCGCGGGCTTCAACTCACGCTGCTCTCTTCTTTGGGCACGCTCCTTCGGCGGCAGAAACGACGATTCCGCTTCGGCTATTGTTGCGGGCGCTTCGGGCGGCTATGTAATCGCGGGACGTTCAAAATCTCTCGATGCCGACCTTTTGGGTATTTCGTCCTACGGCGGTAACAATTCCGTAGGCGTTGTCGTAAAATTCCCCGAATAATAAAGACAGAGGACACAGTTTATAATGTATAAAATTTCGTGTTCATTTTCGGGCGGCGCAACCGCCGTTCCGACGGATATTATAGATAAGCATTTAAAGCTTGCCCCTCCGGCAAGCTTTAAGGTTCTTCTTTTCATTTTCAGAAACCCCGATTTTATAGGCGATGAAGAGCAAATTTCGCTTTGCACGGGGCTTTCAAAAGGCGATGTTTCGGATTATCTTTCCTTTTGGGAGGAAAACGGCGTTATAGAAAAATGCGAAGAACCGAAAGAAAAAGCCGCTTCGGCTCTTCCCTTCGGTAACCTTAAAACCGCAGATGTTAAAGGTGAGCCTTCGGAGAAAGCTTCAAGAAAAAAACTCGCACCCGTAAGGCTTCCCACTCAAAGTGAGGTCGCATTAAGGCTCTCTGAGGACGAAGCTCTTTCCTTTATTAATACCGAGGCTCAGCTTATTTTAGGCACATACGGCTACAGAATGCAGGCGGTAATAGTTCTTTTGTACGACCATTACGCGCTCCCGCCCGAGGTCATAATAACGCTTTTGCAATACCAAAAGGACGTCGGCAACGCTTCCCCCGAGGCTGTAAAGTCAAGAGGGGAGTCGTGGGTGCAAAGAGGCATTACAACGCTTTCTCTTTTGGAAGAGGAGCTTAAAGCTCTCGCCTTGATTGATTCCGTTTTTAAAGAGATTAAGACTCTTACGGGGATTATGCAAAAATCTCCCACGGGGAAAACAGCTTCTTTTATTCGCGATTGGGCGGTTACCTGGGGCTTTTCTACCGAAATGATTCTTCTTTCGCTTAAAGAAAACGGCAACAGCTTTTCCGAAGCTAACAAACAGCTTAAAAAGTGGCTTAAGGAAGGCATTACTTCCCCGGAGGATATTAAAAAAAGAAGAAGCTCTCTGCCTTCACAGGAGCTTAAAAAGTCGTACGACACAGACGCAATCGGGAAAAACAGCGTTCTTTCCTGGATGCAAAATTCGCAAAAGGAGGGCACACAAGCTTGAAATTTTCCGAAAATACATATTTAAGAGCAGAAGCGGAGCTTAAGCGCCGTCGCGAAGCCGCTCAAAATCTTGCGGATATTCACCGTGCGGCTTTCGTATCAAAATATCCGGAGTTAATACAAATAGAAAACGAAATTCGTGATGCCGCACTTGCGGCTGTAAAAAGCGTCGGCTCGGGCGTAAAGCCCGACATTGCTTCGCTTGCGAAGAAAAACCTCGAAGCGCAGGAGAAAAAGAGACTTCTTTTAAAAAGCGCGGGATACCCGGAGGATTATCTTGAGCCGCACTATTCTTGTGAAATGTGTTCCGATACCGGTATTGCAAGCGGCAAGCTTTGCGAATGCCACATAAAGCTTTTAAAAAAGCTTTCCGCCTCGGACCTTTCCTGCGGCTCGCTTCTTGAGGTTTCCACCTTCAAGACCTTTGATGTCTCTCTTTATTCCGACAAAAAAGACCTTTCCCGCGGGTATTCGCCGCGTGAATATATGAAGGCGGCTTACGGTATGATAAAAAACTATGCCGAAAGCTTTTCAAGACAGTCACCGAGCTTTATTTTCTGCGGCTCAACCGGTCTCGGAAAAACGCACCTCGCACTTGCCGTTATGAATACATTAACGGAAAACGGTCACAACTGCTTTTACGCCACCGCCTGGGAAATATTAAAGCGTATGCAAAATGAGCACTTCGGTAAGGGCGAAACAATTTCCGAAGAGCTTTACGATGCCGAGCTTCTTATTATCGACGACCTCGGCTCGGAATTCGAAACACAATTTTCAAAGGCTGCCGTTTACGAGCTTTTAAACGACTCGCTTCTTCGTTCAAGACCGATGATTATAATAACGGGACTTTCGCTTTCGGAGCTTGAAGAGCGTTACGGACAAAAGGTCATTTCGCGCCTTTCGTCCTTTGAAAAAATCGAATTCATCGGCTCGGATATACGTCAAATAAAAAAATAATTTTAAGGAGAAAATACAATGCTTAAAGGAATTCCGAATATCATCTCACCCGAACTTTTAAAAATTCTCGACGAAATGGGTCACGGCGACGAAATAGTAATAGGTGACGGCAACTTTCCCGCCGCTTCGAATGCAAAGCGCCTTGTAAGACTCGACGGACACAACGTCCCCGAAATTCTCGAAGCTATTTTAAAGCTTATGCCGCTTGACACTTACGTTGAAAGCCCCGTTATGTTAATGCAGACAACAAAGGGCGACCCCACACCCGTTATTTGGGCAAAGTACGACGAGATTATTAAGGCTTCGGGTAACGATTCGAAGATGAGTGAAATCGAACGCTTTGCATTTTACGACAGAGCAAAAGAGGCTTATGCCGTTATTGCCACAAGCGAATCGGCTCTTTACGCAAACATCATCCTTAAAAAGGGCGTTGTTGTAGAATAATTAACAAACTATGGTTGAATATGATACAAGAGTACAATATCTGAAGGGTGTCGGAGAAACACGGGCAAAGGAGCTTTCTAAGCTCGGCATTTTCTCCGTAGGCTCTCTTTTGCGCTTTTATCCGCGTGCTTACGAGGATTGGAGCGCCGTAACACCGCTCAAAGATGCACCGATTAACGAAAATATCTGCGTGCGTGCAATTGTAACGGACAACCTGACAGAATCAAGAGTTAAGGGAGATATGCTGCTTTCCAAAACGTTTATTGCGGACGGAAGCGGTTATGTCTCTCTTGTTTTTTTCAATAACAAATACGTTAAGAATTCGCTTGAAAAGGGCGGGGAGTACCTCTTTTACGGAAAGCTTACTAAGGATAAAAACGGCGGCGTTTCAATGATTGCGCCGCGATTCGAAAGTGCGCCGGAAAAGCAAAGGATTCGTCCCGTTTATAAAGCAACCGCAAAGCTTTCTTCAAAAACGATTGAAAAATTCACAACAACGGCACTCTCAGAGCTTTCCGATTGCCCCGACCCGTTGCCTCGGTATTTAATAGACCGCTACAGGCTAATGCCCTTAAAGGACGCGCTCAGAGCGATACATTTTCCCGAAAGCGAAAAAGAGCTTTCTCTTGCAAAGCGACGACTGATTTTCGAAGAACTGTTTATTTTACAGCTTGCGCTTTTAAAAAAAAGGTCAAGCACCTCTAATGTAAGAAGCCTTCCTATTGAAAAGGATTATTCCGAAGAATTCTATTCGCTTTTGCCTTTTGTACCTACAGATGCACAAAAGCGTTGCGTTAAGGAAGCCGTAGACGACCTTTTTTCTGATAAAGCTATGAGCCGTCTGCTTCAGGGAGACGTCGGCTCGGGTAAAACCGCCGTTGCCGCGGCTGTTATGTACACCGTTGCCAAAAACGGCGCACAAAGCGTATTGATGGCGCCCACGGAGGTTCTTGCTACCCAGCATTACAAAACGCTTAAGGGCTTTTTCGGCGACAGTCTTAATATTCAGCTTTTAACCGGTTCTGTTACCGCAAAGCGCAAGCGCGAAATTAAAGAGTTTTTGAAAAACGGCGAATGCGATATTGCCGTCGGAACGCACGCACTTTTGCAGGCAGATGTCGAATTTCACAAGCTTTCTCTTGTAATTACCGACGAACAGCACCGTTTCGGCGTTTCTCAAAGGGCGACTCTCGCTTCAAAGGGCGAAGCGCCTAACGTACTTGTTATGTCGGCTACACCGATTCCGCGCACGCTTGCAATGATTATTTACGGAGACCTTGACGTTTCAGTTATTGATGAACTCCCGAAGGGCAGAAAGCCCGTTAAAACCTTTAAGGTTAATTCCGGATATCACGAAAGAATTTTCAAATTTCTTAAAAAAGCAATGGATTCGGGAAGACAGTGCTACATTGTTTGTCCGCTTGTGAACGAAGGCGAGAACCAAAGCGATCTTATGCCCGCTACCGAATATTACAACTTTTTAAAATCGACGTATTTCGGTGACTACACACTCGGGCTTCTTTACGGCTCTATGAAGCCGAAGGAAAAGGACGAGGTAATGCGCAGATTTTATGCAAATGACATTCAATGCCTTATTTCCACCGTTGTAATAGAAGTCGGTGTTGATGTTCCCAACGCAACCGTTATGGCAATTGAAAATGCCGAACGCTTCGGTCTTTCTCAGCTTCACCAGTTGCGCGGCAGAATCGGCAGGGGAAGCAGTGAGAGCACCTGTATTCTTATTTCCGATGCGCAAAACGAAGAAGCCGAGGAGCGTTTTAAAATTCTTTGCCAAACTAACGACGGCTTTGTTATAGCAAAGCGCGACCTTGAGCTTAGAGGTCCCGGTGACTTTTTCGGAAGCCGTCAGCACGGACTTCCCGATATGCACATCGCAAATCTTATGACTGACACACGAATTCTTTACGAGGCACAAAAGGTTGCAAAGGAAATCACCGAAAAAGACCCCGAGCTCAGTCTTCCTTGCCACGAGCTTTTAAATAAAGAAACTGACCGTATGTTTTCGGAATATTCCTTTGCTTA
>CAZRXQ010000057.1:1819-6644 GCA_964604065.1 uncultured Eubacteriales bacterium | reverse complement strand
GTTATGAAGCGCGAAATAGCCTCGCGCCTTACGGATTCGCTTGAAACGGCGCTTTCTCTTACCGAGGGCACTGTTCTTATTGATGTAATCGGCGGCGAGGAACAGCTTTTTTCGCAGAACTTCGCCTGCCCGGAGCACGGCTCGTTTATGGATGAATTAGAGCCGAGAATGTTTTCGTTTAACAATCCCTTCGGCGCGTGTCCCACGTGCTCGGGACTGAGTGTGTTCCTTCGCGTTTCGGAAGACCTTTTAGTGCCCAACAGAAATCTTTCAATTAACGAGGGCGCAATTAAAGGCTGCGGCTGGGGAAATGTTGATTCGAGCACAATAGCGGGAATGTATTACAGTGCGCTTGCCGAAAGATACGGTTTTACCTTCGACACGCCCTTTAAGGAGATTTCAAAGGAAGGTCAGCACGCGATTTTTTACGGCACGGACGGCGAGAAAATTAAAATGGTTCGCCGCAACGAATACGGAAGCGGCACTTATATGACAGATTTCGAGGGCATTGTAAACAACCTTGAGCGCCGCTACAGAGAAACAACAAGCGAATGGTCAAGGGGCGAAATCGAGCAATATATGACTGCCTGCCCCTGCCCGGACTGTAAGGGTGCGCGCTTAAAGCCCGCGTCACTTGCCGTTACGGTAGGCGGTAAAAATATTAAAGAATTTACCGATATGTCGATAAAGGACGAGCTTCTCTTTGTGGATTCGCTGGAGCTTTCCGAGAAGGATGAGCTTATAGGTAAGCAGATTTTCAAGGAAATTCGTTCGAGACTTGCGTTTCTTTGCAACGTAGGACTTGATTATTTAACGCTTTCGCGCTCGTCGGGAACGCTTTCCGGCGGCGAAAGTCAGAGAATACGCCTTGCAACTCAAATAGGCTCTTCGCTTATGGGTGTTTTGTACATTCTTGACGAGCCGAGTATAGGTCTTCATCAGCGCGACAACGACAAGCTTCTCGCTTCCTTGAAGGAGCTTCGCGACCTCGGCAATACGCTTATTGTAGTAGAGCACGACGAGGACACGATGAATGCCGCGGATTACATTGTAGATGTAGGTCCGGGCGCGGGCATTCACGGCGGCGAAATCGTATTTCAGGGCACGCCAGAGGACATTAAAAAATGCGAGGAATCCGTAACGGGGCGCTTTCTTTCGGGAAAAGAAAAAATAGAAGTTCCCGAAACAAGAAGGAAGGGGAGCGGCAAATTCCTTGAGATTGTGGGCGCACAGCAAAACAACCTGAAAAATATAAACGTCAAAATTCCCTTGGGTATGTTTGTTGCCGTAACGGGAGTTTCCGGCTCGGGAAAATCCTCGCTTGTAAACGAAATTCTGTATAAAAAGCTTGCGGCGGAGCTTAACGGCGCAAGAAAATTTGCGGGCAAGCATAAGGAGATAAAGGGGCTCGAGCACCTTGACAAGGTTATAAATATCGACCAGTCCCCGATAGGCAGAACGCCGCGCTCCAACCCCGCAACGTATACCGGAGTTTTTAACGATATAAGAACGCTTTTTGCCTCTGTTTCCGAAGCAAAGGCAAAGGGCTACACGGCAAGCCGCTTTTCGTTTAACGTCAAGGGCGGCAGGTGCGAGGCGTGCGAGGGCGACGGAATCATTAAAATCGAAATGAACTTTCTTTCGGATGTTTACGTCCCGTGCGAGGTTTGCCACGGTGCACGCTACAACCGCGAAACACTTGAGGTAAAGTACAAGGGCAAAAGCATTTCCGATGTTCTTAATATGACGGTCGAAGAGGCGCTTATATTCTTCGACAGCATTCCGAAAATCAAAAATAAAATTCAAACGCTTTATGATGTCGGTCTCGGCTACGTTACGCTCGGTCAGCCGGCAACCACGCTTTCGGGCGGCGAGGCACAGCGTGTAAAGCTTGCGACGGAGCTTTCCAAAAGAGCGACGGGCAAAACGATTTATATTTTGGACGAGCCCACAACGGGACTTCACACGGCTGATGTCAAAAAGCTTCTTGAGGTGCTTTCAAAGCTTGTGGATAACGAAAACTCCGTTGTAGTTATAGAGCACAACCTCGACGTAATAAAGACAGCCGACTATATTATAGATTTAGGTCCGGAGGGCGGCGACGGCGGCGGATTAATCGTTGCCGAGGGCACACCCGAGAAGGTTTCCGAATCGAAAAAATCGTATACCGGAAAATATTTGAAGAGGATTCTTTGAAACTGTTGAAATTTTGTTAATTTAAGTGTATAATTCACTTAGGGTGACGAGAGTCGAACTACATACGCCTAAAATTTAATCTTTCGGCGCACCAAGGCGTTTTTCGCCTTGATATACGACAGTATAACTGCGGCGAAGAAACACCTTGCTGCATCCAAAATCTTTAAATTTTAGGTGCAAGCAGTTTTGAAAGAGCAATTTTCAAGCAAGAACAAGGAAAAAAGGTGAGCAATACTTTCGTATTGCGAGGCTTTTTGACGCAGTAATTGCAAAAAATTGCCTTTCAAAACCGTGTGGAGTTCGACTCTTGCCACCCTAATACAGCTTTTAAAGTTTAGGAGGAAATAAGATGAAACCGTCGGAGAGTATTCCGAATTATGACATTAAAGTCAGAGAGTACACGAATTATGCTATCAAAAGCATAAAGAATGTGTGCAAAAGCTTCGGTCCGCGCCCCGTGGGCAGTGAAGCGGAGAAAAATGCGCAGGAGTATATGTTAAAAGACCTTGAGGCTTTTTGCGATGAAGCAAAGCGCGAGGAATTCAAGTGCAGTGACAAGGCGTTTATGTCCTGGGTGCCGATAGGCGCACTGCTTTTGATTCTCTCGTTTGCCGCATTTACGCTCGGTTGGGCTGCGGTAAGCCTTGCACTTTGCTGTGTAACGCTCTTTCTCATTCTTGCGGAATTTATTTTTTACAAGCCCGTGCTTGACGTATTCTTCCCGAAAAAGACCTCGGGAAATGTTTACGGCGTAATAAAGCCCGAGGGCGAAACGAAAAAACGTATAATAATTTCGGGTCATACCGACTCTGCCTTTGAGTGGACTTACACCTACAAGGGCGGCAGACCCGTTGTGGCAACTGTTATTTTCGGTGCGATTTTCGGAATTGTTTTAGGTCTCGGCGGCAGTATTTACGCGCTTATTCACTTCGGCAGTGCTTTCGGCTCGCTCGTTTGGGGCGAGAACGGCAACATCGTTTTAAGAATCATAGCGGTGCTTCTTTACGTTTGCGTTCCGATTCTTATAGCCGCTCTTAAATTCTGCAATTTCAAGCTTCCCGTTATGGGTGCGAACGACGACCTTACGGGCGTATTTATCTCGTGCGCGGCGGCAAAGTTCCTTCACGACAACAACCTTCGCTTTAAAAACACCGAGGTTATGGTGGTTTGCGCAGGCGGCGAAGAAGCGGGTCTTCGCGGAACAAAGGCATTCTGCAAGGCTCACGAAAAAGAGCTCGGCGACAAGAATGTCGAGACGGTTTACATAGGCGTTGACACAATTCGCGAGCTTGAGTTTGCGAAGATTTACGATAAGGATATGACCGGTACGGTTAAAAACAGCCCCGAGGTTGCAAACCTTATTAAGAAAGCCGCAAAGAATGTGGGCTTTGATGTGCCCGTGGGAACAATCGAGCTCGGCTCTACGGACGCCGCGGCAATGTCGCAGGCGGGCGTTAAGGCGGCTTCGCTTGTCGCAATGGATCCCACTCCCGCGAGATATTACCACACACGTCTTGACACCGCAGACAACCTTTCGCCTCAGGCAATAGATTTCGGCGTAAAAACAGTACTAGAAGCCGTATTTATGTTCGACGAGCAGGGTATATAAAATTTTTCGGGGATTGTAAAATCGGTTTTTACAATCCCTTTTTGGGTGATTGTATGAAGAATAATAACGGGGTTTGCTATTGTTTTATAGAGGATCAAAGCGGAAATTACGCTTTAACCTTCAGCGTCATTAAAAAGGGCATACACACGGGACTTGAAATCGGAATTATCGACTTTTTAAAAAAAGAAAAGCTTGAATGCTCGGAGTATATTCTCAACTCCCGCATAAACAGGTTGTCTTCGTTTTCGGTGAATTCGAAGAGCTTTTCGCTTTCGCTTGAGGATAACGGGAACGAAAAAATTCTTGAGGCAAATTTCGAAAAATGCCTTGCGCATACCGCTTTAAAAGCCGAGCTTAAAATATTCCTTATTGCTTCAAAGCTTTCTTACGGCGATGAGAGTATAGGGTTCGTGGGAGCTTGCGGCGAGGTTCTCGTAAAGGGACGCAAATATACCTTCGAAAACGGCTCTCGCGGCGCGTTTTTCACTTCGGGCGGCGTTCCGAAAAGCAGTCGCTTAATAGCTTATGGGAAATCGGAGGACGGGTTTACGGCAGTGTCTGCCTCTACCGACAAAAACGGAACTCTTGTCGTTTTGAAAGACGGCGAAAGCCGTTCGTTTGGTGATTTTAAAATAACCGAGGGCAAATTCGGCGAGCCGTGGAGCATTACTTCGGGCGGCGGTGCAGAGCTTTCGTTTGTGCCCGTCTTTAACGACAGAACGGATATTTCGCGTCCGTGGCTGAATTTGCACGGAAACCTTTTCTACGGAAGGCTTTCGGGAAGCTTTACACTTTCCGAAGGGAAAAGCTTTAACTGCGATATCAAATGCCTCTACGGCGTTTCGGATAAATAATTGTTTACTGAATGCTTCGATTGTTCCCGATAAAATTCTTTCAAATAACAAATAAAAAAAGACCGTCCGAGCATATTATTTTGCCCGAACGGTTATTTTCTGTTATTGAAAGGTTAATGCTGCTTACCGAGACCTTTGTTGTAGAGCTTGTGTATTCCGCATTTCC
>CAZRXQ010000057.1:0-1719 GCA_964604065.1 uncultured Eubacteriales bacterium | reverse complement strand
TTACCGAGACCTTTGTTGTAGAGCTTGTGTATTCCGCATTTCCAGCAGAGAACCATACCGAAAACAGCGCCTACTACGGCTTGGAGAATTTGGTAGGGTAATTTAAGAAGAGCGTATTCCGGTGTGCTGTAAATGAACGCTCTGCCGAGTGAATAGCCTACGACCATAATAACCGCACCTATCGACACGCCGATTCCCGAGGAAAGCACGGGGTGCTTTTTTAAGATGTAATGCGAAAAGACGGAAATAACAATTGCCTGTAATCCGTGGGTAACCAAGGAAACGAACATAGGCGTGGGATAAAAGAAGAAGTCACCCAAGAACGCGCCGACGCCGCCTACCATAAATGCTCCGACGGGGTCTAATATAATCGAAGCTATGCATATAATGATGTCGTTCATATAAAGGTGTCCGCCGGGAACGGGAACTCCGAACGAGCTCATGGCGATATTAAGTGCCATAAACAGAGCGGTTGTGCACAACCACATCATTTTTTCTTTTGAAGTTTTCATTTTCATTTGAATTCTCTCCTTGCTATTTTGTTGGGATTATTATATAATAACACTGATGATATAAAATAGCCAGAACGGAGAAAAATAATATAACCAGATGAATTACACAATAAATAAAGAAGAGCGACCGCTCTATTTACAGGTTTACAGGCAAATAAGAGATGCCATTATAGCGGGTGCGTTTCCGTATAACGGCAAGCTTCCCTCAAAAAGGCTTCTTGCCGATGAAACAGGCATAAGCACGGTTACGGTTGAACACGCATATTCTCTTTTGTGCGACGAGGGCTATGTCGAGGCTCGCGAAAGAAGCGGATATTATGTTATATTCAGGCAAGCGGACTGCTTTGCCGCTTCCGATACACCGTCAGCTTTGCCGATTAATCACAAAATCCCCACACCGCTGTATCCGAATTTTCCCATATCCGTTTTAAGTAAAACCATGAGAAAGGTTCTTACGGATTATTACGACGTGATTTTGGAAAAATCGCCGAATACGGGGCGCATAGAGCTTCGCGATGCGATAAAGCGTTATCTTTTGCGTAACCGCGCTATGGAGGTTGATGCGAATCAAATCGTTGTCGGCTCGGGTGCGGAATACCTGTATACGCTTATTATCGACCTGCTCGGAAAAGATAAGGTGTTTGCAATCGAAGACCCGTCTTACGAAAAAATCGAGCAGATTTACCGTACCGCGGGAGTGAGGTGCGAATTATTGCCGCTTTCAAAGGATGGCATTGACAGCAGAGCGCTTTCGGTCTCAAGAGCCGATGTTTTGCACACAACGCCGTACCAAAGCTACCCGAGCGGCGTAACGGCTTCGGCTTCGAAAAGGCACGAATACATAAAGTGGGCTGAAAGAAACGGTGGCTTTATTATAGAATCGGATTACGGCTCGGAATTTTCCGTATCCTCTCAGCCGACGGAAACCTTATATAACCTGTCGACCTTAGATAATGTGATTTATTTAAACACCTTTTCGAAAACAATATCCTCTTCAATGCGTGTGGGCTATATGGTTCTTCCGAAAAAACTGACAAACGCATTTGAGGAAAAGCTCGGCTTCTATTCGTGCACCGTTCCCACATTCGAGCAGTACGTATTAACGGAATTAATAAACAGCGGCGATTTCGAAAGACACATCAACCGCGTGCGCAGAAGACTCAGAAAAGCTTCGGCTAAATGCGAAAAATAAAAACGGGACGGCGAA
>CAZRXQ010000056.1:0-6650 GCA_964604065.1 uncultured Eubacteriales bacterium | reverse complement strand
GCTCTTGTATTAATGCTTGTTATACTCCCCTTTAAGAACGCAACCGATAATCTTTATTTAAATATTTTTCTTACCTTCACCGTAGGATTCATTGTGTGCGACATAGTTGAGTTCTTAACAAGCCTTATTATGGAAAAGCTTTTCCATGCGCGTTGGTGGGACTACTCCAAAAAGCGTTTTAACATTCAGGGCAGAATTTGCCTTACCCACACAATTTACTGGGGCATTGGTGCTTGTCTTTTCTCGTATTTTGTAGAACCGTTTATAAGCGATTATTTTATAGACCTTATAAACCCGTCGTCAATAAAAATACTTGTATACATTTTCCTCACGGTATTCACGGCAGACCTTATTGACACGGTAATTAACGCACTGGGTCTTCGCAACCTCAAAACCTCGCTTTTAAAAATAAACGAGGAAATTACCGCTTTGACTCTTTCCTTAAAAACAAATGTCGGCACAAAGGTTACAAAGTTTTCAGATGATCGCAAGGCGGAGCTTGAAGCGAAGCTTAACGAGCTTAAAGAAAGCTACGACAATTTAAAAACAGAATATTCGAAAAAAGCCGAAAAAACAAGAAAGAGACTTTTCAAAGCCTTCCCGCTTTTGCAGGATGACATTAAGCTTACCGTTAGCTCTCTTGAAGAGCTTTTCGACGAGCTTAAAAACAAGCTAAATAAAAAATAACGGCACAAAGCCGATGAAAGGAATTAAAACTTATGAGCACCTTGGGTAATTTTTATTGCAGAGCATATCAGGCGGCATTCAGACTCGGAGTAAATCTTTTCGACTGGACTCCCCCCGAGCTTTTAAAGGGCGCAGGCTCTGTAAAAAAGCTTCCCGCACTTGTAAAAGAGCAGGGACTTTCAAACGTTCTTGTTGTTACCGATAAGGGACTTATGGGGCTTCATCTTTTAGATTCTCTTTTCGAGGGACTTGAGAGCGAAGGCATTAAGTACACCGTTTACGACGGCGTTCAGCCCAACCCCACAATTTACAATATCGAGGACGCTTTAAAGCTTTATAAGGACAACGGTTGCGAAGGCTTTATCGCTTTCGGCGGCGGCTCTCCCATGGACTGCGCCAAGGCAACAGCCGCAAGACTCGTTCGTCCCGGAAAGTCGATTCCTCAGCTTCGCGGTCAGCTTAAGGTAATGAAAAAAATTCCGCCGTTTTTCGCTGTTCCCACAACAGCGGGCACTGGCTCCGAGACCACAATTGCCGCGGTTGTTTCCAATCCCGAAACACACGAGAAGAACGCAATTAACGACCCCGTTCTCCGTCCTAAATTCGCTGTTCTCGACCCCGAGCTTACGGTAGGTCTTCCGCCGCACATTACCTCTACCACGGGTATGGACGCATTAACGCACGCCGTTGAAGCATTTATCGGTCAAAGCAACACAAAGCAAACCGAAGAAGATGCGAAAATAGCAACAAAGCTTATTTTCGAAAACATCGAAGAAGCATACAATAACGGCAAAAACATAGAAGCCCGTGAAAATATGCTCGTTGCATCATATCACGCAGGTCTTGCGTTTACACGCGCATATGTCGGCTATGTTCACGCAATCGCTCACAACCTCGGCGGTATGTACGGTGTTCCGCACGGTCTCGCAAACGCGGTAATCCTCCCCTATGTTCTTGAATATTTCGGCGAAAGCGCATACGAAAGACTTGCGATTCTCGCGGATGTTGCGGGAGTTTCCGGTGATGCTCAGGGCTCAAGACAAAAAGCTAAGAACTTTATCGAAGCAATTAAAACGCTTAATAAGAATATGAATATCCCCGACAAAATCGACGGCATTAAGGATGAGGATATTCCGCTTATTGCAGAGCGCGCCTTAAAGGAAGGCAACCCCCTCTACCCCGTTCCGAAGATTATGAATCACGAGGAATGCGTACAGCTTATTAAAAAGCTTCAGAAGTAATTTAAAATGACTGTTAAATCCGCAAAAAGCCGTCAGGTTTCGGATTCAATGCTTAATGCATTTTTTGTAATTCTTTCCGGCGGCTTTCAGGATGCTTACACGTATTGCTGTCGCGGCTCGGTTTTCGCGAATGCCCAAACAGGAAACATCGTCTTAATGAGCACGGTATTTTTAAACGGTGATATTAAAAAAGCCGTATCGTACTTAATACCCGTCTTTGCATTTATTCTAGGCACTTTTTTGGCGTCCGTTATTCACGGAAAAATGAGTAATTCAAAAAAGCTTCATTGGCGTCAGGCAGTGCTTGCAATAGAAATCTCTCTGCTGTTTTCCGTAGGCTTTATACCCGAAAGCTATAACGCCCTTGCAAATGCGCTTGTTTCTCTCGTGTGCGCGTTTCAGGTTCAGACGTTCACAAAGGTTAAGGGTCACGCTTACGCGAGCACTATGTGCATTGGAAATATGCGAAGCGGTACTGCCGCACTGTACGAATACTTTCACACAAAAGATATTTCTCAACTGAAAAAAGCTCTCACCTATTATTCGGTAATTCTCATTTTCGCAATAGGTGCAGCCGCAGGAAGCTTTTTCACGGCTCTTTTGGGACTTAAAGCAATTTTCATTTGCTGTGTGCTGCTACTTATAAGCTTTGTGATGATGGCATTCGATAGGTCTTCATTGCAAGAGGAATGTATTTCACACTAAATAAGAGTGTGCCCTCGTCCAAAAGGGTACACTCTTTTTTTTAAAACAAATCGCCATGAGAGCCTGTACGTGTTAAATACAAAATCAATTCATCTTCGTAAAACTAAACTAAAATAAAACTTTTTTATCATTTTCTGTAACAAAATCAAAAAAAAGCTTAGTTAATAGGTGAATCCTCAAATTTATGTTTAATAGGAGGTATTTATGACTGATAATGATATAATTGATTTGTTTTTTGCTCGTTCCGAGGAAGCAATCAATGAACTGGCAAAAAAATACGGACACCTCTGTATAAAGATTTCTTATAACATTTTAGGAAACGTTGAGGATTCGGAAGAATGTGTAAACGATGCTTATTTCAGTGTTTGGAATCTTATTCCTCCCCAAAGACCAAGCAAGCTCTGTGCTTTTTTGTTGAAAATTGTCAGAAACATATCATTGAATCGATATGATTATAATTCGCGAAAAAAGCGAAACAATACATACACTGAAAACATCGATGAACTTGCATGGTGTATATCTTCATCAGATATGCTTGAAGATGAATTGGATAACAAGGTCATTGTTTCAGCTGTAAATGAATTTTTAAAAACGCTGGATGATACTTCGCAAATGCTATTTGTTAGAAGATATTGGTATATGGATTCATATGAAGAATTGTCCGAGGTTACAGGATTAAAATCCGGCACTATTCGAACAAAACTCTCGCGAATCTGTATAAAATTAAGATTATTTTTAAAAGAGAGGGATCTTATTAATTGAATCCAAGAAAATTTATCGAAGCAATTGGCGATATAGATGACAATTATATAATCAAATTCGCAAACCCAGGTTTTAAGAAGCGTTCCGTAATTACTCGTTTTAAAATTCCGACATTAGTTGCATCTTTAACCATATGCCTTATTATAATCTTTGCAATTGTTGTAATATCAAATAACAATACAACAATCAAGAACCCTTCAACCGATTATGTAAATATTTCTGCGCCGATAAATCATATTATTTATAATGATTGTTTTTACAAGGTTATAAATGATCCAGAAGATATTTCCGAATTTAATTTACCGTCTCTTATTAACGAAACGGTCTTGGGAAATAAAGAAGGTGAAATCTTATTAGAACAGGAAAGTCAAATTATAAATATATATAATGTAAAATCTATAAATACTTCTCAAATTTTAATAGCTGAAATAGACAATAGTTTTTATTATATTGTTCTCGAAGAATAATCAAACAATCAAAATAATAAGAAAGGATTTGAATTTTCATGAAAAACAACAAACTGCTATCATTAACACTCGCTATTATAGCTGTACTAATAAACTCAACAAGTGTTTATGCCTTTACAGCTCCGCAACCGTCTGAAAATACAAACACAAAAACTATTTATCTTTCTGAAAATGAAGTATTTGAATGTTTAGCTTATACTTTTGCAGATGAGGAATTACAAGCGGTTATAAAATCCGAAACACAGTTGAGTCCCTCAGGAGCATACCTTAAAAACTTTAACGCTTCCGATTATTCAAAGTATACTGCTGGACAATACGGTGGCATGTATATAAATGATAATGGGGTTCTGACTATATGCTACGCCGAAAATTTTGAATCAAAAAATATGGAGTATCTTATAAATTCAGCAAAATTAAAAAACAATACAGTAGTGTCTCTAAAAAACAGTGATAATAAAACCGTTGTTGAACAATGCACCTTTAAAGCTGTACAATACAGTGAAGCAGATTTGCTAAGCGCTTATGAAATTGCTAATAAAGTTGCAACTAAAAACGACAATATCAAATCTGTTTGTATTGATTATTATAATAACAGACTGATTATTGAACTTGAAAGCATGGAATATTTTAACAAACTACGTATTGATTTGTCATCTATAGAAGGAATGTATGCAATAGAAATTATAGATGAAGATGATGAATATCATGATATTGCAACAATTAACGGCACATCGCAAATCAACAACGGTACTATATCCTCAACGCCGGCAGGTATGTTATACTGTTCAGATTTTACAGCTTATGGCGTTGTAACTTGTGGACATGGTTGGGCAGTAAATAACAATGTGTTTTTCGGCACAACCCAAATTGGCACTATAAGATATCGTCAATATAATGGAACTAACGACAGTTCTCTCTTTCTGTTGGATAACAATCATAGCTATAAAGATACAAAAAACAATGAAATTGACTCGCGCATCCCAGTTGTAGGCTCAACATTAACTCTGCGCGGATATGTTTCAGGTATAGTCAATGATGCTAAGGTTACCTCAACAAATACATCCGCAACAACAGACGGAACATATTTCACAGGAATGATAAAATGTGATAAAGCAATGGCAGCCGGAGATAGCGGCGGTGGTGCCATTGGAGGTTATATTGATCTCGGAAAAACCGCTGTAATCGTCGGTATTAATAAAGCTGTTAACTCAAGCAGCACATTGCTAATTAAAGGTCAGGTCATCTGTGATGCGTACTAAATATTTAAAAATACCTACACGCAAAAAATCCTTATCAATTATCATTTTTCTTTTAATATGCATTAACCTGTTCAGCCTTGTTTCTTGTTCTCATAATACACCAAACAATAGCTCTATTTATAATTCGGATAAATTCATTTACCCGGATAAAAAAGATTTCAGATTTACAGTCGACACTGAAAAAGTTACTGTTCAACGCGGTCAAACATTCAATATATCTTGTAGTGTTGAAAACAAAACAAATAAAAAACAATACATTGAACACGGAATTGAGTGTATAACATATTCATATAACGGTGAATATGAATCTTTAAATACTATTGCAGTATTAGATACCTTTGATATTGGTGAACAAATAGAACGAAATATAGAGCTAACCGCAAAAGAGTCTGGAAAAGTAACAATAACCGCGTATTTTCGAGTAAAAAGCTCAGAATATACTGATAGTTTTAAGGAATATTCTTATACAAAATCAGTGGATATTACGGTAATATAATCTTTTCTAGGATAATATATTCCATATACACAAGCCTAAGACTTCAAATCGCACACCTTGAAATTAAGTTCAAGATGTGCGATTCTATCATATTCTTATTATTATTTTTTAAGCGTAAGCGCGTATTTAACCTTTTTCACAATTCCGTTTGCGTCAAGTCCGTAAAGGTGAAGAAGCTCTACTGCGGGTCCTGATTTTCCGAAGGTATCTTCAACGCCGAGCTTAACAACGGGTACGGGATACTCCTCGCAAACAGCCTCGGAAACGGCACTGCCGAGACCGCCTATAACATTGTGCTCCTCGGCGGTAACAATACAGCCGGTTTTTCTTGCGGCATCGAGAACGGCTTCTTTATCAAGCGGCTTGATTGTAGCCATATTAATAAGGTTAACCGAAATGCCTTCTTCTCTGAGCTGTTTTTCGGCTTCTATTGCCTCGGCAACGAGAAGACCGGTTGCTATAACGGTAACGTCACTACCCTCGTGAAGCGTAACAGCCTTACCGATTTCGAATTTATAATCCTCATCGAAAATGCGCGGAACGGCAAGTCTTCCGAAGCGCATATAAACAGGGCCTTCGTGCTCTGCGGCGGCAAATACGGCGGCGCGTGCTTCAATATCGTCTGCGGGGTTAATTACAACCATACCGGGAATCGTTCTCATAAGAGCAATATCCTCACAGCACTGGTGGCTTGCGCCGTCCTCACCAACGGAAATACCTGCGTGCGTTGCGCCTATTTTTACATTAAGGTGCGGATAGCCGATTGTATTTCTCACCTGTTCAAATGCTCTGCCGGCGGCAAACATCGCAAACGAGCTTGCGAAAACGGTGTAGCCTGTTGTGGAAAGACCTGCGGCAATACCCATCATATTCGATTCGGCAATACCGGTATCGAAAAATCTGTCGGGGAAAGCCTTTTTAAATCCGCCTGTTTTCGTTGCGGCGGCAAGGTCGGCATCAAGAACTACAACGTTGGGGTTTTTCTCGCCGAGCTCAACAAGTGCCTTACCGTAAGCTTCTCTTGTAGCTGTTT
>CAZRXQ010000055.1:5440-6678 GCA_964604065.1 uncultured Eubacteriales bacterium | reverse complement strand
AGCACCATGATCCTTTTCTGGCGCGCATCAAGGAGCACCATCATCTTTTTTAAAAGCTTTATCATAAATACAATCCTTACCCTTGTTTTCGTCCGAATATATTTATTTTAACACAAAGCACTCTGTCCGTCCACTTAACGCCTAATAAATCTGCTCATTCTGGCGGTGGATCTCCGGTTTTTCATAACGGTCCATAAAATCTTCACCGAGGAAGACTTTTTCTTTTGCAAAATGAATCGCATCCGGCACCGTAAAAACGGAAACCACCCGGTCAAACACCAGGTCCTTCATATAATTCAGTATTTCCATCGGAAATTTCTGATCAAGGATCGTGCACTCCGGAAATGCTTCCTCATAATCGAGCACATCCCGCGGATGCGGCTTCATCAGAAGCTGTGCCGGTTCACCGTTTACGCTCCCATACTCTTTGATGATATCCCGAAAGATCCGTTTCCGTGTTTCAAGATCACAAAGAGGCTCTGTCAGGATCAGCACCTTATGTTCATGGTTCATTCCCTCATGCAGCCTTTTCTGAAGCTGTTCCTTATTCTCAATAAAGATCGCCGTCAGAATGTCCTTCTGTTCCTCCGTCAAACATTCTGTCAGCTGCTTCCTCGGCTTCTCCACATATTTCCTGCAGGGATACTGCAGCACGGAAATATCATTTACTTCCATATCCAGACAATATTTGCTGTAGCCGTTCTGGATAAAGATCAGATTATGGGCAGCCATCCACGCCTTCAGGCCAAAATGCCCCCTGTTATCGTAGCGTGCCGTATCATAATAGCGGATGCAGTCAAGTCCGTCCTCCACCGCATGATAGTAAATCTTATGCGTACTCAGATAATATCCTATAGGATCCGAATCGCAAAACACATAAATATCCCGATATGCCTTAAAATCTACCGGAATGTAGGGCTCCAGCAGCTTACCGAAGCGTTTGGTAAAACGGATGCGCTGTATCATGTTTTTCAGCAGATTACCGGTGTCCTTACGATACGCGGCAAGCTCCGGAAAAAAGCTCTCTTCCTTTTCGTCAAACGGAATCACTTCTTCAAACAGACCGGACCGTGCGGCACGTTCCCCGAGATTTCCGAAATCATTGGACATGCTGCTCAATACAAGCGTTGCCTGCCCCCACTCCTCCTTTGGCAGATCCAGCTCCTTCAGGCAGGAAATATATACATGATAAAAGGTATGACACACGTAAATTCTCTTTTTCATCACACGCTCCTTAC
>CAZRXQ010000055.1:0-5340 GCA_964604065.1 uncultured Eubacteriales bacterium | reverse complement strand
CTTTCTTATTCCATAGATGCCGCCCGAAGCGCCGGTGTTTTTGATGAGATCATGGTCTCTACCGATGATGAAGAAATCGCCCTGATCGCACAGCAATATGGGGCCGTCGTTCCCTTTTTCCGTTCTCCGGAAACCTCCAGTGATTATGCTTCGACCGATGCGGTAATTTTAGAGGTGCTCAGGGAATACGAAAAGCGCGGGGAACATTTTGATGCCTTCTGCTGTATCTATCCGACCGCTCCTTTTCTGACCGGAGAACGACTGAAGGACGCCATGGAGCTTTTACGGCAGGCGGATTCCGTCATGCCCGTGGTGCCCTTTTCTTATCCGCCGCAACGCGGACTGATCATAAATAATAACGGCTTTATCGAAAGGCAGTTTCCGGAATTTGCAACGGCAAGAAGTCAGGATCTGCAGAAGGTCTATCATGACTGCGGACAGTTTTATGCCTGCCGTACCGCACCCTTTTTGGAAGCAGGTACCACAGACGTTGCCGGGCTGCTCCCTCTCGTCCTTTCCGAAATGGAGGTACAGGACATCGACACCTTAGAGGACTTTGAGATCGCAGAGATCAAATACAGAAGACTTCATCCCCATAATAAGGAGGGAGAAGGCAATGAATAATCAAAGCACAGATACCGCCGGTATTACTTCCCCTTTTTACCGGATCAGAGAAAAAGAATTACAATACGACATCGAACTGCTCCGGAATGCCCTCAGGGAGCACTGGGGCAATTTCGTGATGGGCTATTCTGTTAAAACGAATTCGCTTCCCTGGCTGCTTACCCATTTAAAGGCGCAGGGATTTTATGCAGAGGTTGTTTCCGATACGGAATACGATCTGGTCCGCCGTCTCGGCTTTCCGGATGACCGGATCATTTATAACGGGCCGATCAAGGAGCGTACCGTCTTTGAAAACGTGCTCCTTCACGGCGGCTATGTCAATCTCGACTCTTCCGTAGAGCTGATCTGGATGGAGGAGCTCTCTGCACAATATCCCGATCATCCGTTTTCGATCGGCTTACGTGTCAATTGTGACATTGCCTCCCTTTCTCCCGACGAACAGCTTGCCTCCGCAGAGGGCGGGCGTTTCGGATACTGTTATGAAAACGGTGTGTTAAAGGAAGTGATCTGCCGGCTGCACAACCTCCCCAACGTAAGGGTACGGGGCTTGCATCTGCATTCCTCCACCCAGTCAAGATCGGTGCATGTCTTCGGTGCACTCGCACGGATGGCAGTCCGCATCGCGGAGGAATACTCGCTTTCCCTTACTTACATTGATATGGGAGGCGGTTACTTCGGCGGCAGGGATGACATGCCGGATTATCGTGATTATTTTAAGGAAATCTGTCATGTTCTTAGCAGTTATTTTGACAAAAACAAGACTACTCTGATCGCAGAGCCCGGTGTTTCCCTCGTTTCAAGAGCCATCACCTTTGAAACAACCGTGCTTGACATAAAGAACATCCGCGGACGGAGCTTTATCGTGACGGACGGAAGCCGTGTCAACTTAAATCCGCTTGTCACAAGGCATGTCTATCCGCACCACATCATCTATTCCGGCGATCCTGCGCAGCGTCCGAAGGTGCCCTGTCAATGGATCTGCGGTGCGACCTGTATGGAATATGATAAATTATTTGAATTAACAGACGAGCCTGCACTCCTGCCGGGCGACCGGATCATTTATGATACGGCAGGCGGATATACGATGTGCCTGAATCCGCTCTTTATCCACTACTTTCCGGCAGTCCTCATTGAAAAAAAGGACGGCACCCTGTTTACGGCACGGGAGCCGTGGACAAATGAAGAATACCTGATGAAAAATCACTGGGAAACAGAATCGCAGAACAAGTAAAGGAACCATGTATGAATAAAGAATTTTTTATCGGTCAAAAAAGAATCGCAGAGGATGCACCTGCTTTTATCGTGGCGGAGCTCTCTGCCAACCACAATCAGGACTTTAACCGGGCAGTTGAGATCATCCATGCTGCCAAAGAAGCCGGTGCGGATGCGATCAAGCTTCAGACCTATACCGCAGATACCATCACGATCGACTGTGATGATGAATGCTTCCAGATCAACGAAGGAACGATCTGGGACGGCACGACCTTATACAAGCTTTATCAGGAGGCATATACTCCCTGGGAATGGCAGCCAAAGCTTCTGGAAATCGCCAACAGTCTCGATATGGAATGCTTTTCTTCTCCCTTTGATCTTACTTCCGTGGATTTTCTGGAAGAAATGAAGGTTCCCGCCTACAAGATCGCTTCCTATGAGATCAACGATATCCCCATGATCCGGAAGATTGCAAGGCTCCATAAGCCCATGATCTTCGCAACCGGTATCGCTTATCCCGAGGATATTGAGCGTGCGCTTGCCGTTTGTAAAGAGGAAGGGAATGAAGATGTCATTCTTTTGAAATGTGTTTCCTCCTATCCTACACCTTATGAGGCCGTAAACCTGCGGGTCATTCCCGGACTTGCCAAGACCTACGACTGTCTTGCCGGTATTTCCGACCACACGATGGGCAGCATCGTTTCCGCAGGTGCCATTCCGCTCGGTGCCAAAATGGTGGAAAAGCATCTGACGCTGCGCCGTGCAGACGGCGGTCCCGACAGTGCTTTTTCGATGGAGCCCGAAGAATTCGCAAAAATGGTACAGGAGATCCGCATTCTGGAAAAGGCTCTCGGAAGCAGCGAATATGTTCTTACCGATACACAAAAGCTGGAGCATGAGGGCTCCCGCTCCTTATTTGTCGTAAAGGATATCAAACAGGGCGAGCTTCTCACCCCCGAAAACATCCGTTCCATCCGTCCCGGAAACGGACTTCATACGATGTACTACGAAGAAGTGCTCGGAAAACGTGCAAAGCATGATTTAAAGAAGGGAACACCACTTGCATGGGAACTAATCAACTGATCATCATCCGCACAGACGGAAACAGCCATATCGCAACCGGACACCTTCTGCGGTGTCTTTCCATTGCCGATGCATGCCATGCGCTTTCCATGCAGGTTGTTTTTGTTGTGTCTGACAAAGAGAGCGAAGCACTTCTTCTAAGCTTTCTTTCCGGCACTCCTTTTGATGCGCGGAATATCTGTCGTCTTACCCATGCAGACTATCAGGCACCCTCAGAGGAGCTTGACGGACTGCTTCCGCTGATCGACAGGCTCACCCACGATGCCGGCTGCTCTCTTGCGCAGACGGTATTTCTGCTCGATTCCTATTATGTGACCACCGACTATCTGGAAGCCCTCACGGACAAGCTTAAGGTTGCGTATCTGGATGACCTGCAGCTTTTTGATTATCCTGCCGATCTGGTGATCAACTATGATATCATTCCTCCCAAGGCGCTTACCTCCTACAAGGCCGCTTACCGGAATGCCGGACAGACCTTGCTCGGCGGTTTATATACACCGCTCCGAAAGCAGTTTCTCGGCAGACATGCGCTGCTCCGGATGGAAGCCAAAAATGTCCTTGTTACAACGGGAGGAAGCGATCCTGCGCATTTCTGTCTGCGCCTTGCCGGATTATTGACGCAATACCCTGATTTAACCGGAAACCTTCAATTCCATATCGTCATCGGACGTTTAAACACCGATGCAGATGCACTTTTAAAGCTTGCTTCCGAATGTTCCTATTTGAAAATACATGAAAATGTTACCGATATGGCTTCCCTGATGTGCTCCTGCGATCTTGCCGTATCTGCCGGCGGAACGACGCTTTATGAATTATGTGCGCTCGGTATCCCCGCCATCAGCTTCACTATGGCAGACAACCAGCTCACAAACGCCAAAGCCTTTGACAGCGTGCAGGCGATCCCCTATGCCGGAGATATCCGTTTTCAACAGGACGAGGTTCTTCACCGTGTATTGCATTTTGTGACAGATATGTCACAAAATTTTGAAGCAAGAAAAAATGCCCATGAAACCATGAGCAGATTCGTAGATGACCGGGGCGCCGCACGTATCGCCGATGCCCTGTTAAAGCTGTAGCGATCCGGCGCATACCGTTTTGCAACTGTATCCCTGTTATGCCTGCATAAACAGGTCTTTGATCTCTTGCGCACTTTTCTTGAGCGCGTCCTCATTTTTTCCTTCCGCAACAAAATAACCGCGTCCCATAAGGGAATGGCCATCGGACACCGGACGAAGAAGCTCTCCCTGCCGTAAATTGCACTGATAAGCAACCAGCCGGCAATCTGCCCCGGCAAGTGTCTCCTGAAGCTCCTCCTTTTTCGGGATCTGCCGGACCTTTCCTTCCATATCAAAATAATGGATCATCATCCGCTTGGTCTGTTCGGGACAAAAGCTGTAGGGCAATCCCAGCCGGTAGCGGATATATTCCTCTGCCGGATCCACACCGGTACACAGCGGTGTAAACAGATTATGGAGATTGTGACCGGACGGTCTTGCCGAAAGCTCGATCGCAAAAGGACCGTCACAGCTGCGGATCAGATCTGCATGAAGCAGGCATTCCGATAAGCCCAGAAGCTTTGTCACCTTCTGCATATAACGAAAAACCTGTCCGTAAAATTCATCCTGCGGCTGTACCGAATAATAGGCAACTGCCTGTCTTGCAGGTAACGGTGTATTTTCCTTTTTGCGGAGAAGCACAAGCTGAAATTCTCCGCCGATGACCGCACCATCTACGCCATACTCGTCACCGGCCGCACATTCTTCAAGGACATATTCCTCACCCTTAACCGCATCCAGAGCCGTTTTCAGATGCTCCGGCTCCAAAATCATATGGATCCCGCGGCTTCCCGATCCAAAGCGCGGCTTCAGGATCGCCGGAAGCCGAAGCTCCGGATCTGCGCATAACGCTTCTTCATGCGTTTCCTTCTTTTCCGGCAGATCATACTGCTGCCGGTCATCTGCAAGGATCCTGCCGTCTATGGCTACCGCATAGCAACGGCAGCTCCTGAGCCCCTCTCCGGCAAGCCTTTGATGAAAAGCAAATTTATCCGTACAAAGCACTGCCGCCTCTTTACCGATCCCCGGAAGTCCCAGCGCATCATTCACGGCTCCGATCGTCGTCAGATACCGTCCGATCGGTACCGTCAGCACAAAATCAGGGTTTTCTGCCCGGACTGCTTCGATCGTTGCCGCTTCATCCGAAATATCCACGACCAGCGCCCGATCCGCCGCCTTCAACCCTTCTGCCTGCGCATTTCCGTCAAGTGCCGTCACACGGATGCCATGCGCTTTTGCTCTTTCTATTGTGTGCAAGGCTTCACTGCTTGCACCGATAATAACTGCTTTTTGATTCATGAAAATTTCTTCCTCAATCTCCGGTAGGTCCACAACAGCTTGTAATAGATCATAAAATACAGCGTGG
>CAZRXQ010000054.1:4819-6757 GCA_964604065.1 uncultured Eubacteriales bacterium | reverse complement strand
CAGTTTTTAAATGCGTTGTCGGGAAGGCTTGTTACGGAATCGGGGAAAACAACGGATACGGGCTTTACGGAATCGAACACGCCCGCCGTCATACCCGTGGTCTTTACGCCCTTTATATATTCGGGAACAACTATTACGTTTGTAAAATGCTTGTATTTTGTAACAACGCCGTTAAGGTCACTTTCCCAGAAAACGTCCGTATCCGAGAAATCCTCCTCGTACACCTTTTCCGTAAGTCCGCTTGAAATATATCCTTTTTTGTAAGCAACGGCTTCAACCGTTGTTGTTTCGGAAATATAAAACGGCTCGGTGTATTCCTTAAACGAGGAGCTTAAGCCCTCCTTTGTTGCCTTGTAATAAATTACGGCATCCTCTTGACTGCAGGTTAATTCAAGATAAAATTCTCTTTGGAACTTGCCGCCCTCCTTGCTGAAGAAAAGCTCGCATTCTCCGAGGGGCTCTCGCGTTATGTATTCCGCCCAAAGTCCGCCGGCATAGCCCTGAGTTGCGGCGGCTACGGAATAATCCGTCAAAACCTTTTTAATTTCATCGGGCGTTTTCGCAACATCCGTTAAAATAAGATACGTTGCCGCAGAGCACACAAACGGAGATGCCATTGATGTGCCGCTCATTTCTCTGTAGCGCCCGTCGGTGTAAGAGCTTATAACGCTCATACCGGGTGCTGCCAAATCGCACGGCTTGCCGTAGTTGGAATTTTTCGCTTTTTCGGTGTAATCGTTTGAAACGTTTATAACCGTAATTGTTTCGTCGAAGCACGCGGGCGAATAGAAAATATTTTCAAGGTCCGCAGAGCTGTTGCCCGCCGCGCACACAACGGTAATATCATTTTCATATGCCGACTTTACGGCATCGTGAATAACGTCGCTCTCACTTGGCATGGTAAGGCTGAGATTAATTAAATCAACCTCGTCGCGAACCGCGGCGTATATACCGTTTGCCGTTTGAAGCTCGCTTCCCTGACCGTTTGAATTAAGCACTCTGTAGGAAGCTATTTTTACATTCTCGGGGGTGTTGTCCGCAATTATTCCCGCAACGTGAGTTCCGTGACCGAACTGATCCTCGGCAGTGCCGCTCCCCGTGAAATTTTCGCCGGCTGAAACAAGCCTGTCCGCAATAAACGGATGATCCGAATCGACGCCGCTGTCTACAACCGCAACAACAACCTCGCCCGTAAGCACGGTTTCACTTTCCTCAAGATATTCTCTTAAAGCCGTTATGCCGCAAGCATCCGACTGCGGTTTTGTGGGATGAATGTCCTCATCCGAAGCGAATACATAGTAGCCGCCGAGATCCGCAACGGTTTCGCAAACGTCGTCCGTATATACAAGCTTGTCCTCCGATGCGTAAACAACGCTTTTTAAGCTGTTGTAATATTCAAGCGCCTTGTCTGCCGACTCCGCATCCGCAAACTGGAGAACCTGAAGTCCGTTGTAGCCTACTACGCTGTCAACTGCGTTGAGCTTATTAACGGGAAGTTCCGATTTAACTATTACTCTGTAGGTTCTGCCGTCGCAAAAATCATCTGCGCTTTCACCGTCAAATTCGGAAACGATTCTCGAAACCTCCGACGAGAAGGTTTCGAAGTCTATGCTTTCGAGACGCTTTACGAATATATTTTGCCCGAAAGCACCGACGGTAAGCGCAACCACCGTCAAAACCGATAAAAACAGTGCTGTAATCTTCTTCATATTTTTTGCCCCTTAGAAAAAATACTGTAATAAGTTTACCTTTTGTTTTTAAAACTGTGCCCGCCGAGACATTAACAGTTGCCCCATAACCTTTCGTTAACATCTTTTTAACACAATTTTAAATATATAAGGATATTATAAACAATATTATTTAACATTTCAAGTCAAATTACGGCATTTTTACAATTTTTTCTCAAAAAAGAAATATTTTTTCGGGATATATGCCGAC
>CAZRXQ010000054.1:0-4719 GCA_964604065.1 uncultured Eubacteriales bacterium | reverse complement strand
TTTCAAGAAAGAATATACAAAAGCGCAAGAAGAAGCTCCTCGTCCGCGCCCTCGTCACTTAAAAGAAGCACGACCGACAAAAGCAGTGCAACGTCGCTGTCTATATTATTAAGAGGCTTCGCGTTACTCACCTCGCCTTCCCTAAAAGCTTGAGCGGGATTTTCTCTTACCTCTTCCGTTTTTTCGTATGCCGCCGTCGATTCCGCTCTCTCTCTGCCCGTAGCCTCGTCCGATTTTCTGCGCATATCCTCAACGCGCCTTAAGGCATCCTCCTGCATTTTCATAATCTCGCCGTAGGTATATTCTCGCATTTTACAAAAGCCCCTTATTTTTAAGTATGGGA
Source organism: uncultured Eubacteriales bacterium (assembly GCA_964604065.1). Taxonomy (GTDB): domain Bacteria; phylum Bacillota; class Clostridia; order Oscillospirales; family Acutalibacteraceae; genus DTU089. Next base: position 4,376 of record CAZRXQ010000054.1, on the reverse strand, counting down.
ATAAGCGAAAGAAGCTTTAAAAGCCTGACAGCCTCATCTGCCTTTTGTTGCCTTTGGGGCTTTAGCATAGGCTTTAGGGCGGCTATAAAATCCGCACGCTCGTCGGGCTTTGTAAGCTCGCTTATCACGGGAGAAAGCTTTGTTATTACGGACATATCGGGAAGTCCCGTTTTAAAAAGCTCGCCGAAATCGGCGGCGTCTCCCGTTTTTTGCGGCAGTGAAGCGGTCGTTTCGCCCGCATTCCCGAAAATGCTTTGCGCGGTTCTTTTTAAATTTTCTATATCACTTTCGGAAAGCGAGCCGAGAATCGCGGAAATATCTGTATCAGCCATTTTTTGTGCCCCCCGAAAGCTTTTCGAAAAGCGCTTTTGCGGCATCGCTTTCAAGTATTGACTTAAGCTTTGTCTCGTCCGAAAGCACGCTTTTTAAAACAGCCGCTTTTTCGGGAGTGAGACTTTTGTCGGCAAATTCCCTGATACCCTTTTCGCTGTTAAGCTCGCCGTTTTCCCCGCTTTCACGCGCTTTTTTCATAATATCGTCAAAATTAATTCCGTTACCCATTGCAAATACCGCCCTTTATGTTGTATAATTCTATATATTCATATTCAACCCGGGAGGTTCGTATGTATGAGAATTTTAATTCTTTCCGATGCGCACGGCTCTGCATTCAATATAATTGAGGCTATAGAAAAAGAGCCCTCGGCAGAGGTTGTTTATTACCTCGGTGACGGCGCCGCCGATGCCCAAGACATCTTCGGCGCATACCGCGACAAAAAGATGTTCATAACCTTAAACGGCAATTGCGATTTTTATTCGACCTTCCCCGCTCTTGACATAAGAAGCATTGAGGGTGTTAAAATTTACGCTTGCCACGGGCACAACGAAAACGTGAAGTATACATATTCCGTTTTGCGCGAACGCGCCGCCGAAAACGGCTGTACCGTTGCGCTGTTCGGGCATACCCATCAAAAATACGAGGAATACGACGACGGAATTTACCTTTTCAATCCCGGAAGCGTGCGCGACGGCAGCTACGGCGTTCTCGATATTGAAAAAAACGGAATTTTATTCACACAAAAAAGGTTATTTTGTTGACACGGCACTTTTATTCTGCTAAACTAAACACAGACTTATTTTAAGGAGTGATACATTTGAATTCGGAATTCACTTTTCTTACCCTCGCAAGAGAGTTTGACAAGGAAGGTCCCTTTATGTACGCTCTCGCCTTTTTGGTTGTCGGATTTGTTATAGTACAGTCCGTCTTCTTCATAGTTAAGGCGTGGAAGCGTGCGGGGGAGCTCGGCATAGCAAAGGAAACACTTAAAAGAACCGTTACATCAAGCGCGCTTTTCACACTCGCACCCGCGCTCGGCATTCTCGCAACGGTATTTGTTCTCGCATCGTCTCTCGGTGTGGTTCTCCCCTGGATTCGTCTTTCCGTTGTAGGCAACCTCGCTTACGAAACGGTTGCGGCGCAAACGGCGCTTGAGGCTCTGGGCGGAAGCATTTCAGAGCCCGTTGAAAGCGCAACGCAGTTCGCGGCTGTTGCATGGGTTATGACGCTCGGCATAATCTTCGGCATTTGCCTTGTACCGATTCTTTGCAAAAAGATATTGAGTAAGGTAGGCAAGGTTGTAAACAAAAACGAGGGCAACTCAAAGCTTGCCGACGTTATTTCGGCAGCATCGTTTATAGGTATTATAGCCGCGTTTATCGCCCGTGAAATCAACGGCAGATCAAGCGACGGCACGGACGATGCGGGCTTCCTTTCGATAGCGACGCTTCTTTCGTCGGTAATTCTTTTCCTTGTGCTCGACTTAATTGCACGCAAGGTTAAATGGGGCGAAAAATTCGAACCGTTCGTTATGCCGCTTGCAATGTTCGGCGCAATGAGCGTATCTATTCTTCTTACGCAGGTTGCTCCTCCGGAGCTTGTTGCGTGGACATGGTGGAACTAAGGAGGTGCCGTAATGAAAAACAAAGTAGCGAAAAACAAATCATATATCGACAAGGTACATACCTGGGGCAGAATTTGGGTTTTGGCGGCACTTATCGTTCTTATTTCCGTACCGCTCGGAATCTCCGTTTATTTTGACGCGTGGCCCGGTGCCGCGGATGTTTTAAAGGCATTCTCGTCAATTGCTCTTATTTACTGGACCTCGGCTGTTATAGAGGTTATTACCTACACCCCCATGCTCGGCGCGGGCGGAACTTACTTAAGCTTTATTACGGGTAACATCACAAACCTTAAGCTTCCGTGCAGTCTTTCCGCAATGGAAAATGCCAAGGTTAAGGCAAACTCCGAAGAGGGCGAGGTTATTTCCACAATCGCCATCGGCGTTTCGTCTATTGTTACAACCGTTGTTATAGCCGTGGGCGTTATCTGCTTCGCTCCGGTGCTTCCCAAAATCACGGGCGAGGGCTCTGTATTCAAAGCCGCCTTTGACCAGGTGCTTCCCGCACTCTTCGGTGCGCTTGCCGCTTCTTACTTAAGAAAGCATTGGAAGATATCCATATTCCCGATTCTCGTAGGATGCATTGTGCTTTTGTTCTCCCCCACACTTGCCGTAGGTACTCTCATTTTCGTTACCATTATAGCAAGCATCGGCGGTGCATTTGCAATGGTTAAGCTTAACATTATAAAATAACAGAGTATTCGCTCTCTTTTACACGGAAAAGCCGCAAAACGCTTTTCCGTGTTTTTTCTGTTCTATCGCTTACAATTTACAAACAGTTCACAAAAAAATGAGAAAAACCCTTGACAACGGGAATACTAAGATGTATATTATTAGCAGAGTTAGCACTCGGGTGTTAAGAGTGCTAACAAGAAAATATCGGAACGGAGGTCGAAAAAAGATGCCTCTCTCGGAGCGCAAAAACAAAATTCTTTCTCTTATAATAGAAAGCTATATTGCAACGGGCGAGCCCGTCGGTTCAAAATCACTGTGCGAGAGAATGGGCAACTTTGTTTCCTCTGCCACCATAAGAAACGATATGGCAGACCTTTGTGCCCTCGGCTTTCTCGAACAGCCGCACACCTCCGCCGGAAGAATCCCCTCTCAGCTTGCATACCGGTATTATGTAGACAACCTTATGCCCGCCTTTGAACCCGGCGCGGAGGAGCAGGACAGAATCCGCATTTGGCTTTCCTCGTTTTCGGGCGAATCGAATCAGCTCATAGAAAAAGCCACAAGCATTCTTTCGGAGCTTACAAGCTGCGTTGCGGTTTCGTCAAGCCCGTCAGACCCCACGGCACTTATAAAAAGAGTAGAGCTTATCCCCTTAAGCCGCCACACCGCGCTTGTTGTGCTTCTTGCAACCTCGGGCATTTTAAAAAGCGCCGTTGTAAGAGCGGAAGCGGAAATTAATGTTGACATCGCCACGGTGTTTTACAACATTATGCAGGCGCACTTTACGGGAAAATGCGTTGCCGACATTAATATGTCCTTTATCCAAACGCTCGTTGCCTCTCTCGGTGACAAAGCCTTTACAATGCTTCCGTTTTTGTGCACGGTTTCGGAGCTTTGCCTGCAGGTGGGCACAACAGAGCTTCACACAAAGGGTCATTCAAACATCTTAAACCACCCCGAAATGTCACAAAACGCATTCCAGCTTATGGATTTTCTGCACAGGGAAGCGCCGCTTGAAGCAATGCTCGGCTCTTACAAAAAGCCCTTGAACGTTACAATCGGCAACGAAAACCCTTACAAGGAGCTCAGAAATTCCACGGCGATTTTCTCGAAGTATACCGTAGGCGACCGCGACAGCGGTTCAATCGGAATAATCGGTCCTACAAGACTTGATTATGCGAGACTCATTCCGAGCATAAAATACATTGCGAGCGTAATAGGCTCGCTTCTCACACAAACCCTCGACGAAGAATAGGAGCTAAAAAATGGATATCGAAAACCTTAAAGACAGCGAAGCGGAAAACGCGGCGAACGAAACTCACGAAAAGCCGCAGAAGAAAGAAAAAAAGGCAGACAAAAAAGAGCTTGAAGCTTTAAGAGCTCAGGTGGAAAAGCTTGAAGCGGAGCTTAAAGACGCAAAGGATTCGCACCTCAGAAGTCTTGCTGAGTACGACAACTTCAGAAAGCGCTCTCAGCGCGAGAAGGATGCCGCCTACGGCGACGCAAAAGCAAATACTCTTTCGCTTCTTCTTCCCGTTATTGATAATTTTGACAGAGCTGCGGAAAATAAGACAGATGACATAGACACCTACAGAAAAGGTATCGAAATGATCATCTCTCAGTTTTCGGACATATTAAAGCGCTTTGAAGTAGAAAGCTTCGGCGAAGTGGGCGAGGAATTCGACCCGAATATGCACAACGCCGTTATGCACACCGAAAGCGACGAATTAGGTCAGAACACGATAG
>CAZRXQ010000053.1:1637-6762 GCA_964604065.1 uncultured Eubacteriales bacterium | reverse complement strand
ATAAAGTACATTTTTCATAACATTCTTTGTGCAGTCGCAAAGGAAGATTCTCGCCTGCATAAGGCTTTCATCATCAACCATAACGCGTCTGGCGTTATAGAAGCGGTGGAACTTTGCGGCAAGGTCTACTGCGTAGTGCGTGATTTTTGCGGGATCGTACGTTTTGGCGGCAAGAACCACGGTTTCCGAGAGTGACGCTATATGAGAAATAAGGTCTCTTTCCTCCTCCGAGGTGAGAAGCATAAGTTCTTCTTTACCCGGTGTTCTCAGTTCAACACCGTCGGATGCCATTTTTCTTAAAATACTGCAAATTCTCGCGTGAGCGTACTGGCAGTAGTAAACGGGGTTTTTGCTCGATTCTTCAACGGCAAGTCCGAGGTCAAAGTCCATGGTACTGCCCGCTTCGCGCATATTAAAGAGGAAACGCACGGCATCTATCGGAACCTCGTCCAAAAGGTCGGTAAGCGTTACCGCCTTGCCCGTTCTTTTGGACATCTTTACGGCTTCGCCGTCCTTCATAAGGTTTACAAGCTGCATTAAAACAACATCAAGTCTTGAGCCGTCAATGCCCACAGCCTCCATAGCGCCCTTCATTCTGGCAACGTGTCCGTGGTGATCCGCACCCCAAACGTCGATTGCTTTGTCAAAGCCGCGCTTTAAAAGCTTGTTTCTGTGGTAAGCGATATCTGCGGCAAAGTACGTCGGATTGCCGTTCTTTCTGATAAGAACATCATCCTTAAGTTCAAGCTTTTCTATATCCTTGTCGCTTTTGCCCTCGCACTTTAAAATCTCGGTTTGAACCTCTTTGTTTTTGTACCAAAGTGCACCGTCAAGCTCGTAGGTTCTGCCGTTTTTCTTTAAAATCTCAATAGTTTCTTTTAGCTCGCCGTCGTTATGAAGCACGGATTCTCTGAACCAAAGGTCGTAGTCGATTCTGTATTTTTCCATTGCCGCCTTCATATTCGCAATATTCTTCGGAAGTGCAAAATCGACAAGCGCTTTTCTTCTTTCTTCCTCGCTTTTGTTTGCAAAGCTGTCGCCGTATTCGTCAAAAAACTCTTTTGCGCGAACCTTTATGTCGTCGCCGTGATAGCTGTCCTCGGGAAGCTCGCAGTACTCCTCGCCGAAGCAGATTTGCTTGTAGCGAACGTCCAAAGAAAGTGCGAATTTATCTATCTGGTTACCGGCGTCGTTAATGTAAAACTCGCGTGAAACGTCATAGCCCGCGTAATCAAGCACTGCCGCAAGACAGTCGCCCAAGGCACCGCCGCGTGCATTACCCATATGCATAGGACCGGTGGGGTTTGCCGAGACGAATTCCACATTGATTTTCTTGCCGTGACCGAAATCGCTTCTGCCGAAAAGCTCGCCCTGCTCTTTCACTTCAATCAGCGCATCGGCAAAAAAAGCGGAATTCAAAAAGAAATTCAAAAATCCCGCGCCTGCCGCCTCGCATTTTGAAAAATAAGTATCATTGAGTTCGATTACATTTACAATTGCATCCGCGATTTTTCTCGGAGGCATACGAAGCGCTCTTGAGAGCATAAATGCGGCGTTGGCGGAATAGTCGCCGTTATTTTTATCTGCCGGTATTTCCGTTTTAAATTCGGAAAGCTCGGCTTCGCAAAATACACCCAAGGCTATGTTTTTGTTAACAGCCTCTTTTATTGCGGAAATTATCTGTTCCTTTGCCGAAGAAACCGTGTTTTTCATATCTCTCACCACTTTATATATTTTTAACGTCTATTGTTACCGTGTTGTGTGAAATTACGCTTAAATTCGAATCCACCGTGTAGCTCATAACTATCTTTCCCGAAGCCCCGTCAAAGAAAGCACTTACCTCCTGCGCGAAAACGCCTATCATAAGGCTTCCGTACGGTGTTTCGTAAACGCAGGTATGCCGCTTGTTTTTCTCTATAAGAAGATGCGAATTGAATTCACCGCTTCTTGTTAAGGTAACAAACTCGGGATTTGTTATAATAAGCTCGTCCTTTGCGCCGTCCGTTTCGCCGCTCGGTTCGGTATAAGAAATTTTTATGCCCTCGGGGCGCTTTTCAAGCACGCCCTCGCACAAAAACTCAACCGTTTCGGGCTCGTCGTCCTCGTATGTTGCGGTCGAAACAAGCTTTATAAATACGTTGTTCTTCATTTTTTCTCCAATGCGTAGCATATAAGTCTGTCCAAAAGCTCCGAATACTCCACGCCGCAATGACCGAAAAGTTTGGGGAACATACTGATTGATGTGAAGCCCGGGAGCGTGTTAAGTTCGTTAAGGCAAACCGTACCGTCATTTTCAAGGAAAAAGTCGACTCTCGAAAGTCCCGCACATCCGAGCGCACGGTAAACCTTTTTTGCCGCCTCTCTGATTTTTTCGCTTTCCTCTTTAGTAAGCTCTGCGGGAATCGCAAGCTTTGTTGTGCCGTCGTTATACTTTGCGTCATAATCGTAAAACTCCGCTTCGGGAATTATTTCACCCACGCACGACGCAACAGGCGACTCATTACCCATAACGGCGCATTCAAGTTCGCGTCCGACTATCGTTTCTTCAAGCACAACCTTTTTGTCGTTTAAAAAGGCAAGCTTTATTGCTTCAGAGAGCTCATCTTTATTCTCTGCCTTCGAAATGCCGACGGAAGAGCCTGCATTTGCGGGCTTTACAAAAATCGGGAAGCCGAGCCTTTTTGTTATTTCGTCAAGGTCGACAAGCGAATTTTCGTATTCATAGCTTGTAAAAGCAGCCCACTTCGCCTGACTTATTCCCGATATATCGCAAATTGTGTTCGTAAGCGCTTTGTCCATACACATTGAAGACGCGGCAACACCGCACCCGACATACGGAATGCCCGCAAGCTCGAAAAGACCCTGCACCGTTCCGTCCTCGCCGTTTTTACCGTGAAGCACCGGGAATATTACGTCGATTTTAATTTTTTCGGCAGAGCCGTCTTTTAAAACGAGAAGCGATTTATCTTCTCTGTCGGGAGAAAGCACGGCGGGCGTTGTAAAATCGCCGTCGCACCACGAGCCGTTTTCGATATCGTCTATCTCTCCGTCAAAAAGAAGCCATCTGCCGTCACGCGTTATGCCGAGCTTTATTACATTATATTTTTTCGGTATGTTTCTTAATACCGATGCGGACGAATGAAGCGAAACCTCATATTCACTTGAGCATCCGCCGAAAATTACCAATAAATTCATTATATCACCTATACTGAGTTACTGAAAAACAGACACAATACATAATACCACATTAGAAAAGGTAAATCAATCACAAAATATTATGAATTTAAATAATACTATTTACCTTTTCTATAAAAAATGCTATAATATGGTTACTAAATTGTAAGGACGGATTAATTATGGAGCTTTCAAAAATACTTTCTCACGTAGACCACACCCTTTTAAAGCAAACCGCCACCTGGGAGGACATTAAGGTTATTTGCGACGACGCCGTAGCCTTCGGCACGGCAAGCGTATGCATACCGCCCTCATTCGTAAAGCGTTGCAGTGATTACTGCGGTGACAAAATGAAAATCTGCACGGTTATAGGCTTCCCGAACGGCTACAACACAACAGCCGTCAAGGTTTTCGAAACCGAGGATGCCGTAAAAAACGGCGCAGACGAAATTGATATGGTCATAAACGTAGGCGCGCTTAAGGAAAAACGCTTTGACGATGTTTCAGATGAAATCAAAGCAATAAGAAAAGCGTGCGAGGGCAAAATCTTAAAGGTTATAATAGAAACCTGCTACCTCACAGATGATGAAAAAATCAAAATGTGCGAGCTTGTAACAAAGTCGGGGGCTGATTATATTAAGACCTCCACCGGCTTCGGCACGGGCGGCGCAACCTTTGACGACATTAAGCTTTTCTCCGAAAATATAGGTGAAAACGTAAAAATGAAAGCCGCCGGCGGCATAAAGACGCTTGACGATGCCGAAAAATTCCTTGAGCTCGGCGCTCTTCGCCTCGGCACTTCGCGTGTTGTCGCTCTTGCAAAGGGCTCTGCACCCACTGAAAAATATTAACATCTCAATAAACGGGGCTGTAAAAACTCACCGAGTTTTTACAGCCCCGTTAATATTATCCTTTGTTATTTCGGTTCGTACGGGAACACGGGCATAAGCTGCAGCTTAAAAAGATTTGCCCTGTGCATACGGTCGATTTTTTCTTTTGTTTTTTCGTCCTCACACACGCCGGTTCTTATATATTTGTCAAGAACGGCATAGGTAAATCCGAGGTTGTCCTCATCCGTTTTGCCGCAAAGCCCGTCAATCGGCGGCTTTTCCACAAACATTTCGGGAAGTCCGAGCTCTCTGCCGACAGCCTTGACCTCATCGACCGTAAGGCGCGAAAGCGGAGAAAAGTCGCCCGCACTGTCACCGTAGCGCGTTGAGTAGCCTACCCAATCCTCCGAAAGGTTGCAGGTGTTTGCCACTCTTCCGTTAACGCATTGCGAAACGGCGTAAACCGTAGCCATACGAAGTCTCGGTGCAAGATTCACCTGCGCCTGATTCGTAAATTCAAGCCCCGTATTTTTGATTTCTTTAGTAAGTCCTTCGTATGCTGACTTAATATTTACCGTTACGGATTTTATTCCGAGGTGCTTTACGAGCGCCTTTGAAACGTCAATGTCAAACTGCTCGCCGTTCGGCATTAAAACGCCCACTACATTCTCTTTTCCGAGAGCTTCGCAAAGAAGCGCCGCCACAACTGAGCTGTCCTTTCCGCCCGAGATTCCGAGAACGCCGGGGCAGCCCCTGCCGTTTTCGTCAAACCATTTTCTTATCCATTCAACAATATCGTTTTTAACGCTTTTCGCATCGAAAGCCATTTACTCTTCCTCCTTTATAAGCTTACATACATCTACCTTTTCCACTGCGGCGGAATATTTGAAAAGCTCCTTTGGGGTAAGCTCTATTGCACTGTTTGAGCTCCCGCACGCGGGGAATACCGTTTCGAAGCGGTCCAAAGAGCAGTCAATATATGTTTTAATATTTTCCGGTACGGCAAAGGGGCAAACGCCGCCTACCGCGTGACCTATATCATTAATAACCTCTTCGGGTGTCAGCATTTTCGCCTTTGTTCCGAAGGTGTGCTTGAATTTTGCGTTGTCGATTTTAACGTC
>CAZRXQ010000053.1:0-1537 GCA_964604065.1 uncultured Eubacteriales bacterium | reverse complement strand
TTTTGCGCTATAATTAATTAGATATTTTTCCCCGGGGGTTTCCATGGATATTTACAAAGCAATAAAATCTCTCGTTGTTTATGCCGAAAACGAGGGACTTTGCGAAAAAAACGATGAGGCATTTTTAATAAACGGACTTGTCTTCGCATTAAAGCTTGACTATTACGAGGATTGCGGTGTGCTTGAAGACACAAGTCTTGACGGCATCTTAAGCGTTATTCTCGATTACGCCTGCGAAAAAGGCATTTGCGAAAACACGGTAACCTTCCGCGACCTTTTCGACACACGCCTTATGGGGCTTCTTTTAATGCGCCCGTCGGAGGTAATACGCATATTTTCCGAAAAATATAACGTCTCTCCCGAGGAAGCGACGAATTGGTTTTATAAAATCGCGAGAAAATCCAACTACATAAGAGAAAACAGAATCAAAAACGACCTCAAGTGGGTAACCGCCACCGAATACGGCGATATTGATATTACAATAAATCTTTCAAAACCCGAAAAAGACCCGCGTGCAATAGCCGCCGCGAAAAATTTCACGGGCAAAAAGTACCCGTCGTGTATGCTTTGCCGTGAAAACGAAGGCTTTTCGGGCAGTCTTACCCACCCCGCAAGGCAAAATCACAGGCTTATTCCCCTTTCGCTTGAAGGTGAAGCTTGGTTTCTTCAGTACTCGCCGTACGTTTACTACAACGAGCACTGCATTGTGTTAAGCAAAAATCATTCGCCCATGGCAATTACCGGCGAAACATTTAAAAAGCTTTTTGCGTTTGTTGGGCTGTTCCCGCATTATTTTGTCGGCTCTAATGCGGATCTTCCCATAGTCGGCGGCTCGATTCTTTCTCACGAGCATTTTCAGGGCGGGCGCTATACCTTTGCCATGGAAAAAGCCCCGATTGAAACAACGCTTTCGTTCGAAGGCTTTGACGACATCGAAGCCGGCATTGTAAAATGGCCTATGTCCGTAATTCGCCTTCGCTGTGAAAATACAGAAAGGCTTGCTTGCCTTTGTGAGCTGATTTTAAATGCGTGGCGCTCTTACACAGACGAAAAAGCGTTTATATTTGCCGAAACAAACGGTGAGCCGCACAACACGGTTACGCCTATAGCACGGTTCAAAAACGGAAAATTCGAAATAGACCTTGTACTCAGAAACAACATTACTACAGAAGCTTACCCCGACGGGCTTTTCCATCCGCACCCGGAATTCCACCATTTGAAAAAGGAAAACATAGGGCTTATTGAGGTTATGGGACTTGCAGTGCTTCCCTCGCGCCTTAAAGCGGAAATGGCAGAGCTTAAAAAGGCAATGATTTCGGGCGAGGATATCGAAAAGAACCCGACCGTTTCAAAGCACGCCGCCTGGGCAAAGGAAATTTCCGCACGACACCCGATAACAAAAGATAACTGCGAAGAAATTCTTAAGGACGAAATAGGCAAAGCCTTCGCGCAAATTCTCGAACAGTGCGCCGTTTTCCCCCGCACAACCGAAGGAAAAGAAGCCTTCCTGCGATTTTCACAAAGCGTAGTAGGTAAA
>CAZRXQ010000052.1:4644-6880 GCA_964604065.1 uncultured Eubacteriales bacterium | reverse complement strand
TTTTTAATTATTGGGTTTTAAACAAGCCGCAGCTTATTCTTCATCAGTTGAAAAGTCAATCAATGCATTACCGCCGGTTGCCATAGGCATTTCGCCGTCCCACTTGTCTACAGTGTAATACTTAATTACGTTCTCGTTAAGAGACTTAGAAAGCGTTTCGTTAGCCTTTGCCTGTGCTTCTGCCTTTGCAAGAATCGCTTTAGCTTCGGCTTCGGCGGCAATTACCTGCTTTTCGGCTTGTGCATTAGCTTCAACAAGAACCTGCTCCTGCTCGGTCTTAGCTCTTAAAAGATTCTGAGCGGCAACCTCTTTGGCTTCAATAGCCTTTGCAAATTCCTCCGAGAATGAAAAGTTTACTATGTTGAACTTTTCGATAATTATACCGTAAGGGTCCATTTTCTCGGTAAGCGTCTCTTGAATCTCAAGAGCAACCTGCGAACGAAGAGTAACAAGCTCTTCTGCGGTGTATCGCGAAATAACAGCCTTAAGGCTTTCGTTAACAGCGGGAAGAAGCATAATAGTCTCATAATCGTTACCGATAGTCTTATAAATATCGGCAGATGAGTTGTTGCTTATTTTGTAGTTAACCGCAACGGTGCTTGTTATAGCCTGAAGGTCTTTCGAAACGGATTCAGCGCCTTCAATATCACTTTTCTGAATACGGTTGTCCATTTTAACAATATTCTGAACAAACGGCACTTTAAGGTGGAAGCCTTCTGAAAGAACATTTCCGCTTACCTTACCGAGCGTAACAACAACACCGGTGTGACCTGTGGGAACTATTGTAACAGAAGCCGATATAAGAATAAGTGCAACAACTGCTAAAGCAATAACGACAATAAATTTTCTGCCTATAGGCTTACCGTCTGCACCGACGGTTCTGACTTTTGATTTATACATAAATATTTACTCCTTAATAATTTTATTAAATAATGAATCGGCGCGGTTTTTAAATTCAGCCGAAATAAACGCGAGCGTCATAACGGTGAGTGCGTTAAAAAGCTTCTCTCTTCCGCCTGGGAACGGCTCAACATAATCCGAAATTGCATCATTAACGGCATTCTCTACATTCTCTTTGCCGAATGAAGTAAGCTCCTTTAAGCTGTCCGTAATGTAACACAGCTTATTGTAAAGCATATAATCGGGTATTGCGTCGTCCGAACGGTCGTCGAGCTTGCCGTTAACATACGACATAAGCTCGACAATTGACGAAAGCTGCATAGCAGACCTGAGCTTTGCTATAATAAGCGTTCTCGCAACGCCTTCCTCGCCGTAGCGCCTGTTAACGGGAGACTGAACCCAACCGCGCTTAACCCAATTCTGGATTGTAGAGGTCTCAAGCCCCGAAAGGGCGCTTAATTGAGAAAGCGTAAGCCCACCTGTTATTTTAATTGTAGCGGCTATTTCGTCAAACGCATTTTTTGCGGACGGGGGCGTGCCTTCCGATGACATATGTAATTCTCCTTAAAATTGATTTACCGTTTTCTTCCTCTCAAGTTAACCTGATTATATCACAGGTTCGTGTGACTGTCAATAGTATTCAGAAGATTTTTTAAAATTTTTTATTTTGGTATTAAATACTCAAATTATTAGCAAACTAAATAATATGCATTTATTTTTCCTTTTAATAAATTTCCAACGAATTGTTTACAATTTGTTCACACATTTTTGTCACATATAGTATATAATTACATATGTAAGGAACAGGGAGCCGCACCCTAAGTCCTTACTTAGGTCACTATAGACCTAACCCCTCCTCAAGTAAATGGTGTTCGGTGCTAGACCGTTCACCGGGAAAAGACCCTGTCCCCTCGGGGTCTTTTTTCCTACCCAAAAACAGTATAAAAATACCGACGTATTTCAATATTGTACGTCGGTTCATTTTTTTAATAATGCAAAGCATCATTTCTCGAAAGAAGATATACGCAGTACTGATTCATACTTATTCCTTCTCTTTTTGAATGTTCAGCAAGAGAACGGTGAAGAGTACGCGGGATTCTTAATTTGAATTGTCCGGAATAATCTTCAATGCTACTCGGTTCTGAAATTTCAATACCGTCTTCAATAGCCGCAGTAAGCCAAGCGGTTTTTGCGTCTAAAGCGTTTTTAATTGCCGACTCTATTGTTTCCCCGCAGGTAATACATCCGGGAAGCTCCGGAAAAGAAACAATAAAACCGCCTTCATCTTTATCTTCAACTATTTCCATTTTATAATTCATTTCCAAATAATCATTCA
>CAZRXQ010000052.1:0-4544 GCA_964604065.1 uncultured Eubacteriales bacterium | reverse complement strand
GCATCATTTCACAAAAGAATATAAACAGCAAGATTCAAAGCTCCCGTAACTAAAATAGTAATAATAGGACTGAGCTTGAATTTTCTGAGTACAAAAAAGGAGCATAAGAACAAAACAGCGCCTATTATGTTTAAGTCCGTAAGCGTCGGTGTTGCGCCCGAAAACAGAACATTCAAAAGCACCGTAACGCCTGCGGAAGCAATAAGAGCCACTACTGCGGGTCTTAAAGCTTTTAAGACTGCATTTAAAACATCTAACTTTTTATATTTAAAATAAATAAAAGCAAGAAGCGAAACTATTATTATCGACGGAAAAATACAGCCTGCCGTGGCACACAGCGCGCCGAGAATTCCCGAAACTCGCATTCCCACAAAGGTCGCGGAGTTTACGGCAATAGGTCCGGGTGTCATTTCCGCAATTGTAATTAAATCGGTAAATTCCGAAACGGTAAGCCAGCCGTATTTATCTACCGCCTGACTTTCAATTAAGGGCATTGCCGCATAACCGCCGCCGATACTGAAAAGTCCTATTTGAAGAAAGCTCCAAAACAATTTAAGATAAATCATTTTCCTGCCTCCTTCTTACGGAATTTTTTAAAAAGAACAGTCAAAACGCCTACTGCACCGGCAGAAACAATAATTAAAATTACGTTTACATCGAAAAAGAAAACCGCAACAAACGAAAAAACAGCGATTAATATATGAAGGAAAGATTTTTGCTTTAAAACATTCGCACCGAGGTCACATACAACATCGGCAATAACAGCCGCAACACCCGCCTGCATACCCTTAAGCACCGTTGCAACATAAATATTTGAAGCAAAAGCCGAATAAAAAAGTGAAATTACGGAGATTATAACAATCGGCGGTATAACAGTCGCAACAACAGCCGTAATCATTCCCGTAAAGCCTCCTACCTTAGTACCAACTAAAATAGCGGCATTAACGGCAATAGCTCCCGGGGAAGACTGCGCTATAGCCGTAAGGTCAAGCATTTCGTCCTCGTCTATCCACCCAAGCTCATCCGCGAATTTTTTCTTCATAAACGTAACAATTACAAAGCCCCCGCCGAAGGTAAATGTGCTTATATAAAGCATTGTAAAAAACAGCTTCAAAAGAGGCTTTTTTTGTTTTTTCGTCTTTTTTTCCGATACATCTTCTTTAGAAGTATCTAACACTGCCCCAATAGCGTCGTTTATATTTTCTTTGCTTTGATTTTCTTTACAGATATCCGATTTTTTCATTTTATATGGGCCTTCCCGAAATGTTAAGACAAACATCTGTAACAACAAAAGCGACGGCAAAAATCAGAAAAATAAGCACACCTATTAAAAGCCGCCTTAAAAATTCGCGCCTTTTAACAATTCTGTTTTCACCTATAAAATAATTTTTGTTTTGGGAGGTTCCGGGGTAGCTTGAGGAAAAGCTGTAATAGCTTTTCCTCTTGATAATACTCTTTTTCTCCCGTTTGTCATTAAAAAACATACGTTTGAATTCCTTTTTACTGTGCCGGCTGAGCTTCAGACGGTACATTATTTTCGGAAGCGGGCTCTGTAACCTCGGGTTCGTTTCCGTCACCCTCACCGCCGCCTTCGCCCTCGGGAAGAGTTTCGCCTTCACTCACGGGTTCGGAAATATTTTCGGTCTGTGAAACATCAACCTCGGATTCTAAAGCTGTCGTTTCCTCGCCTGAAACGGGAACAGTTGTTTCTTCTCCCGAAACGGGAACGGTTGTCTCGGGGACTTTTACGGGCTTTCCGTCAGCAGAGCCCGAAGAAGAGCCTGTGCCGTTGTTTCCGAAATAAATATCAATAAGCGTTCTTCTGCCGTCTTCAAGAACTATGTTGGAAGTTCCGTAAACCTCGGTCTGGAAGCAATAAGCGGCAAGCTGATAATCAACAAGCCAAACCCACGCGCCGAGAGTATTGCTTGCATTAATTCCGTAACGTGCATCCGCAGGCGGCATTTGATATTCCGTTCTCGGGTAGCTTACCCAGCCGCCCGCAAGCGCCTTCATACCGAGCGAAATGATTTCACTCTTAGAAAATCCCGTGTAAATATACGGCAAAACGGTATCAACGTACTTATTGAGGTTTGTAAGCGAAGCCGACTGAAATTCGTTCATAATGGCATTTATAACCTGACGCTGACGTCTTGTTCTGCTCACATCCGCATCTGCGTCACAGCCTCTTACTCTGCTGAAAATAAGTGCCTGCTCGCCGTTTAGCGTTACATTTTCACCTATGGGCATTGAAATTTTATAATGATTTTCAATGTAATTCGCTTCGTACTCCTGAACATCAACGGTAACGCCGCCCATTGCGTTAATAACCTCTTTAAACGACTCAAAATTAACCATAACGTAATTGTCTATTTTAATTTTGAAGTTGTTCTGAATGGTATTGATAAGGCAGTCAATACCGCCGTTTCTGTAAGCGGAATTAAGCTTAAAGTAATATCCGTCGCTGTCTTCCGGCTCAATGTAAAGATAGCAGTCGCGGAAAATCGAAGTCATTTTGATTTCCTTCGTTTTCTTGTTAAGCGAAATTACCATCATAACATCCGTATTACCGGAATTTGTACCGGCACGGCTGTCCGCACCTATGAGAAGAACGTTTATAACATTCTTACTCGACATAATGGTGTCCTCGCCGCCCGCGGTTGCCCACTCGTAAAGCGCGTCGTGAAAATCCGAAGAGCCTATCTGTCCGCTCAATTCCGAGAAATCCTGTTCCTCGTAAATCGTATCGTCATAGCTTAACGGATCGTCAATGTTTGTTCCGAGGCGTGCAAATTTGTTAATTACGAACACAGCCGCAACAATTATAAGAATTACAAGAATGAGAATAAACACCGCGCCGACTGTAGCGGCAATTTTTTTACCCTTCGGAAGACGCTTATACCAAGCGGCAATGCGCTTAAATACATTCTTTTCCTTTTGAGAATTGCTTGAAATGTCTTCAAATTCCTCTATTTCGTCGGATTCGTCGTCCTCATCTTCATCTTCGTCGGAATTTTCTACATTTTCGTCGTGCACTTTGTTAAAATGTTCAAAGTTTTCTTCGTCAAGTTCGTCGTCGACTTCTTCAAAATTGTCCGCTCCGTAAATTTCCGCGTCGAATTCTGTCGAACCGTCAAAGTCTGCCGCTTCACCCTGCGTTTCTTTTAAAAGCTCAAGATATGCATCCTCATCAAATGCTTCTCTGTTAACATCTTTCTCTTTAGCCATTTATTATTCCTCCGGGGTTTCGGTTTCTTCGCCGACTTCTGAAGTCTCTTCTTCGATTATTTCTTCCGAAGAAGCTTCGCCTTCTTGTGCCGTACCGTCATCCTCTACGGTACCGTTTATTTCTTCCTCGTTGTGCTCAGTTGCGGAGAAGGTAACAAGTCTGTTTCCTTCGGTTACCCTCATAACGCGAACACCCTTAGAGGGTCTTGCGCAAACGCGAATATCATTGGCACGAATCCTTATTATTATACCGTCGGAGGAAATGAGAATAACGTCCTCATCATCCTCTACAATTGCAATTCCCGCAACATCGCCGTATTTGTCGGTGTGGTAGTTCTTAAGACCCTTACCGCCTCTGGACTGTGCGCGGTAGTTATCGGGATCGCTTCTTCTGCCGTAACCGGTTTCGCTTACCGTAAGAACCTTACCCGTATCGCGAAGAACTGCCATTCCAACAACCTCGTCGTCATCCTTTAAGGTAATGGCTTTAACGCCGGTTGCCGTTCTGCCAAGGGGTCTCGCATCGTTTTCGTCAAAGCAAATGCTCATACCCTTTTTTGTTGCGATAAGAAGCTTTTCGTTTCCGTTTGTAAGCTTAACCCACGCAAGCTCGTCATCATCGCGAAGATTTACGGCAATTACACCGTTACGGCGAATGTTTCTGTAAAGGTCAAGCGACGAACGCTTAATAAGACCCTTTCTTGTTACCATACAAAGGTACATACCCTCGTCATTCTCGGGTACTTTTATCATAGCGGAAACTTTTTCGCCGCTTTCAAGAGGAAGAATATTTACAATATTCATACCCTTGCTGTTTTTACTGCCCTCGGGAATTTCGTAACCTTTGAGTCTGTAGGCTCTGCCGCGTGTTGTATAGAACATTATGTTGTCGTGCGAAGAGGCAATAAACATTGTTTGAGCAACGTCATCCTCACGGCGCGACATACCCTTAACGCCTCTGCCGCCCTTGTTCTGCGTAGAGAAAACGTCCACACTCTGGCGCTTAATGTAGCCCATTGTGGTGTATGTATACATACTTGTTTCTTCCGGAATAAGGTCTTCTATGTCAACCTCGCCGCTTACGCTTTCAATAGCCGTGCGGCGGTCGTCTGCGTACTTATCGCGAAGTGCGGTAATTTCCGTTTTAACTATTTCGAGAACTCTTTCGTGCGAAGCTAAAATTTCTTCGAAGTTTTTAATTTTCTCTTTAAGGTCGTTTAATTCGTTTACAATCTTTAAGATCTCAAGACCTGCGAGCTGTCCTAATCTGAAGGCAACAATAGCCGAAGCCTGCGGATCGTCAAAGCCGAATTTTT
>CAZRXQ010000051.1:1479-7176 GCA_964604065.1 uncultured Eubacteriales bacterium | reverse complement strand
TTTCGGCTCTGAGCTGTAAAAGCGGACCGCCTGCATATACCGCATCCGCGCCGAAGCGAAGCGCTGTTTTTAAACAGTCAAAGCTTCCCGCGGGTGCTAAAAGTTCGGGTTTTTTCATAAATCCAAGTACCTCGTTAATTAATTACACCTATTCTACAACATTTCTACCGCGATTACAAGTGGTGGAGCTTATTAATTTGTACCGTGAAGTCGGTTGTATTTTGAGTTCAGATACAAAAACTCCTGTTGACAAATGCGGGGAAATGAGTTACAATCAAATCAAATCACTTCTAATCAAATCGAATCAAATCACGGCGTGATTAGAAAGAAACATGCGGAGGTAATTATGAGAGAAAGCGATACAGTTGAATTTAAGTCTGAATTTATAAACGACCTTAATAAAGAGATAATAGCTTTTGCGAATACCAAGGGCGGGGATATATACATCGGTATTAACGACGACGGTACGGTGTGCGGTGTTGAAAATATCGAAGAAACGGAGCTTAAATGCACCGGGCATATTCGCGATACGGTAAAGCCGGACGTTTCTATGTTTGTAAAATACGAGCAGCTAAAGCTCAGTGAGAAGGATGTGCTTAAAATAACCGTCAATAAAGGTGCTATGTCTCCGTATTATATAGCGGGTAAGGGCATACGCCCCGAGGGTGTGTATGTAAGAATGGGAACAGCTTGTGTTCCCGCTACCGAAACCGCTATAGTGAGTATGATAAAGGACACAAGCGGTGAAGCTTTTGAAGAGATGCGTTCTCTTAATCAGAATTTAACCTTTATTCAGGCAGAGGCGGAGTTCGAAAACGCGGGGCTTTCTTTCGGCGAGGCTCAAAAACGCTCTCTCGGCTTAATCGGTAAGGACGGATGCTACACAAATCTTGCGCTTCTTTTATCGGATCAGTGTGAGCATAAAATAAAATTTGCGGTATTTTCCGGTAAACAAAAGGAAATATTTAAGGATCGCCACGAATTCAGCGGCTCTCTCTTTCGTCAGGTTGAAGACCTAATAAAAGCGATTGATGATAATAACCGCCTGAGCAGTCCGCGCATAGAGGGTTTAAGAAGGACGGATGTGAGAGAATATCCGGAGGCGGCTGTAAGAGAGGCTGTTTTAAATGCCGTTATTCACAGAGAATACGCTCTCGGAGGCTACACGCTTGCAAGTGTATTTGACGACAGAATAGAAATCATTTCTCTGGGCGGCTTGGTGCGCGGCGTTGAAATGAACGACATTATGATGGGTGTTTCTTATTTGCGAAACACGCGGCTTGCGGAAGTTTTTTACAGATTGCATTGGATAGAAGCATACGGAACGGGGATTGCGAAAATTAAAAAGGAATATGACAGTTCGAAAAAGAAGCCGACATTCGAAGCCTCTTCGAATGCGTTTAAGGTTGTTTTGCCGAAGCTTGAAAATGAAAACAATTCACAGACCGAAAAGTATGAAAATATTCAAAAAGAGGATGAAGCTGTTTTAAAGCTTATTCGCGAAAACCAGTTTATTGTAAGAAAGGATGTTGAAGCGCTTCTCGGCGTTTCGCCCGCAACCGCAACGAGAATTCTTTCAAAAATGGTGAATGAAGAAAAAATCAGTCGTACCGGAACGGGAAAAACCGTAAATTATACTTTGTAACCAAGTATTAACAATAATTTTATTGACTGAACGGCAAAAACATAATATAATAGTAGACGGAAAAATTAAGCCGCAAGGCTTGAAAAGGAGTTTTTAAAATGTCAAGAGTTTATAATTTTTCGGCAGGCCCTTCAATGCTTCCCGAATCCGTGCTTAAAAAAGCCGCGGAAGAAATGCTCGATTATCATGGATGCGGTCAGTCCGTAATGGAAATGAGCCACCGCTCAAAGGTTTTCCAGTCGATAATCGACGAGGCGGAAGCGCTTGTAAGAGAGCTTATGAATGTTCCCGATAATTATAAGGTTTTGTTTTTACAGGGCGGCGCTTCGACTCATTTTGCCGCTATTCCCTTAAACTTTATGAACGGCACCGGCAAGGCAGATTACATTGTTACCGGTCAGTGGGCTAAAAAGGCATACGAAGAGGCAACAAAGTACGGCGATGCACGTGTAGCCGCTTCGTCGAAGGATAAGACCTTCTCTTATATCCCCAAAACAACTCGTGCGGATTTCAGAGACGACGCAGATTATGTTTACTATTGTATGAACAATACGATTTACGGCACTCTCTTTAATTACATTCCCGACACGGGCGACATTCCGCTTATTGCCGATATTTCAAGCTGCTTTATGTCCGAGCCGCTCGATGTTTCGAAGTTTGCCGTTCTTTACGGCGGAGCTCAGAAGAACATAGCTCCCGCAGGTCTTGTAATCGCAATTATCCGTGAGGATATGCTCGGCAAGGCAAGAGAGTTCACTCCCACAATGCTCGACTACAAGGTTCAGGCAGACAACGGTTCTATGTACAACACACCGCCTTGCTACACGATTTATATGTGCAAGCTCGTTCTTGAGTGGATTAAGTCCATGGGCGGAGTAGAGGCTATAGGCAAGCACAACCGCGAAAAAGCGGCAATTCTTTACGATTTCCTTGACAGCAGTAAAATGTTCAAGGGCACTGTTGAAAAGGAAGACCGTTCTCTTATGAACGTTCCGTTTGTAACGGGCAGTGACGAGCTTAACGCAAAATTCATTAAGGAAGCGGACGCCGCAGGCTTTGTTAACCTTAAGGGTCACCGTTCTGTAGGCGGTATGAGAGCCTCCATTTACAATGCTATGCCCGTTGAAGGCATAAAGGCACTTGTTGAATTTATGAAAAAATTCGAAGAAGAAAATTCCTGAGGTGCTTTATGTTTGATATTTTAACTCTTAACAAAATTTCGAAAATCGGGCTTTCACAGTTCGGCGACAATTACGGTATTTCCGATTCTTGCGAAAATCCCGACGGTATAATAGTGCGTTCCGCAAATATGCACGAATACGCTTTCTCGGAGAAAACGGTTGCCGTTGCAAGAGCGGGTGCGGGTGTTAACAACATTCCCGTTGACGAATGCACAAACAAGGGCATTGTTGTTTTCAACACTCCCGGTGCAAACGCAAACGCCGTAAAAGAGCTTACCGTATGCGGACTTCTTCTTACTTCAAGACGTGTTGCCGCCGCTTACGATTGGTGCAAAACCTTAAAGGGCGAGGGTGACGGAGTAGGCAAGCTTGTGGAAAAAGGCAAGTCGCAGTTTGCGGGTCCCGAAATTCTCGGCAAAACGCTCGGCGTTGTGGGTCTCGGCGCAATAGGCAGACTTGTTGCCGGCGCGGCAAGCGACCTCGGTATGAAAATCGTAGGCTACGATCCCTTCTTAAACGACGGCATTAAGGCACTTCTTCCCGAAGGAACTGTTTTTGCCGAAACACTTTCGGAGCTTTACAAAGAGGCTGACTACATAACGCTTCATCTTCCCTGCGTTGCCGACACAAAGAATATGATTAACGCTTCTTCGATAAGCGAAATGAAGGACGGCGTAAGAATTCTCAACTTCGCAAGAGGCGAGCTTGTAAACAGCTCCGACCTTAAAGCGGCAGTCGAGAGCGGCAAGGTTTCGGCTTATGTTACGGATTTCCCGAGTGACGAGCTTATAGGCGTGGAGAATGTTACCGCACTTCCGCACCTCGGCGCCTCCACTCCCGAATCGGAAGAAAACTGCGCTTATATGGCGGCTGTAGAGCTTCGCGAGTTCCTTGAAAAGGGTAATGTTAAAAACTCCGTTAACTTCCCGAATGCGGAGCTTGACGGCGAAGGCGAAAGACTTTCCGTTATTCACGCGAATACCGTTAATGCCGTTAACGATATTTTGGGTGCATTCACGGCGAACGGCGTCGAAACGAAAGGCTTTGTTTCAAAATCAAAGGGCGAGGTTTCTTACACGCTTATTTGCGCCGACACCGTTCCGGAAGCTGTTTTCGAAGCAGTCAAGGCATCTTCGGAGGTTATAAGGGCAAGATTAATAAAATAATCAAGAAAATACGGTCATAAATGTACATACCGCGGCGAGTGAAAACTCTTGACATAAAGCGCGGTAAATGGTATATTTTAAATGTGCTTAAAATTGTTAAGTACCTTCTTCGCTACCGACGGATAAATGGAGCACCATGGGGGAACGAAGTCGAATATTAAGAACGTAAGAGTGTTTCTCTTATTTTCAGCCGACCGTCTGGGCACACTTTAGCTTAAGCTTTAGTGTGCCCTTATAATTTTTTGTAGGTGATTTTAATGAAAAAAGTCGGAATAGTTATGGGAAGCGACAGCGATTTACCCGTAATTAAAAAAGCAACGGATATTTTAAAGGAGCTTGAAATACCGTTTTGCGTGCACGTTTTTTCTGCGCACAGAACTCCCGATAAGGCGCGTGACTTTGCAAATTCGGCACGCGAAAACGGCTTCGGCGTAATAATCGCCGCCGCGGGTATGGCGGCGCACCTTGCGGGCGCTGTTGCCGCAAACACAACGCTTCCGGTTATAGGCATTCCGTGCAAATCGTCAAGTTTTGACGGCTTGGACGCACTTCTTTCTACTGTTCAAATGCCTACGGGAATTCCCGTGGCAACGGTTGCCGTAAACGGCGGCGGTAACGCGGCGCTTTTGGCGGCGCAGATTTTGGCGGTAGAGGATGAGGCTTTAAGAGAAAAGCTTGACAAAAAGCGTGAAGCCGATGCCGCGGCTGTTCTTGAAAAGGACAGAGCTATAGAAGAGAGACTTTAAATTTAAAGTAAAATAATTTGAAATTAAAATCCGAAGGGATTTAATTTATAAAAAACAAAGGAGCAAAAAATCATGGAAAAGAAGCTTGTTTACACAGGAAAAACAAAGAATGTTTACGCACTTGAGGGCGGCAATTATCTTTTGAAATTCAAAGACGATTGCACCGGAAAAGACGGCGTTTTCGATCCCGGTGAGAATTCCGTAGGTCTTACAATTGACGGCGTAGGCGACGTTAACCTTCGTATGTCCGTATACTTCTTTGAGAAAATCAACAACGCAGGTATTAAAACTCATTATGTAAGCGCAAATCTTGACGACACCACCATGGAAGTGCTCCCCGCTGAGGTTTTCGGTAAAGGACTTGAGGTTATCTGCCGCTACAAGGCAGTAGGAAGCTTTTTCCGTCGCTACAGCGATTATATAGAAGAGGGTGCAGACCTCCCCGCATATGTGGAGATGACTTTCAAAAACGACGAGAAGGGCGATCCGCTTGTAATTAAGGATGCTCTTGTGGCTTTGGGAGTTATGACCGAAAAGCAGTATGACGATATTAAGGCAATGACTCAGAAAATTACAAAGATAGTTGCGGATGACCTTAAGGAAAAGGGTCTTGACCTTTACGATATCAAGTTTGAGTTCGGCTATGACAAGAACGGCGACGTTATGCTCATAGACGAAATCGCTTCGGGTAATATGCGCGTTTACAAGGACGGCGAATACGTAGACCCGATGACTCTTTCGAAGCTTTTCTTCGCTTAATTTAAAAGGTAGGTTATTATGGGAGGATTTTTCGGAATTACCTCAACCGAGGATTGCCTTACCGATGTCTTTTTCGGCACGGATTATCATTCGCACCTCGGTACGCGTCGCGCAGGTCTTGCCGCCTTTGATAAGGAAAAAGGCTTGCAAAGAAAAATACATAACATAGAAAATTCGCCCTTCAGAACGAAATTCGAGAG
>CAZRXQ010000051.1:0-1379 GCA_964604065.1 uncultured Eubacteriales bacterium | reverse complement strand
CTCAGCTTAAAGCTCCCGAGAAAAAGAAGCGCGTTTGCTCGTTTTTGTGGAGCTACTACGGCTACCCCACGGCTACATACGAGGGCGTGAATGTTGAAGCTATGCGTTGCCGCAACGGTGAAATAATGGCGGAATATGACGAAAAAACAAATTCCGCTTCCGATGTCGATTACGTAGGCGGCGTTCCGGATTCGGGCACACCGCACGCTATAGGCTACGCAAACAAAAGCGGCAAAAAATTCGCAAGGGCATTTATTAAATACACGCCCACCTGGGCAAGAAGCTTTACTCCCGCAAAGCAGTCGGACAGAAACAAAATCGCGAAAATGAAGCAGATTCCCGTTCACGAGTTTATCGAAGGGAAAAATCTTCTTTTTGTCGACGACTCAATCGTGCGCGGTACTCAGCTCAGGGAAACGGTTGAATTTCTTTATGAGAACGGCGCAAAGTCCGTTCATATGCGTTCGGCTTGCCCGCCGATTATGTACGGCTGTAAGTTCCTTAACTTTTCACGCTCTACAAGCGATATGGAGCTTATTACAAGAAGAGTTATTGCGGAGCTTGAAGGCGAAAAGGGCTTTGAGTACATAGAAGAATACGCAAGCGCCGAAACACAGCGCGGCAAGGCGCTTCGCCGCAGAATCTGCGAAAAGTTAAATTTATCATCTTTGGAATTCCAGTCTTTGGAGGGCATTGTAAAAGCTATCGGTCTTGACGAAAGCGAGCTTTGCACCTATTGCTGGAACGGGAAGGAATAATTATGTTGAACAATTCAAAATCGGACAGCTACAAAGAGGCGGGCGTTGACATTACCGCCGGCTATAAATCCGTCGAGCTTATGAAAAAGCATATTGCAAGAACGAAAAACGAGGGCTGTCTTGACGATGTCGGCGGCTTCGGCGGTTGCTTCGGTCTTAACCTTGACGGAATAAGCGAGCCTGTTCTTGTTTCGGGAACAGACGGCGTAGGCACGAAAATCAAGCTTGCCATGCTTCTTAATAAGCACGACACAATCGGCATAGACTGTGTTGCCATGTGCGTTAACGATATTATCTGTTGCGGAGCAAAGCCGCTGTTTTTCCTTGATTATATTGCCTGCGGCAAAAACTATCCCGAAAAAATCGCGGATATCGTAGGCGGCGTTGCGGAAGGCTGTGTGCGTGCGGGCTGTGCGCTTATAGGCGGCGAAACGGCAGAGCACCCCGGTCTTATGCCCGAGGACGATTACGACCTTGCGGGCTACTGCACCGGCGTTGTGGACAAGAAAAAAATAATAGACAAAAACACCGTTAAGGAAGGCGACACGGTAATCGCGCTTGCCTCCTCCGGTGTTCATTCAAACGGCTTTTCGCTTGTAAGAAAGGTTTTCGATATAGAAA
>CAZRXQ010000050.1:0-7210 GCA_964604065.1 uncultured Eubacteriales bacterium | reverse complement strand
CTTTTTGACGCAGTAATTGCGTAAAATTGCCTTTCAAAACCGTATGGAGTTCGACACTCGCCACCCATAGGAGGAACAGAATATGAAGGTATTACTTGTAAACGGAAGCCCCAACGAAAAAGGGTGCACCTACACGGCGCTTTGCGAGATTAAAAAAGAGCTTGAAGAGGCTTTAGTTGAAGCGGAAATATTCAATATAGGCAAAGACCCCGTTCGCGGCTGTGCCGCCTGCGGAGGGTGTGCTCATACGGACGGATATTGCGTATTTAAAGACGACGTTGTAAATAAGCTTATTGATAAAGCGAAAACCGCCGACGCCTTTATTTTCGGCGCGCCCGTTCACTATGCCGCGCCTGCCGGTGCTATTTGCGCCGTGCTTGACAGAGCGTTTTATTCCGGCGGAAAATATTTCGCGTATAAGCCCGCGGCGGCTGTTGTTTCGTGCAGAAGAGCCGGCAGTACGGCTTCTCTTGATGTGCTTAATAAGTATTTTTCAATCAACAATATGCCGATTGTTTCGTCTCAGTATTGGAATATGGTTCACGGCGCAGTGCCGTCGGATGTTTTAAAGGACGAAGAGGGACTTCAGATAATGAGAACGCTCGGCAAAAATACGGCGTGGCTTTTAAAGTGCATTGAAGCGGGCAAGAGCCTCGGCGTGAGCATTCCCGAAAAAGAGCCTAAAAAAAGAACGAATTTTATAAGATAAGCCGCGCACGGTAAGGTCTTTCTATTGATTTTCCGCGTGAACGGTGGTAAAATAAACTCATAAAGATTTTTGCCGTAAAAAGCGGCAATTAAAAGCCTTTGAAAGGATGAATATAATGAACGATATAAATGCTCTTTATGCGCTTTGGTGCGAAAAAGCCGTTTTGGATCCCGACCTTAAGGCGGAGCTTGATTCGGTAAAGGGTAACGAGGACGAAATTCTCGACCGCT
Source organism: uncultured Eubacteriales bacterium (assembly GCA_964604065.1). Lineage (GTDB taxonomy): Bacteria > Bacillota > Clostridia > Oscillospirales > Acutalibacteraceae > DTU089. The sequence continues at coordinate 6,271 of CAZRXQ010000050.1, read as the reverse complement.
TTTACAAGAATCTTGAATTCGGCACGGGCGGTCTCAGAGGTGTTATAGGCGCCGGAACAAACAGACTTAATGTTTACACCGTAGCTCAGGCAACGCAGGGTCTTGCCGACTATCTCAACGAGAATTTCGAAGAGCCCTCTTGCGCTATTGCGTACGATTCAAGAATAAAATCCGACAAATTCGCCGAAGCGGCGGCAGGTGTTCTTGCCGCAAACGGCATTAAGGTTTACATTTATCCCGAGCTTATGCCCACACCCATGCTCTCTTTTGCGGTAAGGCGTCTTCACTGCTCGTCGGGTATTGTGATTACCGCAAGCCACAACCCTTCTAAATACAACGGCTACAAATGCTACGACCGCCGCGGCTTCCAGATGACCGACGAGGCTGCCGCAAAAACGTACGAATACATCAAAAAGGTAGATGTTTTCGAAGGCGTAAAGCGTATGGATTTTGAAGATGCGCTTGCGGAGGATATGGTTGATTTTATCGAAGATTGGGTTAAGGACGAGTTCACCGAAGCCGTTCTTTCAAAAGCTTTGAACCGCGAGCTTGTTAAAAAATCGGGTCTTCGCGTATTGTACACTCCTCTTCACGGAACAGGCAACAAGCCCGTAAGAAGAGTTCTTAAAAAGCTCGGCGTTAAAGAGCTTGAAATAGTTAAAACTCAGGAAAAGCCCGACGGCAGCTTTACAACCTGCCCGTATCCGAACCCCGAAATTCGTCAGGTTTTCGAAGAGGGTCTTAAGGTTGCGAAGGACTTAAAGCCCGACCTTATGCTTGCAACCGATCCCGATTGCGACAGAGTCGGCATTGCCGTTTTAAGCGGCGGCGAATACAAGCTTATGACGGGTAACGAGGTCGGAGCAATGCTTGCGGAGTACACGCTCAGTGTTCTTAAGGAGCGCGGCGAGCTTCCCGAAAATCCCGTATTAATTAAAACGATTGTTACAACTCCCTTAATTGCCGATATAGCAAAGGCATACGGCGCAGAGCTTTTGGATCTTTTGACGGGCTTTAAGTATATAGGCGAGGCTATTACGGAGCTTGAAGAAAAGGGCGAGGAAGAGCGCTACGTTCTCGGTATGGAGGAAAGCTACGGCTACCTTGCGGGCACGCACGTTCGTGATAAGGACGGCGTTGTTGCAGCTATGATGATATGCGAAATGGCAGCTTATTGCAAGGCGAACGGCAAAACCCTTTGGCAGTATATGGAGGAAATTTACGAAAAATACGGCTATTATTTCAACGAGCTTGACAACTATGCATTCGAAGGCGCAAGCGGTATGAAGAAAATGGCTGATATGATGGATTCGTTAAGAAACGAGCCCCCGAAGACGATTTCGGGAAGCAGGGTTGTTTGGGTAGGCGACTACAAAACAGGCAAAACGCACGACCTTGTAAGCGGCGACGAAGGCGAAACGGGACTTCCTTCCTCGAATGTTCTTTCATACAGATGCGAAAACGGAAGCACCGCTATTGTAAGGCCCTCGGGCACAGAGCCTAAGATTAAGATTTATATCACCGCAAAAGCCGATACCCGCGAAAATGCCGAAAAAGAGGGTAAACGCATTTCGGACGATATGAAAAATATTCTCGGAATATAATCCGGTGAACTATGTTTTCTAAAAGATTTATACGCATTACGGCACTCGTTCTCGCGGCGCTTATGGCTATAGGTGTGTTGGCAGTCGCTTTGAACGTGCTGCCGTAGCGAAAGGAAGTAGCTAAAATGAAATTTGCCGTAAATGTTGAATTCGAAGGCTTGAATGACGACAAAACCGCCGAGCTTGTTAAAAAAGCCGGCTTTGACGGAATTTTCTTCAATTGGGCAAAAAAAGGCGATACCGAGCGTGCCGCCGAGCTTTGCGAAAAGCACGGTCTTATTCATCAGTCCGTACACGCGCCGTTCGGAAGAATCAACGAAATGTGGACTCCCGATTACGGCGAGATTTTGGAGCGCCAGCTTATTTGCCTTGAAGAAGCGGCTTCTTGCGGAGTTAAGCTTGTTATTTCTCACGTTTTCATAGGCTTTCACGACCATTCGCCGAACGAATACGGTATTGAATCGTTTTCGAAATATATTGACGCCGCAGAGCGTCTCGGCGTGAAATTGGCATTTGAAAATACCGAGGGCGAGGAGTACCTTGAAGCACTCTTTAAGAATCTCGGTCACCGTGAGGGTATGGGCTTTTGCTGGGACAGCGGTCACGAGCAGTGCTACAACCGCGGCAGGAATATGCTCGGCGAATTCGGTAACAAGCTTATTGCCACGCATATTAACGACAACCTCGGCGTTACGGGCGAGGATATTACATTCTTCGACGACTCGCACCTTTTGCCGTATGACGGCGTAACGAATTGGGACAACGCCGCGAAAAACCTTGCTTCTTCAAAGCCTATTGACATATTGACGCTTGAGGTTATGACAGAAAACCGCCCCGAAAGAAATACGCATTACATATACGATTCTCTTTCGCCCGAGGAATATCTTGAAAAAGCACTCGGCGGTGCGCATAAGCTTTGGGCGCAGGTCGAAAAATACAGGAGTGTGTGAATATGCCTTATATTGATTTAAAAACAACAAAACAGCTTGATTCGGATGAAAAGCTTCAGCTTAAAGCGGAGTTCGGAAGAGCTATAGAATGCTTTCCCGGTAAAACGGAAAGATGGCTTATGGTGAATATCGAAGACGGCGCTTCCATGTGGTTTGCGGGAGATAATTCCTCGGACTGCGCAATGCTTGAGGTTTCGCTTCTCGGCAAAGGCACGGACAAGGCGTTTGACGATATGAGCGACACCCTTTGCAGTATAATGGAAAATGTTTCGGGAATTAAAGCCGACAGGGTGTACATTAAATACTGCGAAACGGAGCATTGGGGCTGGAACGGCACAAACTTTTAATATACGGAAAACGACGAATTCATCGGCTGTGATTAAGAGGTGTGAAAATGAAAAGTGTTAAGCCCGGCAGAGGTCCGTCTGCTCTGAGTGCCATATCAAGTATCGGTGTTGCCGCCTTCGGAGTTCTTTGGACCGTTATGGCGCTTGCCGGCGGTGCGGGTCCGTTTGCGCTTTTCGGCGTGATATTTGTGATAATAGCTGTTGTTCAGGCGGTGTATAACATCAAAAATGCAACAAGCAAAAACAGATATTCCGAATTCGATATAACCGAAAACGGTGAAGAGCCCGACCCCTTAAACGAGAAATTCAAGGTTATTCGTTCGGACGAAAATACAGCGGCAAAAACACAGAGCAATTACTGCCCGTATTGCGGAGCTCCCGTTTCGGCAAGCTTCAAATTTTGCAACAATTGCGGAGAAAAGCTTCCCTGATGTTTTAATTTGGTTAAATATCACAATCGGCTCTCACTTGCTTTGTGCAAAAAAGACACAATTTACAAAGTTTTGGGAAATGTGAAATTTGTGTTGACAAAACCCGCAGTTGGGTTTACAATTCAAATATAACAACATTGATAGAGGTCGCGGATATGAAAAGTACCCCACGGTAAACGGTCGGCAAATCGGCTGTGAGGGAAAGGCTGTTCCGCCGAAGCGCATCACGGTTGCCGCCGTTTTGAAGCTGGGCCCGCGTTTAACAGGCGCGGTACTGTCACATATTTATGTGGAGCACTATCGACGGCACTTTCAGCTATTATTTATTTTTTATAAATAATTTAAAGCCCGAGATACTTCACCGTATCCCGGGTTTAATTTTTTAAGGAGATGTTTTTTATGAGAAACACAAGAAGATTATTGGCACTTTTACTTGCCGCAGTACTTTGCATTACGGCATTCGCAGGCTGCACCGGCAATTCCGGTGGCAACGGCGACGACACGACAAATTCCGCCGATGCGGCAGTTAAAACAGGCGTTGAAGACGGCGTTCTTACGGTTGCTATGGAATGCGCTTACGCTCCCTACAACTGGTCTCAGTCCGACGATTCAAACGGCGCTGTTCCGATTAAGGATTCCAACGAATACGCTAACGGCTACGACATTATGATGGCAAAGAAAATTTGCGAGAAGAACGGCTGGGAGCTTGAGGTTGTTCGTCTTGAGTGGTCTTCACTCGTTCCCGCGGTTCAGACCGGCGCTGTAGATGCCGTTATAGCGGGTCAGTCCATGACCGAAGAGCGTATGAAAGAGGTAGACTTCGCAGGTCCTTACATCTACGCTTCAATAGTTTGTATGACTAAAAAAGACAGCCCCTATGCAAACGCAACAACCTTTGCCGACCTTAAGGGTGCAAAGTGCACATCTCAGAGCGAAACAATTTGGTACACAACCTGCCTTCCGCAGATAGACGGCGCAGAGGTTCTTGCTCCGCAGGAGTCCGCTCCCACAATGCTTATGGCTCTTGAAACAGGCGCGGTAGACTTTATTTGCACCGATATGCCCACAGCACAGGGTGCACTTATAGCTTACGACGATCTTAAGATTCTCGACCTCCCCGAAACCGCATTTGATGTTGATGAGGGCGATATCAACATCGGCGTTTCCGTAAAGAAGGGCAACACAGAGCTTAAGGATAAAATCAACAGTGCACTTGAAGGTATGACAGCGGACGATTTCAATGCTATTATGGCAGAAGCCGCTAAAATTCAGCCCCTTGCAGAGTAATAACGGAATTAATTTTTAGGAGAATTTCAGTATGAATAAGTTTGCGGAGCTTTGGGTGGATATTGTAGACTGCTGGTCTAAAAACAGCACGCAGTATCTCACAGGCGCCTTAAAAACAATTGAGCTTGCGGTTATTGCCACGGCAATAGGCTGTCTTATAGGACTTGTTTGCGGTATTATTCAAACCATACCCTGCACCAAGGAGGACAACATTGTTAAACGTGTCGTTCTCGGCGTTGTAAAGGCAATAGTTCGCGTGTATGTTGAGGTTTTCAGGGGCACGCCCATGATTATTCAGTCAATATTCATTTTCTACGGCATACCGTATTTTTTCAGCGGACAGAACCTTGATGTAACATTTGCCGCATACCTCGTTGTTTCCATAAACACGGGCGCTTATATGGCAGAAACGGTTCGCGGCGGTATAATGTCCATTGATATAGGTCAGACCGAGGGCGCAAAGTCCATTGGTATGAATCACTTTAAAACAATGCTTCATGTTATTTTGCCGCAAACTATCAGAAACATAATTCCGCAAATAGGCAATAACCTTGTTATTAATATTAAAGATACCTCGGTTATGTTCGTTGTAGGCTATACGGAGCTTTTCGCGGTTCACAAGGCAGTAGCCGGCGCTACATACAAGTTCTTCCCCTCGGCTGTAATTACGCTTACAATCTACCTTTTAATGACGGTTGTTTGCTCGGTTATTTTAAGACTGTGGGAAAAGAAAATGGACGGTCCGGAAAACTTCAATATCGCAACTACGGACACCTTGGCGCACACAAGCGGTACTTACACCTATGTTAAAAAGAAAAAGAAGGAGGGTAAATGATGTCCGAGAAAATTTTACAGATAAACCATCTTTCAAAAACCTTCGGAACGCACGAGGTGCTTCGTGATATCGACTTTTCCGTAATGCACGGCGATGTTACGAGTATTATAGGTCCTTCGGGCTCGGGCAAATCAACTCTTCTTCGCTGTGTAAATTTGCTTGAGACACCTACTTCGGGCGAGATCCTTTACCACGGACAAAACATAAAGGATATGAAGGGCGGCGCGAACGCTTACCGCTCACGCGTGGGAATGGTTTTCCAGTCCTTCAACCTTTTCAACAATATGAATGCCCTTAAAAACTGTATGATAGGTCAAACGACAGTTCTCGGCAAGTCAAAGGCAGAGGCTAAGGAAACGGCAATGCACTTCCTTAAAAAGGTCGGTATGGAGCCGTACATCAATGCAAAGCCTTCACAGCTTTCCGGTGGACAAAAACAGCGCGTTGCCATTGCAAGAGCGCTTGCCATGAACCCCGAGGTACTCCTTTTCGACGAGCCCACTTCGGCACTTGATCCGCAAATGGTAGGCGAGGTGCTTTCGGTTATGCGCGACCTCGCAGGTGAGGGTCTTACAATGATAGTTGTAACTCACGAAATGGCTTTCGCCCGCGATGTTTCAACGAATGTTGTCTTTATGACCGACGGCGTTATATGCGAAAGCGGCTCCCCCGCAGAAATTTTCGAAAATCCCCAAAAGAACGAAACAAAAGAATTTTTGTCACGCTTTTTGGAAAGATAAAAAATATGAGTGGCACGAAGCAAAAAACGCTTCGTGCCATGTGCATAAATTTTTATTGCTTTGAACAGTAAAAAGTA
>CAZRXQ010000049.1:0-7412 GCA_964604065.1 uncultured Eubacteriales bacterium | reverse complement strand
GCCGACTGCCTTGCCGTAATAGACGGCGGCGAATGCACGGAGTTCGGCACATTCGAAGAGCTTATGAACAAAAAGGGCGACTATTACAGAATGTTCCGTCTTCAGGAGGAAGCGCTTAAATTTATAGGAATAGACGAAACAGGCACCGACGAAGAAAGAGAGGATGAAAAACACGATGACAGAAAACGATAAGCTTACCTTGACCTTTTTAAATCCCGCTGAAATAAAGCTTTTTAAAAACGAAAACGGCTTCCTTGTTCTGTGCCTTAACGGCGAAAACAAAGGGCGCGTCAATTTAAAAAGAAGCTATCCCTTTTCTCTTCCCGACGAATACATTTGCATTTTAACTCTTTCGGGTGACGAGGTGGGAATTATTCGTGACATTAATGCGCTCGAAAAGGCGTCTTACGAGGCGGCAAAAGCCGAGCTTGATTCAAGGTATTACTGTCCCGAAATTAACGCCATAACGGAAATTAAAGAAAAAATGGGTCACTTTTACCTTGAAACGCTTGTTGAAGGAAAAAAGAAAACCGTAACGGTAAGGGATATTTCAAAAAGCGTAAGACTCATTCGCGGCGATACACTTCTTATTGTGGATATGGACGGCAACCGCTACACAGCCGAAAGCTTTTCATCCCTTGACAAAAAAAGCCAAAAGCTTTTAGAATCGTATTTATATTGATTATGAATAATATTACAGTACATTTTGATTTATCGCCGAAAGCCGAGGCGGCAGAGGGCACTCTGACACTGAACGAGCATACCGTTACCGCGGTTTGCGGCGAAAGCAGTATTTCCTGCGAAATTAATAAAATCGAAGAGGCGTTGCAGTTCACCGACATAGGCTGCGGCAGGCTCGAACTAAAGCTGAAAAAAACACCCGAGGACGGCAGTGAAAACCTTCTTTTGTGCCGCTTTACCATGAGCTGTGTTTATGAAATCGGCGAGCTTGTAAAAATACTGAACCACTTCATTTTAACGGGCGAATTTTTAGAGATGAATTCGTTCGATCTTCCCGTCTGCCCGAAATGCCACAGGCATTACCTTAAGGGTATGAATGCCTGCACCTACTGCGCGAAAAAGACGTATGTTTTCGGCAGGGCGTTCGGGTATTTTAAGCCTTATTTAAAAAAGGTCGTTGCCTCGGCACTCCTTTTGACGGCGGCAAATGTCATCAACGCACTTCTGCCGCTTTTCAACAGCACGCTTTTGGACGACTACCTTGTGCCGACTGCAAATTCCGCACCGTACTTTTCCTCACGCACAACGGGAATAGTCGTAACTGCGCTTTCAATGGCGGTACTGTTTTTCATTTCGAAGGTATTTTCCGTTTCAAGCGAAAGAATGTCAAACAAAATAGGCTCTTCCTTTTCCGCGGATTTGCGCCTTCTCGTGTACGACAAGCTTCAAACGCTCTCGCTTTCGTTTGTTTCGGGAAAAAGCGCGGGTAATTTAATTCACCGCATAACAAAGGACACCGAGCGCGTTAAGGACTTTTTCAACGAGCAGGGACGTTATCTTATAGAGCAGGCTATAATGTTCACGGTAATTCTCGTTATTCTTCTTTCAACGAATGTTAAGCTTACACTTCTCGTTCTTTTGCCCGTACCGTTTGCACTCTTTTTAATGTCGCGGTTCAGAAAATCGACACATATTCGCTATTCGCGTCAGTGGCGCGCCGACTCCAAGGCAACCTCGGTGCTTCACGATATAATTAAGGGCATTCGCGTTGTAAAATCCTTCGGTAACGAAAAACGCGAAATAGAAAAATTCGCGGACGCCTCGAAAAATTTAGCCGATATTTCCGCTTCGAACGAAAAATACTGGGCTCTCACCTACCCGCTTGTCGGTAACATTATGGCGTTCGGCGAAATATTCGTTCTGCTTTTCGGCGGAAAAATGGTGCTTGACGGCGAGCTCACCTTAGGCGAGCTTACGCGCTTTAACCTGTACCTTGCGTATCTTTACGCGCCCTTAAATTGGCTTTCCACCTTCCCCAGAAGACTTGCCGATGCCTCGACGGCTCTTCTTAAGATATACGAAATCATAGATGAGCCCGTAAAAATCAGCGATACCGTGTCGCCCGAAAAGCTTAATGCAGGCGGCGATATCGAATTTAAAAATGTATTTTTCGGCTACAAGTCCTACGAGCCCGTATTAAAGAACGTTAATCTTAAAATAGAATCCGGCAAAATGCTCGGACTTGTGGGGCACTCGGGCGCAGGTAAATCAACGCTTATCAACCTTTGTATGCGCCTTTACGACCCGACCTCGGGCTCGATTACGATAGACGGCACAGAGCTTCGCTCGGTAAAGCAAAGCGAGCTGAGAAGCCGCATAGGCGTAGTTTTCCAGGAAACGTATCTGTTCTCGGGCAGTGTTTACGAAAACATCGCTTACTCAAAGCCCGGCGCCTCTCACGAGGAAGTTATTGCCGCGGCAAAGGCGGCAAATGCTCACGAATTTATAATTAAGCTTCCGGACGGCTACAACACCGTTATAGGCGAAAACGGACACACGCTTTCGGGCGGCGAACGCCAGAGGCTCAGCATTGCGCGAGCTGTTTTAAAAGACCCCGATATTTTGATTTTAGACGAAGCAACCGCCTCGTTAGACCCCGAAACGGAGCTTAAAATCCAAGAGGCTCTTTTAAGACTTACAAAGGGCAGAACGACTATTGCAATAGCGCACCGTCTTTCAACGCTTCGTAACGCCGATTCACTTGCCGTTATAGAAAAAGGAACGGTTGTCGAAACAGGCACTCACGAGGAACTTATAGAAAAAGGCGGCATTTACGCATCGCTTGTTTCGGCACAGCGCCAAACGGCAAAGCTTCACTAATAAATCAAAAAAGAGAGCATAAAATAATTAAATGAAAATTTCGTTTAAAAAATTATTTTTTATGCTCTCGGCGGCTGTCGCACTCGCATCTCTCTTTCTGACGCAAGCCCCCGCATTTTGTGAAAGCGATTCCGAAAATGTCGGCAAAGCCGCTTCTTATAATATCGAAAATTCAAGAAAGCTTTCGAAAAAAGAAAGTATTCGCGTTATGTCATTTAACCTTCTTGCCGATTACAAGGGCTTCGGCGGCGGTGACGTAAAGCCGAGAGCAGAGCTTTTTAAAAGCCTCGTCTCGGATTATATGCCCGACGTTTTGTGTCTCCAGGAGGAAAGCTTCAATTGGTTTTGCTCAATAGAAAAAAATCTTGAAGGATACCGCCAAATACGCCCGTTAACCTGCTTTTTGGGGCTTAAAATGACCTCGGTGTTATACAACAAAAGCACGGTTACGCCGATTAAAAGCGGCGAGCTTGAATACGAAAACGGCGACGATTTCAGAACGCGCCGCGCCGTGTACGCTTTGTTTTCGCAAAAAGCTACAGGCAGGCGCTTTGCGGTAATTTCAACGCACCTCGGCTTTTTAAAAGAGGGCTTTGAGTCACGGGATATTTGTGTCGCACGCTCGCAGTGCTCCGAGCTTTTAAAGCTCTCAGCCGCTCTTCGCGAAAAATTGGGGTGTGCCGTTATAATCGCAGGCGACTTCAATTCAAAAGAAGGCGGCGAAAAAGATGCTTTGCCGTCGTGCGAAATTTACGCTGTTTTAAAAAGCGTGCTTTCCGATGCAAAATACACTGCCGAACGCGTTCACGCCGAGGAAGGCTTAAAAACAGCACCCTCGAACGACCACATATTTATATCGGGCAATGTAGAAGTTACCGATTTTTTTGTGATTTCAAAAGACCCTTATTCAAAAATAAGCGACCATTATCCGATTTTTGCGGATATATTATTAAAGGAGAACCCACCTTGACACTTAAACAAAAGCTTCCCGCAACTATGCTTCCCGACGATTACACCGTACTTGACATAGAAACAACGGGCTTTTCTTCGCTGCACAGCGAAATAATCGAAATAGGCGCGCTTTGCGTTCGCGGAGGTCAGGTTACAGATGAATTTTCAAAGCTGATTAAGCCTCGCCGCGGAATACCGCCGAAAATAACCGAAATAACGGGCATAACAAACGAGGATGTCGAAAACTGCGATTATATAGAAGATGTTCTTCCCGAGTTTTTGTACTTTGCGGGAGACGACATAATAGTCGGGCACAACGTAAGCTTTGATATGCGCTTTATTTACGACCGCGCACTGTTTCTGGGCACTGCTTTTTTAAACGACAGCGTGGACACCATGAAGCTCTCGCGAAAGCTCAACAAAAATCTTAAGCACCACAGACTCAGTGACCTTGCCGAATATTACAACATCACAAACGAAAACGCCCACCGCGCCCTATCCGACTGCTACACAACGTATAAGGTGCTTGAAATCATCAAAAGAAGTTAGTAATAATATACAATATCCTCCTTTGTAACGCCTGTTACTTCTACTTTTTTCCCGCAAAAAAAACTTTAAAACCGACTTTTTTTATGGTAGAATAAATTTGTATTTTCAAAAAAGGAAGAAGTTATTATGCGAAAGCTTCTCGGTATCGTAAGAGCCGCCGTGGACGATTATAATATGATAGAAGACGGCGACAACATTGCGGTCGGCGTTTCGGGAGGAAAAGACTCTCTTATGCTTTTAAAGGCGCTTTGCGAATTAAAACGCTTTTACCCGAAGAATTTCAACATAACGGCTGTTACTCTCGATATGCGCTTTAATAACGAGGATTCGGACTTTTCCGAAATCGAAAAGCTTTGTAACGGCTACGGTATTCCGTATGTTATTAAGCGCACCGAGCTTGCGGAAATTATTTTTAACGTGCGAAAAGAAACGAACCCGTGCAGTCTCTGCGCGAGAATGCGTCGCGGAATTCTTCACGATACGGCAAAGGAGCTCTCGTGCAACAAAATCGCTCTCGGACATCACCTTGACGATGCCGCCGAGACGTTTATGATGAACCTTTTAAACGAATCGCGAATCGGCTGTTTTTCGCCTGTTACATATCTTTCGAGAAAAGATATCACAATGATTCGCCCGCTTATTTATCTTACGGAAGCTCAAATAGAAGCCGCGGCAGAAAGGCTCTCGCTTCCCGTAACAAAAAGCCTTTGCCCCGCAAACGAGCACACCGAGCGTGAAAGCACAAAGCTTCTTTTAAAAAGTCTTTCAAGCGAATACGGCAATGTACAGCAAAAAATAATTACCGCACTTAAAAAGAGCGCTGTTGATAAATGGTAAAAATACAACGGAGGTACGAAGAATGACAAATATTCAGGACTTATTCGGTTCAATGGTATTTAACGAAACGGTTATGCGCGAAAAGCTCCCGAGAGAAACGTACAAATCTCTTATGGAAACCGTAAAATACGGCAAGCCGCTTCATATTGACACCGCAAATGTTATAGCCCACGCCATGAAGGAATGGGCTGTTGAAAAGGGTGCCACGCATTTTACCCATTGGTTCCAACCCATGACCGATGTTACCGCAGAAAAGCACGACAGCTTTTTAAAGCCCATAGACGGCGGTAAGGCGCTTTTGCAATTCTCCGGCAAAACGCTCGTCCGCGGCGAGCCCGATGCCTCCTCCCTTCCGAGCGGCGGTCTTCGCTCCACCTTCGAAGCTCGCGGCTACACCGCCTGGGACCCCACATCCTTTGCTTTTATAAAGGATTCCACGCTTTGCATACCTACTGTGTTTTGCTCCTACAGCGGCGAGGCTTTAGATAAAAAAACGCCCCTTCTTCGCTCTATGGAGGCTGTTGAAACGCAGGCTCTTCGCGTGTTAAGGCTTTTCGGAGACAACGAAACAAGCCGCGTTATAACAACCGTCGGCGCGGAGCAGGAATATTTTCTTGTAGACAAAAGCGTATTTAACAAGCGTCCGGACTTAAAATATTGCAACCGCACGCTTTTCGGAACAAAAGCTCTTAAGGGGCAGGAGCTTGACGACCACTATTTCGGCAAAATCAAGCCGCGTGTTTCGGCATTTATGAAGGAGCTTGACGAGGAGCTTTGGAAGTTAGGCGTGCCCTCGCAGACAAAGCACAACGAAACAGCTCCCGCTCAGCACGAGCTTGCGCCCTGCTTTACAACATCAAACCTCGCAACCGATCACAATCAGCTTATTATGGAAATGATGAAAACGGTTGCGGACAGGCACGGTATGGTTTGCCTTCTTCACGAAAAGCCCTTTGAGGGAATCAACGGAAGCGGCAAGCACAACAACTGGTCTTTAATCACAAACAAGGGCGTAAACCTTTTAGAGCCCGGTGACTCTCCTTCGCAAAACACAACCTTCCTTTTGTTCTTAACGGCGTTTATTAAGGCTGTTGACGATTATCAGGAAATGCTCAGAGCCTCCGTTGCCACCGCCGGAAACGATCACCGTCTCGGCTCAAGCGAAGCGCCGCCCGCTATTATTTCCGTATTTTTGGGCGACGAGCTTACGGCAATTTACGAGGCACTTGAAAACGGTACTCTTTACAAGGATAAAAAGCCCACCGACTTAAGAATAGGCGTCAAGGTGCTTCCGCCCTTGCCGCAGGACACCACCGACAGAAACAGAACCTCCCCCGTTGCATTTACCGGTAACAAATTCGAATTCAGAATGGTAGGCTCGGCTTCTTCAATTTCCGATACCAACACAACAATAAACACGGCGGTTGCCGAGGTATTAAAGCAGTTTGCGGACGAGCTTGAGTCCTCCGATGATATTGATACGGCAGTTTTAGCGCTTATTAAGCGCACCGTAACAGAGCACGAAAGAATTCTCTTTAACGGCAACAACTACTCACCGGAGTGGATTTCGGAGTCAAAAAAGCGCGGTCTTGCAAATCTTAAAACAGCTGCCGATGCACTGCCGCATATGACGGACAAAAAGAACACTCTTCTTTTTAAAAAGCACGGCGTGTTCACCGAAAACGAGCTCGCTTCAAGACGCGACATAAAGCTTCAAATGTATGCGAAAACAATCAGAATCGAAGCTCTTACAATGCTTGAAATGGTTAACCGCGACATAATTCCCGCAGTTGTAAAATACAAATCGCTTCTTTCTTCGGAGATTCTTAATATGACCTCCTTGGGACTTGATAGCGATATTTCCCCGGAAAAAAGCATTCTTTCGGAGATTTCGAAGCTTTTATCAAAGCTTGCGAGAACCGAAAAGAAGCTTGAAAATCTTTTGAATCACGAGGAAAACGACGGAAGTGTGGAATACGCAAAATTCTACGCAAACAAGGTTCTCCCCGTAACCGAAGAGCTCAGAAGCTTTGCCGACGCGCTTGAATCCGTTACCGCACGCGAATTCTGGCCGTACCCGAGCTACAGCGAAATTCTCTACAGCGTTCGCTGAGAAGTTTAAGGAGACTGTAAAAAACGCTTGTTTTTTTACAGTCTCTTATTTTAATACTTTTATTCAGTTAACCGCAACCGACGAATTCGAACTCCGATTTGTTTTGGATAAATGAATCGAC
>CAZRXQ010000048.1:4848-7774 GCA_964604065.1 uncultured Eubacteriales bacterium | reverse complement strand
AGAAGCAACAAAAAACGCCAACCCGAACGGCGAAGCAGATATTTTTATTAAGGCAATGAAAAAGCTCGGTATTATAGAATAAGACGCCACCCCGCACGGAAGGTAACACCTTCGTGCGGGGATTGTTTAAAACCTTTTTGCTATTACGGCGCGGCTGTGTTCTATGAAGCTTCTTACGACGGGGCTTTTTATTTTTCCTTTGGGGATGATAAGACCCAATTCTCTTGAACAATCGGGGGAAAGCTTTTTTATTTTTACACTGCTTTTGTCAACGCTTTTTAAAACAAGCTCGGGGAGAATGGAAAGACCCAAGCCTATTTCCACGAGTGCCGTTACGGAATCGTCGCTTACGGAGGTGGCGTTGAAAACGGGCGTTGCGTTGTTTTTGTGAAGCGCCTCAAGTATATCGGGGTCAAAGCCGAAGGTGGGCATTATGAAGCTTCTGCCGTTTACGGCGCTTATGGGGATGGTGTCGGTGTCGTCAAACGCCGTTTCCGTTTTCGGAAAAACCGCGTAAAACGGGTCGGTTTTTAAAGGGATAAAATCGCATTCCTCAGACGGACGAAAGCTTCCGAAGGCGAGGTCTATTTCGTTGGTGCTTACTCTTTCATACATAGCGGTAATGGAAAGGTCGCGTATTTCTATTTGAATTTCCGGTGAGATTTTTTTGAATTCGTTTATTATTGTGGGAAGCCACAGCTTTAATATACTTGTGTATGTACCTATTCTTATAATTTCGCCGAGTCCCTTGGCGGTTTCGAAAACGGCTCTGTCAAGCTGTTCGGCGGCTACGGAAAACTCTTTAAAATACGGCAACAGCCTTTCGCCCTCGGCGGTGAGCTCTACGCCGCTTTTTGTTCTTTTTAAAAGAGGAAAGCCCGTTTCCGTTTCAAGGCGATTCATCATATGCGTAAGTCCCGCCTGAGTGTAGCCGAGCTCCTCGGCGGCTTTTGTAAGGCTTCCCAGCTCTGCCGATTTTAAAAGTGCTTTAATTTTTATTGAGTCCATTATAACACCTCATATCAAACATTACATTTGTTAATAGATATATTATAAACTGTATGTTTACATTTTTCAAGTCCTAAGCTATAATAGTAACAATACTCTTGTCGGGTAAATCGGCAAAATAAAACAGCAAAGGGTGTTATTATGGAAAAAGGGCTTAAAAGAAAATACGGACTGTTAACGGCGATTTGTATGGTCGTCGGCATAGTCGTAGGCTCGGGCGTCTTTTTTAAGGCGCAGAACATTCTTAACGCAACAGACGGCGATATGCCTCTCGGAATAGCATCGTGGATTATCGGCGGCGCAATAATGATTTTCTGCATTCTCGCTTTTTCGACAATGGCTCAAAAATACGAAAAGGTCAACGGCGTTGTTGACTATGCCGAAGCTACGGTAGGCGGCAAATACGCTTACTATGTAGGCTGGTTTTTAACAACCGTTTATTATCCCACGCTTACCTCGGTGCTTGCGTGGCTTTCCGCAAGATATCTTCTTACGTTTATCTGCGCGGTAAACCCCGAGTTTTGCACAGACCCCGTAACGGGACCGGAATGCTTTGCACTTGCGGGCTTCTTCCTTATTGTAAGCTATGCGCTTAATGCGCTTTCTCCGAAGCTTGCCGGAAAATTCCAGGTTTCCACAACCTTCATTAAATTCGTTCCGCTTCTTCTTATGGCGATTGTCGGCACAATTTACGGCTTTACGCACAACATCGCGGGCGAGGCTACTTCTATTATCGCTTCCAATTTCGCAACCTCAAAGGGCAACTATTCCGTTCTTTTCGGTTCTGTTGTCGCAACG
This sequence comes from uncultured Eubacteriales bacterium, assembly GCA_964604065.1. Classification (GTDB taxonomy): domain Bacteria; phylum Bacillota; class Clostridia; order Oscillospirales; family Acutalibacteraceae; genus DTU089. The sequence continues at coordinate 5,968 of CAZRXQ010000048.1, read as the reverse complement.
GCGTTTGCGTACGAGGGCTGGATTATCGCAACCTCCATTAACGCGGAGCTTAAAAACGCAAAGAAGAATCTTCCCATAGCGCTGATTTCCGGCGGTATTATTATCGTAAGCATTTATGTATTCTACTACATCGGTCTTGCCGGCGGCGCAGAGGTCAGCACCTTAATGGAGTCGGGCGCTACGGTTGCTTTCACTAAGGTTTTCGGCAATGTTTTCGGAAACATTCTCAACTTGTTCGTTGCGATTTCGTGTATGGGTACTTTGAACGGTCTTATGCTCGGCTGCACAAGAGGTCTTTACTCCGTTGCCGTTCGCGGCTACGGACCTGCACCGAGAATGTTCAGCGAAATAGACCGTCAGACAAATATGCCCGCAAGCTCCTCTGTAATGGGTCTTCTTTTCTCGGGTATTTGGCTTGTATTCTTCTACGGTGCAAACCTTGCGCCGCACAACTGGTTCGGTCTTTTCGGCTTCGATTCCTCGGAGCTTCCTATAGTTACGATTTACGCGCTTTACCTTCCCGTATTCGTTATGTTTATGAAGAAGGCAAAGGATGTTTCTCCGTTCAAGAGATTCGTTCTTCCGTCGCTTGCAATGCTCGGCTCGTGCTTTATGATTTTCGCCGCGTTTTACGCACACGGCTACACGCCCTATATTAACGCAAAGGAAAACGGCGAATTCTCCTGCCCGATTCTTTTCTACCTTATAATATTTGCGGTTGTAATGATTGTGGGCGCTTTGTTCTCAAAGAAAAAAGATATCGGCGACAACGCAATTAAGCGTGACAATGACTGATTTGAAAAGCAATAATTGAATTACGTTCCCTCGCACCTGTAAAGTTTTTCGCTTACAGACGCGAGGGCGTTTTAATTATTTTCTCTTTTTCTTTTTTGAAGAGGGAAGCCCCTGGCTTATTTCGGGAAAACGGTTTTCGGTGTCGGCAGTTCGCTGAATTTCGTATTCGCCGTAGGAGTTCAGCATATCCGAAACATCGACGGGATTTCCCTGAGTATACGCAACGCTCGGCGTTATGCCGATTTCGTTGTCTATTATGCTCTTTTTTTCCTCTTTCTTTTTGTTTTTCACATTAATCACCCGTTAAAAGTTTTTGCAAAACTAC
>CAZRXQ010000048.1:0-4748 GCA_964604065.1 uncultured Eubacteriales bacterium | reverse complement strand
AAATTGTTAATATTGAAAAATTATGTGGCAATTTCTGATAATATATGGTACAATAAAGGGAAGGAATAATACCCGTAAAGGCGGAATCAAATGGATAATAAAATTAAGGTCGGCGTTTTCGTCGATTCGTTTTACCCCGTTGTAGACGGAGTTTCTCAGGTTGTTAACAATTATTGCAAATATCTCAATAAATACGACGATGTTGATGTTACGCTCGTTACGCCGCGCTATCCCGGGGGAAAGTACGGACAGTACAGCTTTAAAACGTACATTTACAACTCCTTCGGCTCTAATAAAAGCGTGGGCTACCGCGTGGGCTGGCCGTTTGTTCCCAAAACGGTAAAGGACGTTCGCGATATGGATTTTGATATAATCCACATTCACGCGCCGCTTGCTTCGTCGGAGCTTGTGCGACTTGCTTACAAAAACGGCAGAGCGAAGATTATTCTTACATATCACACAAAATACGATGTCGATTTTGAAGCGAGACTTAAAACGAATTGGTTTAAAAAGTGCGCATACGCATTTTTGAAAGCCAACGTGAATTTTGCTAATGAGGTTTGGATTGTAAGCGAGGGCAGTGAGGAATCGTTAAGAAAGGTCGGCTTTACGGGAAAATGCCGCGTAATGGAAAACGGTGTTGATTTTGTAAAAGAGCCGCAAAACGAAGAAAAATGCAACGAGCTTAAAAAAGAGCTTAACATCCCCGAGGGAGTGCCGGTGTTCTCTTTTGTGGGCAGAATGCAGTGGTATAAAAATCTTGAGCTTATAGTAAAAGCCTTAAAGCTCGTAAAAGAATCGGGACTTGATTTTCGTATGCTTTTCGTCGGCGACGGCACAGACCTTGATGATGTAAAGTCGCTTGTAAACGAGCTGGGGCTTTCGGATAAGGTGATTTTCACGGGCTCGGTGCGCGACAGAGAAAGGCTTCGCGTATTTTATTCGATAACCGATTTGTTTTTGTTCCTTTCAACGTTCGACACCGCGGCAATTGTAGTAAAGGAAGCGGCGGCGTGCAACTGTCCCGTGCTGTTTGCAAAGGGGAGTGACTCGGCATACGGCGTTGTTGACGGCGAAAACGGCTGGTTCTCGGAGGAAACGCCCGAGGCGCTTTCCGAGAAAATAACGGAAATTTGCAAAGACCCCGAAAAAATGAAGACGGTAGGATTGAAAGCCTCCGAAACACTTTACGTTCCGTGGAGTGTTTCCGTGGACAATGCATTAAAACGCTACAAAGAGCTGCTACATAATGAGTAATAAAAAGTACGATTATCTTCTTGTCGGTGCGGGGATATTTTCTGCCGTGTTCGCAAGTCTTGCCTCGGAAAAAGGCAAAAAATGCCTTGTAATAGAAAAAAGACCGCACATAGGCGGGAATGTGTATACGGAAAATTTAAAAGGAATAAATGTGCATAAGTACGGCGCGCATATTTTTCATACAAGTAACGAAAAAGTGTGGGAATATGTAAACCGCTTTGCGGACTTTAATTCGTTTGTTAACACTCCGAAGGCAAATTACAAGGGGAAGCTTTACAGCCTTCCGTTTAATATGAACACCTTTTATGAGATATGGGGCGTGAAAACGCCCGAAGAAGCAAAGGCGAAAATAGAAGCGGACAAGCCCGCGCTTTCAGGTGAGCCTTTAAACCTCGAAGAGCAGGCGATAAGCCTTGTGGGAAAAACGGTTTACGAAATTCTCGTTAAAGGTTACACCGAAAAGCAGTGGGGCTGTGACTGTAAGGCTTTGCCGAGCTTTATTATTAAAAGGCTTCCGTTGAGGTTTACCTTCGACAACAACTATTTCAACGACAAATACCAGGGCGTGCCCGTGGGAGGATATACCTCTCTTGTTGAAAAAATGTTTGAAAAATCCGACGTGATTCTAAATACGGATTTTTTCTCAGAGAGGGAGTACTATATGTCTCTCGCCGACAAGGTGATTTTTACGGGCAAAATAGATGAGTTTTTCGACTACTCACAAGGCGCGCTTCGCTACCGTTCCGTAAGCTTTTTGGATGAAATTCTCGATACCGAAAAATATCAGGATACGGCTGTTGTGAATTATACCGAAAGAGAAATTCCCTTCACGCGGATTATAGAGCACAAGCACTTTGAAAACGCGAAGACGGATTTTACCGTTATAACAAAAGAGTACCCCGTACCGTATGACGGCAAAAACGAGCCGTGCTACCCCGTGAACGACGAGGAAAACGAGGCGCTTTACAGGCGGTATTTAAAAAAGAGCGAGGCGCTTTCGAATGTGTATTTCGGCGGCAGGCTCGGGCTTTACAAATACCTCGATATGGACAAAACCGTTGAAGAGGCTTTCTCTCTTTTTAAAAAGCTTGAGGGAAGTTGTTAAATTAAAAACCCGTGTTTTTGTATTGAAAAACACGCCGAAACAGTATATAATTAAAGGGTGGGCTTAAAGATTAAAAGAAAGCTTATAAACCTTAAGGATATAGTTTTTTTCGCCGTAATACTTCTGTGTGTCGGTTTGGTGGTTTTTTCGGGAAAAGAAAAAACGCGCATTGCCGTAATTGCCGTTGACGGAAAGACGGTAAAAACCGTAAACCTCGAAGAGGCGGCGGATTGTGAGTTCACTTTAAAGGAAGCGCCCGAGGTTACAATAAGCATAAAATCGGGCGAAATAGCATTTGTTAATTCACGTTGCCCGGACGGGCTTTGCGAAAAAAGCGGATATTTAAAGCGTGCGGGCGACACCGCCGCGTGCCTGCCGTACAAAACGGTAATAACGGTAACGGGCGAAAAAACGGAATTTGACGGAGTGAGCTATTAATGGAAAAGAGGGCAAGCTCAATTAAAAAAAGCAGGCGCATAGCGCTTTCGGGAGTGCTTGCGGCTACGGCTGTGGCTCTTTCGTATCTTGAAAACCTTTTGCCGTCGTTCATTCCGCTTCCCGCATCGAGAGTGGGACTTTCGAATGTGGTTACAATGCTTTGCGTGTCAAGGCTCGGCTTTTTTCAAGGGCTTTCGGTAACGCTTTTCAAGGCGTTTTTCGCGCTTATAACAAGAGGTGCTACGGCGGCTCTGTTAAGCCTTTCGGGCGGAATTTTAAGCCTTGCGGCTATGTATATTTTAATGCTGTTGCCCGAGGGAAAAATAAGCTTTGTGCTTTTGGGGGCGGTATCGTCCGTTTTTCACAACGTAGGACAGCTTGCGGCTTCGTACTTTTTACTGGGAAAATACGTTCTCGGACTTTTTCCGTATCTTTTAATATCTGCGATAATTACGGGGATTTTTACGGGAACGGTTTACAAATACACATTGGCACTTTCCGACAAAAGAATTTTCACGACAAAAACATAGCACGTCGAAAATTTCGACTTATTAAGCAGGCTCTGTTTTTGTTTTAGGAGAAGATGATATGATAAAGCATATTGCGGGAGTAATTTCTCCTGCCAAAAAGGGTAGGGGCGGCGCCGCCGTGCCGCACTTTAAAAACACGGAAAATATGAAAGCAGAGAGAATGCCCGTTCCGAAAACGGTTGTTCTTTCAATGCAACAGCACATAGGTGCGCCGTGCACGCCGACTGTTAAGGTGGGTGACTATGTTTTTGCGGGTCAGGTAATAGGTGACAGCGAAAGCTTTATTTCCGCACCCATTCACGCGAGTGTTTCGGGAACGGTTACGGCAATTCAGGACACGGTTTTAGCAAACGGCAGAATAGCGCCGGCGGTGACAATCGAATCCGACGGGCTTATGGCACTTTGCCCCGACATTAAGCCGCCCGTTATTAATAATGCAGACGATTTCAGAGCGGCTGTGAGAGCTTCCGGTCTTGTGGGTCTCGGAGGAGCGGGCTTCCCGAGCCACGTTAAATTCGCGATTTCTCCCGACAAGCCCATAGATACGCTTGTTATTAATGCCGCGGAGTGCGAGCCCTATATTACGGTTGACTACCGCGAGTGCGTTGATAACACTCTTTACATAATAAAAAGCATTCACCTTGTAAAGAAATATCTTAATATCAAAAATGCCGTAATTGCCGTTGAGGACAACAAGCCCAAGGCTATTGAGGCACTTAAAAACGTCGCGGACAAATTCGGCGACGGCTCGATAAAGGTTATGCAGCTTAAATCACGCTATCCGCAGGGCGCGGAAAAGATGATCGTATATTCCGCAACTGGCAGAAAGATACCGTTCGGAAAGCTTCCCGCGGATGTGGGCTGTATTGTAATGAATGTTGCGAGTACGGCGTTTATCGGCAGATACCTCGAAACGGGAAAGCCGCTTATCAGCCGTTCACTCACGGTTGACGGCACGGCAATAAATAATCCGAAAAACGTGCGCGTTCCGATAGGCACGGATATAAACGAGCTTATCGAATTCTGCGGCGGCTTTAAGGAAGGCGTTGAAAAGGTTATTGCCGGCGGACCTATGATGGGTACTTCGCTTGTAAGCACGAGCGTGCCGATTTTAAAAAGCTACAATGCGGTGCTCGCATTTACAAAGGGCACGTTAAAGGAAAAGCCCGAAACCGATTGCATACGTTGCGGCAGATGCAGTGATGCGTGTCCTATGGGACTTATGCCAACGAACATTATGCGCTCGGTTAAGGCTAAGGATATAGAGGGACTTAAAAAAAGCTCCGTTACGGCGTGTATGCAGTGCGGAACGTGCGCGTATTCATGCCCCGCGGGAAAGCCGCTTGTTCAGTATCTTGTGCTCGCTAAGGATATGTTAAGAGAGGAGAGTGCGAAAAAATGAGTGAAAACGCTCTCAT
>CAZRXQ010000047.1:0-8273 GCA_964604065.1 uncultured Eubacteriales bacterium | reverse complement strand
AAAAAATAACCAAAAATTTCAGTCGAAGTTTGGTAAATCCTTACGCTGTAAAGCGTCTGCTTCCATTGACAACAGAGTGATTTTTTGCTAAAATTAATGTTTGTAATTTAAAGGACAGGAAGTTAAAGCAAATGCCTTTAACGTGTGTCTTTACGAAAGGGTGTATAATGATGAAATACGGTAAAACAGGCTTTGATAACGATATGTATATCGAAAAGCAGTCGGAGCAGATTAAGAAGAGAATTGCCGAGTTCGGCGGCAAGCTTTATCTTGAGTTCGGCGGCAAGCTTTTTGATGACTTTCACGCTTCGCGTGTGCTTCCGGGCTTTAAGCCGGACAGCAAGCTTCAAATGCTTTTGAAGCTTAAGGACCACGCCGAAATAGTGATTGTAATTTCCGCTAACGACATTGAAAGCAATAAGGTTCGCCGCGACCTCGGCATAACCTATGACAGTGACGTTTTAAGGCTTATGGATGCCTTTACAAGCGTTGACCTTTTTGTCGGAAGCGTTGTAATTACACAGTTCAACGGTCAGCCTGCTGCCGTAAAATTCAGAGAGAAGCTTGAAACGCTCGGTGTTAAGGTGTTTATGCATTACCCGATAGAGGGCTATCCCTACAATGTTCGCCACATAGTAAGCGAAGAAGGCTTCGGTAAAAACGAATATATCGAGACTACAAGACCTCTTGTTGTTATTACAGCTCCCGGTCCCGGAAGCGGAAAAATGGCAACCTGCCTTTCACAGCTTTACCACGAAAACGCTCGCGGAATCAAGGCGGGATATGCTAAGTTCGAAACCTTCCCGATATGGAATCTTCCCTTAAAGCACCCTGTAAATCTTGCTTATGAAGCGGCAACGGCAGATCTTAACGACGTTAATATGATAGACCCTTACCACCTTGAAGCGTACGGAAAAACAACCGTAAACTACAACCGTGATGTTGAGGTTTTTCCCGTTCTTAATGCTATTTTCGAAAAAATCGAAGGCAAAAGCCCCTACAAATCACCGACGGATATGGGCGTAAATATGGCGGGCTACTGCATTACGGATGACGATGTTTGCCGCAGAGCTTCTTACGAGGAAATAGTACGCCGCTATTTTGCGACACTTTGCGATAAGAAAAACGGTATGAAGACCGACACCGCAATAGCGAAAATAGAGAGTCTTATGAATCAGGCGGGCATTACCGTGGAAAATACACGCCCTGCGGTAAAGGCGGCGCTTCTTAAAAGCGAAAACACGGGCAACCGCCCCGCTGTTGCAATAGAGCTTCCCTCGGGCAAAATCGTTACGGGCAAAACCTCCGACCTTTTGGGTGCATCATCTGCGGCGCTTCTTAACGCGCTTAAGGTGCTTGCGGGTATTGACGATAACGAACTTCTTATCGAGCGCGAGGTTATCGAGCCCATTCAGCGACTTAAAACAAGCATTCTCGGCAATCACAACCCGAGACTTCATACGGATGAGGTTTTAATAGCGCTTACCATGAGTGCCGTAACAAGCGAAGCGGCTAAAAAAGCGTTTGAAGAGCTTCGTTCCTTAAAGGGCGGCGAAGCGCATTCGACCGTAATTCTTTCACAGGTTGACCGCGACACCTTCCGCAAGCTCGGCATAAACCTTACCTGCGAGCCTCAGCACGAAAGCAAAAAGCTTTATCACAGATAAGCGGAGAGATTTTTATGGGAATAAAGGTTATTTCGCATTTTTCCGAGTTTATTTTCCCGGAAGAAAGCGTTACAAAGGCTTGCCACGCCTCTACGGTGTTGCCGCTAAAGGACGGTAATGTAGTTGCCGCGTGGTTCGGCGGTACAAAAGAAGGCGCAAACGACGTTAAAATATACGTAAGTGTAAGAGAAAACGGCGTCTGGACAAAGCCTTACGCGGTATTTGTCGAAGGCGAAGCACTTCCGCATTGGAATCCCGTGCTGTTTTTAAGAGAAAACGGAGAAATCGTTCTCTACTTTAAATACGGAAAGCCTATTCCGAAATGGGTTACATATTATGCCGTATCGGTTGACGGCGGCAAAAGCTTTTCGAAGCCGCAGGTTCTTGTCGAAGGCGACAGCGACGGCGGCAGAGGACCTGTTAAAAACAAGCCCATTCGCTTAAAAAGCGGAAGAGTGCTTGCTCCCGCATCTAAAGAGGACCCCCAAAACGGTTGGAAATGCTTTGTCGATATTTCCGACGACGACGGCATAAGCTTTAAGCATTCGGGCTTTGTGTTAAGACCGAAAAAGAACGGCAAAAGAGTCGAGATGATTCAGCCTACCTTGTGGGAGGACGAAAGCGGAGTTCATATGCTCGTAAGAACGAACGCCGGCAGGGTTTACAAAAGCGACAGTAAAGACGAAGGCGAAACGTGGTGCAAGGCTTACGAAACAGCCATTCCGAACAATAACAGCGGAATAGATGCCGTAAAGCTTTCCGATAATTCCGTGGTGCTCGTTTTTAACCCCGTTGAGGTCAATTGGGGAGACCGCTCGCCGCTTGTGCTTGCGCACTCCCGAGACGGCAAAACGTTCGAAGAGTTCTTCATTCTCGAGGGCTTAGTGGGCGATTACGAATTCAGCTACCCGGCAATTGCCACGCTCGGAAATAAAATTTTCGTAACGTACACATACGAGCGCCGCTTAGTAAAATATTACGAAATAGAAATAGAGACGAATTGAAATTCGTTTTATAATGAAAAATTCCGACTGCCCCGAAAAGAGCAGTCGGTTTTTTCGTTATTTCGTCTTACGTTTATTTTATATGTGTGAGTGTATTTTTTGCGCAGTCGCTTATTTTAAGCGTTCCTACGCCGAAAATCGTTGTGCAAAGCGTGTCGCAAATGGGGGCTGAAAAATCCTCGGGAATTGCCGATTTTCCGAGAGCCATTCCGAGAACAGAGCCTACGGTTGCGGCATTACAGTCGGTGTCGAAGCCTGTTTCGACGGCACTGCAAACACTGCTTCTGTAGTCCTTATTGCCGTAAAGAAGCGACGCCGCAACTATCATGGCGTTCGGTATTGTGTGACACCAGCCGTACGAGGTGTGCTCGTCGTAAAGCGTGTGGATGTATGAGAATACGCTTTCCTTGTTGTCGCCGTTTTTAAAGCGGCAAAGAACATCTTCTACCGCTTCGAAAAGCCTTGAGGTGCGGGGAATTTGAGAAAGTCCCGTTTTGATGATCAGTTCAATATCATCCGTGACCGCCGCCGCGGCAAGCATTGCCGCAACGAACATTTCGCCGTAAATACCGTTCTTTATGTGCGAAATAGAAGCATCTCTAAACGCCATATCGGCAGCTTCTTCGGGAGAAGCGGGATTTATGTAGCCCCAATAATCCGCACGTATTTGCGCGCCTATAAATTCTCTGTAGGGATTTTTATAAACTGCCGAAAACGGCGGCAAAATTCCGTTTGTGAAGTTTTTGTAGGCAACTCTTTCGGCGGTGCAATACGCTTTTTTCGGCTGAAGCTCAAGCCACGCCTTCGCAACGTCCTCGGGTGTAAAATCTCTGCCGTACTTATTAATGATAAGCTGACCGATTACCGTATAGTTTGTGTCGTCGTCGGGCACCATTGCGGAAATTTCGTCCGCATAATCCTTGTTTTTGAAGCCGAAGCGGTATTTTTCGCATATTTCGTCGGTGATATCGCTTCTTAAAATATATCGGTGCATCGGGTAATTTCCCGTTTCCTTTAAAAACGGAACAAGCTCGTTTGTTCTTATGCCTTCAACAGTTTTTCCCAAAAGGCATCCGCAGATTCTTCCGAGCCACGCACCGTGAAGCTTGTCGGGGAGTGTGTCGGGTTCAAGCTTCGGAAGCGCCGGGGTGGGGGAGGTGAGCTTTTTTATTTCCGAAAGCTCGGAGGGTTCTTCGTATTTGTAATCGGGTTTTGTTTTAAGTGTGCCCACAAGCTCAAAAAGCGTGTTGCCGAATTGCGATTTTATTTCAGAAGGAGGAAGCTTTGAAATCGCATCAAACAGCGATTTGTGTTCGTCCACGTCAAGTCCTTCGTCAAAGCATTGCGTGTATTCGCAAGCAAGGTCCGAGTCGTAAAGCTCCCAACCGTCTGTTTTTTCAAAGTCGGGGATTATGTTATTATATAAGGACATATACAATTTCTCCTTTTTTGTTTTTTTAAACGCCGTAAAAGCCTTTGATTCCGACGTCGCCGTAGGATATGTTTACCGTCTCACCCTCGTCTGTTAAAACGGCAAGCGAAAAATCGTCGTTCACGGAAATTGCCGTGCCGGATTTTTCGGGACTTCCGAAGAAGGCTTTTTTGCCGATAACGGCACAGTTCTCTTTGTATTCCGAGAGATACTCATCCTTTTTTGGGGGAAAAGCTGCCGAAAGTGCTTCAAGCTCGCAAATGATTTTTGCGGCAAGAGCTTCTCTTTCGTATGTTTTACCGCTTATCATTTTAAGAGATATCGCTTTATCTTTTAATTCCTCGGGGAAGTCGGTTGTTTCGTTATTGACGTTAACGCCTATGCCGATAACGGCGTATTTGATTTTGCCGTCGGTATCGAAAACAGATTCCGTGAGTATTCCGCAAACCTTTTTTGTACCGTAAACGAGGTCGTTTACCCATTTGATTTTACAGTCAATGCAAAAAGCCTTAAGAATCGCCCTTCTTACGGAAACGGCACTCCACGCGGTAAGGCGCGAGACCTCTTCGGGAGGAATTCCTTCGACATTAAGTGCAAAGGATAGGTAAATGCCGACACCCTCGGGCGAAGAAAAGCTTCTGCCGAGCCTTCCCTTGCCGTTTGTTTGAGAGTCGGCAATTACACAATACCCGGAAGGGACGGCACTTTTTCTTAAAAGCTCCTTTAAATATGTATTTGTTGAAGGAAGACAGTCGAAAAATACCGTATTTTCAGCCTGCTTCTTACTTACAAGTGAGTCGAAATACTCTTTTGAGAGCTTCATTTGTGTACCGTCCCTAAAATATTATTCGCCTTTGATTTCAAACTGTGTGTCATATGTGCCGGGCTCGAACTCATATTCCTCGCCGTCAAGGTAAAGCGTGGCGTGGGTATTGTCGGGCACGGTAAAGGAAAAGCTGCACATATCGCCGTCGCCCTTGTAGCACCAGGAGGAAATAACCTCGCCGTACTGCGTTAAGATTCTCGCCTTTGCGTAGCCGAGAGCTTTTGTCGGATGCGGCTCGAATATAATGTGCTTATAAGCGGGCTCGTTTTCGTCGGCTCTGACACCCGCGCAGTATGCGTACATCCAGTCGCCGACAGAGCCGTAAGCGTAGTGGTTAAACGAGGTCATATCGGTTGTTGTAAAGTCGCCGTTGACCTTCATGGCATCCCAGCGCTCCCACATTGTGGTAGCACCTCTTGTAATCGGGTAAAGCCATGACGGGAATTCTTTTCTTAAAAGAAGCTTATACGCAAGGTCGGTTCTGCCGAGTTTTGTTAAAACGTGAAGAAGATACGGCGTTCCGACAAAGCCTGTTTTAAGGTGACCGCATTCTTCGATGTCGGCAATAAGCTTGTCGCCTTCGGCTTTAATGTCGTCCGCAAGGTCGAAGTATACGGAAAGAACACGCGCCGTTTGAGTTTCGTGAGCGGGGTTGCCGGAGTTTATAAAGTGCTTTTTGTAAGCGGTTTTTGCCGCTTCGCACAAATCCGCATAATACGCGGTGTCTTCACCGATTACCTTGCCCATTTTTACCATTAAATGAGTGCTGTAGTAAAGCATGGCGGTGGCAATAAGGTTTTTGTCCGTAAAGCCGCCTGCGGCTTCGTCACCTGCGTCGAGAGAAAGCCAGTCGCCGAAGTGCTCGCCGCCGTCCCACAAGCCCTTTTCGGAGGATTGAGATTGGGTAAAGCTTATCCATTTTTTCATTGATTCCCATTGGTCTTTAATAATATCCGTGTTGCCGTATGCTACGTACATCTGATACGGCACGATTACCGCGGCGTCGCCCCACGCGGCAGAGCCCGCACCCTTCCAGCCTGCGGGAATAACGTGCGGCACTGCGCCGTTTTCCCATTGGTCGGCTTTGAGATCGTGAAGCCATTTTGTAAAGAATTTATTCGTGTTGTAGTTAATTGAAGCGGTACGCGCAAACACCTGAGCGTCGCCCGTCCAGCCCATACGCTCGTCACGCTGAGGGCAGTCTGTGGGAACATCGAGGAAGTTGCCGCGCTGACCCCAGATTATGTTTTCGTAAAGCTGTTGAACAAGGTCGTCGCCGCAGGCGAAAAAGCCCGTGCGCTTCATATCGGAGAACACAACTATTGCCGTAAAGTTCTCGAGATTGATTTCTTCCTTTGTAAAGCCTTCGAGCTTTACATATCTAAAACCCTGGAAGGAAAAGTGCGGCTTGTATAAGTGCTCGTTACCGTCGGAAACAGCGGTAATTTCGGCTTTTGCACTGCGAAAGTTGGCGTTGTAAAAGTTGCCGTCCTTGTCCAATATTTCGCCGTGGTGAAGTGTAAAGGCATTTCCCTTGCGTGCGGGAACAACCCACTCAACGTAGCCGGCAAGGTTCTGTCCGAAGTCGAGCACATATTCGCCCTTCGGAGTTACAATAAGGGTGGGATTTTCAATGCGTGCCATTTCGCGGGTTTCTTCGCCTTCTGTCGGGATAAGGCAGTCCTTCTCTGCGGGAACTTCCTTTACCGCGAATTTCTCGTCGGTCGAGGCATTAAAATCAATTGTTTCGCCGTTGTAAATATGAGAATAAAGAAGGTTGCTTTTTTGACCCTCCCAAGAGGAATCGGTAAGAACCGTTTCTTTTGTGCCGTCTTCATATGTAATTTCAAGTGCGGCAATAAGCGCCGTTTCGTTTGCGCGAAGATAGGCTCTGTCCTCGTTTTCTCTGTTGTGCATTCTTCTGCCGAGGGCAACGGCTACGGTAAGCTCGTTACATTCTTCGATTAAGCCGGTTACGTTGTAGCTTTGATACTGAAGTCTTGTTTCGTAGCTCGTCCAGCCGGGTGCGAAAATAAATTTTCCGACTCTGCTGCCGTTTAAATACGCCTCGTAAAAGCCGAGAGCGCTTATATTGAGAACGGCTTTTTTAACGGGCTTATCGGTCCAGAAGATTTTTTTGAATACGGGAACGGTTGTGCCGATATCCTCTTTCGGACAAATAAAGCTCGCTTCTTTTATAATACACATAAAAAGCAACTCCTTTTGTTGACATTTATTCACTAATATAATATAATAACAGGAGCATAATTACAAGTCTTTTCGGAGGCGAAAATGAAAAATCTTTCCGATATTAATACAGTTCGCCGTGTTATGGAAAAGCACGGTGTCACATTTAACAAGGGTCTCGGGCAAAATTTTTTAACAGACCCCGAGGTGTGCCCCTTAATGGCGCAAAATGCAGAGCTTGACGAAAACACCTGCGTTTTGGAAATAGGACCGGGTGTAGGCGTTTTGACCGCGGAGCTTGCCAAAAAAGCGGGGAAGGTGTTAAGCTTTGAATTGGATAGGCGACTTCTTCCCGTGCTTGACGAAACACTTGCGGAATTTAAAAACGTCGAAATAATTAACGAGGACATTTTAAAAGCGGATCTTCGGAAAATAATAGAAGAAAAGTGTGGCGGTATGGAGGTCGCGGTTTGCGCGAATTTGCCGTATTACATTACGTCGCCTATTATAATGATGCTTCTTGAAAGCCGCCTTCCCTTAAAATGTATTACCGTTATGGTTCAAAAGGAAGCGGGCGAGAGACTTACCGCAGAGGTCGGAAGCAGAAAGAGCGGAGCTGTTACCGCGGCTGTTTCTTATTATGCCGAAAGCGAGCTTCTTTTCGGCGTTGACAGAACCTCGTTTTTGCCGCCGCCGAATGTTGACAGTTGTGTTATTAAGCTGAAAATAAGAAAAGAGCCCCCGGTACAGCCCGAGGACGAGGAGTTTTTCTTTAAGGTAATAAAAGCGGCGTTTTCTCAAAGACGAAAAACTGCCGAAAATTCACTCAGCGCGGGGCTTCATATAGAAAAATCCGCAGTGGGAGAAGCACTTCTTTGCGCGGGACTTCCCAAAACCGTCCGTGCGGAGAATCTTACAATGGAAGATTTTTGTAAGCTTTCGAAGGAATTATTAAAATTAAAATTTAAAGAGGAGTAAATTAAAATGAAGGCATTGTTTATTAAGTACAAGGAAATTATAACCTACATATTTTTCGGCGTGGTAACAACCGTTTTGAATTGGGGCTTGTATGCTGTATTTACAAACCTTTTGAAAACAAGCGTATTCTTTTCGAATGCGGCAAGCTGGGTAATAGTAATTATCGTGGCGTTCGTAAC
>CAZRXQ010000046.1:0-8285 GCA_964604065.1 uncultured Eubacteriales bacterium | reverse complement strand
GTATTTATCACTCTTTCGAAATTATTATTTTATTTTTTGACAAAGTTTGTAAATTGTATAGGAGCGTATTGTTCCGCTAATCGCCGAAATATTGTTCCGATACTATTGATATTGTTCCTGCAAATATTACAAAAAGGTAAAATTTCGGGGCGGATATTGAAAAGCGGGGGATTGTGTGATAACATAGTGGCAGATATCAAAAGATATCGAGAAAGGGTGTTTATGAATATGAAGCTTGAAAAAAGAAATATTGCAACGTGTATTATTCTTTCGGTTCTCACTTGCGGTATTTACGAAATTTACTGGATAGTAAAAATGGGTAAGGAAGCTGTATCCGTTAAAGACGAAAACGACGACGGACTCCTTGAAATTTTACTTATGATTTTCCTTCCGTGCGCGGGACTCTATCTTGCCGAGAAAAAGCTGTACGAGGGCGCTTCGGCAAAGGGCGTTAAGCTTTCGGACAATGCCGTGCTTTACCTTGTTTTAGGTCTTTTCGGACTTTCCATAGTCGGCTTTGCGCTTCTTCAAAATGACCTTAACAAGCTTGCGGACTTAACTCCTCCCGGCGGATATTATTACGACCCGAACAATCAGCCTCCCGCAGGCGGCTATTACGACGCTTCAAACAGTGGTAATGTTTGATTAAAAAACAAAATAATTGAATAAAAACAGAGGTTCACTTTTTCGGTGAGCCTCTGTTTTGCGTATGTTTATGCGATTATGATTTCGGAGATTTTATATCTCCGGCTTAAAATAGTTGAAAGCGTTACCGTATGAAATGTCTTTAACGGCTTTTGAAAGAAATTCCATATCGCAGGGGTATTTACCTTCTTCCACGAGGTCACCTACAAATTCACAGAGGATTCGTCTAAAGTATTCGTGGCGCGGGTAAGAGAGGAAGCTTCTTGAGTCGGTTATCATACCTACAAATTTTGTAAGTGCGCCGAGGTTTGCGAGTGCCGCAAGCTGTGCGCGCATACCGTCGTAGTTGTCGTTAAACCACCACGCCGAGCCGAATTGAAGCTTTGAAGCGGCTTCGTCCGTTTGGAAGTTGCCGATCATAGAGCCCAAAACGAAATTATCCTTCGGGTTAAGACAGAAAAGAACTGTTTTCGGGAGTCCTGCGCCCGAATTCATGGCATCAAGAAGGCGCGAAAGGTTTATTGCTATTTCGCAGTCACCGATCGAATCGAAGCCGGCATCCGCGCCGAGGGCATTGAACATCTTTGTGTTGTTGTTTCTTATGGGTCCTATGTGAAGCTCCATACCCCAGCCGCGCTTTGCATACTCACCTGCGAAAAACAGCATAAGCTCGGTTTTGTACATATCGACTTCGTTAGCCGAAAGAGTTTTTCCCGAAAGCTTTTTCGCGAATATTTCTTCAAGCTCGCTTTCGCTTGCGCGAACGAAGGGGA
This sequence comes from uncultured Eubacteriales bacterium, assembly GCA_964604065.1. Lineage (GTDB taxonomy): Bacteria > Bacillota > Clostridia > Oscillospirales > Acutalibacteraceae > DTU089. The sequence continues at coordinate 6,867 of CAZRXQ010000046.1, read as the reverse complement.
CATGCGTAAACGCGTGGTCGGAAGCCTTGCAGCCCAAAGAAGCGAATAGCTCGATTCTCGAAAGAAGCGCGTCTTTTAATGCCTTAAAGCTTTCGATTTTTTTGCCGTATACGTTTTCAAGTGCCGAAAGCCACTCTATGTAAGAGTCAAAATCTATCGAAAGCGCCTTGTCGGGTCTGAAGGCGGGCAACACCCTGCACTTAAAGGTCGAGTCCTCGGCTATGAGCTTGTGGTATTCAAGCGTGTCCGCGGCGTCATCCGTGGTGCAAACGATTTTTACATTGCTTTTTTCAATGAGCTCTCGCGGTGTAAAGCCACCTTTTTTAATTTGCGCATTTGCGCTTTCCCAAATTTCGTCGCACGTCTTAGGTGAAAGCGGCTCGTATATTCCGAAATAGCGCTGAAGCTCAAGGTGCGTCCAGTGGTAAAGCGGATTACCCAAAAGATTCGGCATAGCGCTTGCCCAAGCCTTGAATTTATCGTAAGGCGAAGCGTCGCCGGTAATGTACTTTTCGCTTATTCCGCAGGAGCGCATAGCCCGCCATTTGTAATGGTCGCCGCCGAGCCAAAGCTCCGTAATATTTTCGGGGGCTTTGTTTTCGTAAATTTCTTTCGGCGAAAGGTGACAGTGCCAATCGAAAATCGGCTCATCCTTGCAAGCCGCGAAAAGCGCCTTTGCCGTGTCTGTTTTCAAAAGGAAGTTTTCATCCATAAATTTTTTCATAAACCGTACCTCTTCCCGAGTGTAATGATATATATTAAGTATATTACTTTTTATGGCTATTTGCAAGAGGGAAGGGGAATAATTCGGAATTAGGAATGATGAATTCGTAATTTTGCAGTTTGAAGGCACAGTTCTATTCGCCTTACGGCGAGTGATAAAAAATTCCGGTTGACATAACCGGAAAATGTGGTATAATATAGATGACAAAGGATCATCGCGTGAGCGGTTGTGTCCCGGGTTTGGTTAAAAAATAACCGCTACCTTAGAACGAGGCGGTTATTTTTTTATGCTTAAAATGATTGCCATAATTAATACCAATGTAATAATTGTGAAATATTCCATGCACATCACCCCCTACAATTAAGGTAGAGGGCTTGTTCGCCCTCTTCAATATACATCTTCAAACATAAATTCAAAGACGCGAGGGACGTTTAACAACCGCTTTCCGCTTATTTTGATGATCCTTTGGGAGAAATTCTCCGTGTGTTATTATATAGTATACGGCGAATTTTGTCAATATAATTAATTTACCGACGTATTACGGGGAAAATCATCCTGAAATACGTCGGGATATTTTATGTTTTCGGTTTTTTGATTTTGTTGAGTTTTTTGTTGATTTCGAGGATTTGTTCTTTTGAGAATTTGCCGCCGAGCATCATAAAGATGCGCTTTACGGTGAAGCCTTTTGCGAGGTCTATCATTGTTTTATTTATCGAAAAGCCCGAAATACTCATACCGCTGTCGCCTTTTTTGCCGTCGGCGGTTTTCTTTTCGTTTCCGCCGGTGAGAGCTTTTTTAAGCGTTAACAGCATTGAGACGAGGAATATTTTACCCTTCACGGTGGAGAGAATATCGCCGAGGGTGTCGTTGATTGAAAAATATCCCGTGGGGGTGTCTATTTCGAACCAATTTATAACAGCGCCTTCCTCCTTCATTCTGTAGCTTTCGTTGAAGGTATCGGTCTTTTTAATAAAAGCTTCGTCAACGAGGTCACCCGCTTTAGCTTCGAGGTGAGATTCGCCCTCGTTTTTGATTTTAAACTCAAAGAACGGGAACTCGCCTTTTTTCTCAGTTCCGACGCTTTTGCCGTTTACGAAAAGCTCCACCTCGTCGAGGTTGGAATAAATTTTTACAACCGTTTCGTCCTCGCATCTTTCAACATATCTTTTTGAGCAGATGTGAAGCGTGGGCTCTTTTGAAAGCCAGCACTTGTACGCATAAAAGCTGTCCTTCCTATATTTTCTGTCAAACGATACAAGTCCCTTGTGGTTCATTCCGTTTTCGCCGCCCTCGGCTCTTGCATCTGCGGCAAAGTCGAACATATTCCACACGTGCGTTGCCCAAAGATACGGTCTTTTCGCAATCTGCTTAATGAGCTCCTCGTGATAATAAGCCTGATATTCCTCGGTGTAGTCGCCCTGCTCGGGTGTCGAAGTGTGCCAATTAAGCGCTTCACAGCCGTATTCGCTAAGACCTATTGCCTTATTCGGGTGCTTTTTATGAAACTCGTCGAACCACGGTCCGTACATACTTACATTGCCGCCGTACCAGCCGAAATAGTGGTTATACGAAAGCACGTCGCTTACCTTAAGATACGGGTCGTCGGGACTGCACATTGTAACCGCGGCAACGGTTGTGGGTCTTGTTTTGTCAAGCTCTTTTACGAGCGCCTGAAGCCTTCGGTGATTTTCGACAACCGCTTCGTCCGAGCCGTTCATTGAAATTTCGTTTGAAAGTCCCCAAACGACTATAGACGGGTGGTTGTAATTTTGCACGATAAGCTCGGTCATTTGCTGTTCGGTGTTCTTAACGCCGTTTTTCATATGCTTTGAAATGTACGGAATTTCCGCCCAAATTACAAGTCCGCGCTCGTCGCACAAATCGTAGAACATCTGCGAATGCTGATAATGCGCAAGGCGTATTGTGTTTGCGCCCATTTCGCAAATGAGGTCGATATCCTCTTTGTGGTGCTCGAAGGCAAGGGCGTTGCCTATTTCGGGTCTGTCCTGATGGCGCGAAACACCTCTTAACGGATATTCACTGCCGTTTAAAATGAAGCCCTTTTCGGGGTCGATTTCAAAGCTTCTGAGACCTATGCGTGAAGATACCTCGTCAACGGGCTCTCCGTTTTCGAAAAGCACGGCTTTTACCGTGTAAAGAAACGGGTCTTTTGTGCCGTTCCAAAGATGCGGATTTTCTATTTTTACAGTAGCCTCGGGATTTTTACCGCTTGCCTCGGCTTCGCCGACGGTGCTTTCGCCGTCAAAAACCGTAAACTTAACCTCACCGTCGCAATACGCTTTAATGCGAACATCAAAGGCGTTGCCGTTTTTTTCGGGCGTAACCTTAATTCCCGGCGTGCCGAAATACATAAGCTCGAAATGCTTTTTATTTACGCCTATTAAGCTTACGTCTCTGTAAAGACCGCCGTAAAATGTGAAGTCCGCCATTTGCGGGTAAACGGTATCGTTGGGAGAGTTGTCTACCTCGATTTTCAAAAGGTTTTCGTCTTTAATTTCGGGAATAAGTGCTCTGAAGGTCTGGTAGCCGCCGTCGTGGTGAGCAATATTTTTGCCGTTAAAGTAAACGGTTGCCGAGGAGTTTGCGCCGTCTATTTGAATATAGACCTCGTCGCCCGCGGGAAGCTCGTCCTTTAAAAGCGTTTTTTCGTAAACGCACACGCCGCGGTAATAATCGTTACCGCCGTCCTGCCCGTCCGTGCCGTTCCAGGTGTGCGGCAAATCGACAACAGCTTCCGTGCCTTCTTTTTTAAAGAGCCAATTTTTGTTGATGTTTACAATGTTCCTCATTTTATTTTACCTCTTCAAAAGATTGTGAGTCGTCAAGCTTGTAAAGGAAATGCATACTAAGGAAGCAAATAAGTGCGCCTATGCAAGGAAGAATGCCCGTCATAAAGTAAATTTTATCGGCAACGCCCGCGCCCTGACTTAAGGCATCAAGCTTTGAATCGTAGCCGGTGAAGTCGAGAGCAAGCGAAATAAGCGCCGCGCCGAGTCCCTGAGCTATTTTTCTGAAGAAGGAATATGTTGCGTAAATAGAGCCTTCCTCGCGTCTGCCGGTACTCTTTTCCTGGAAGTCGATGCAGTCCGCAACGAGAGCCCAAGTCAATACAAGGTAGAACGAAGCGCCGAGCATGGCAACCCCCATAAGAACCATCCAGATATACGGGTTTTGAACTTTTACAAATGCCGCTATACCGCTTGCCACAGCCGACAAAATGAAGGGATATGTGCAAAGCTGTTTCTTTGTGAATCTTTTCGAAAGCGGCTTAATGGCAACAATGCCGAACGCTACGGGCATACCGGCGATTACCGTTGCTATGGTGATAAGGTCGGTATTTTTAAAGTAGCACATAAATGTGTACTGCAACGAGCTTGTAACGGTCATCATAAGTGCAAGGTACGAAACGGAGGAAATCGTAACGCCGAGCATATGCTTGTTTTTAAGGAATGCCTTAATTGTTTCGGCATAATTGAATTTCTGCTTTTCGTGTACCTGCGGGGCAACTCTTTCCGTAACCATTTTTCTTAAGAATACAAACGATATACAGCCTATTATGCCCATAACGGCAACGAAAATTATAAAGTATTCGCCGCGGGGATTTTTGTTTTCATCATATACCAAAAGCGGCAAAAGAATCATTACGGGGATTTGCGCTACCATAGCGCCGATGCTTCTGAAGGTGGAAAGGTCCGAACGCTCCTTGGGGTCGGTTGTTATTACCGACTGCATTGAGCCGTAAGGTACGTTTACGCTTGTGTAAGAAACGCTCCATACGCAGTACAGAAGAAGACAAAGCGTTACCTTTAACGCGTACGGTGCCGAAGGAATGTAAATAAACAGAAGTACGCTTGAAATAAGAAGGGGTATGCTTGCCCATTTTATCCACGGCTTAAACTTGCCGTCCTTGCCGGGCTTTAAGGAGTCGCATATTCCGCCGATTATCGGGTCGTTAATCGCGTCGAAAATCTTTCCGAGCAATATTATTATTGCAAAATGCGAGGGCTTGATGTTCATACAGGTGACATAAAAAAGCATAAGGTAGTTGTTTATGAAGGCAAAGCTCATATTACAACCGAAGTCGCCGAGGGCGTAGCCTATTTTGTCACGCATACCGAATGGTCTTAACGATTTTTGCGAAGGGGTGCTCATAATTTTCATCCTTTCATTATGTTTACGATTCGTCGGTTTCGGCTTAAATTTCGTCGAAACTGAAATCTTCTCTTACATCGCGTTCATAGTCGTAATCGTCGTCATCGCCTATTTCGCGATAATAATCCCAAAGACGCTCCTCCTGAGTATTTGTAAGCGGCTCGCCGGGGATATCTGAGACGACTTCGAATTTTCCCGTCTTTTCCCAAAGTGCAGGCGTTATACGCACCGTATAACCGCAACCGGAGGGGCAAAGCCAGTCCGTCATGGGAAGCTCGGGAAGACCGAACGCCGCCATAAGCGTCATAAGAACGCCGCCGTGGGTAATTATTGCGGCTTCGGTTGTGCCTGTTTTAAAAAGTCCTTCAACGGTTTTATTAAAGGTGTCGCAAATGCGCTTTGAAAAATCGGCATTGCTTTCGCCGTTTAAAGGCTTTGCATCCGCACCGCCCGAAAGCCATTCGGAGAATTCCTTGTAGGGCGCAAGCTCCTCTGCCGTGTGACCTTCGAATTCGCCGAAGTCGCACTCGTCAAAGCCGCGCATTTCGATGGGCGTTTTGCCCGGATAAAGAAGCTGTGCCGTTTGCACGCAACGCTTTAGGGAGCTTGTGAAAACAACCTGCGCCGAAGGATAGTCGTAATCCTCCTTCATTTTCAAAAGCTGTTCCTCGCCCTCGCGGCACAACGGCTCGTCCGTTTGACCGATGTACCTGCCTTCGAGGCTTCCGCGTGTTAATGCGTGCCGCAAAATATGAATCGTGTAAGTTTTCATTGATTTCTCCGATCGTTTGTAGTATTATACGTTCAGTATATTTTATAAGAGGTGTTTTTTGTGTCTGCTTTTTTCGAGCGACTTTACGAATTGAGAATAGAAAAGGGGATAAGCCAAAAGGAGGCGGCAAAGGACCTTGAGGTTTCGCAGGCTCTTTTGTCTCATTACGAAAAAGGTATCCGCGAATTCGGGCTTTCCTTTTTAATGAGAGCAGCCGACTATTACGGCGTTACGACTGACTACCTTCTCGGGCGCTCCGACAGCCGTTCCGGTCTTGATTCTACGTTTCTTGAGGACAGAGCCGAGGATAAAAAGTTTTCGTCTCAAACGGTTTACCGCGCCGCGATTATGACTCACGAAAGAATGAACGCGGGCTCTGCCGTTGCGGGCGAAAGAACGGATATGCTCTACGCCGCCGTTATTTACACAACGCTTTTTACCGCCGCTCAAAAGGGCTACATTCCGAAGCGCTGGTTTTCCATTCAGCCGAGATACGCAAGGCTTGTGTGGCAGCTTGTTTCGGAGGGCGTGCTTACGGAGTTCCCCGAGAAAACGACCGCCGCAAGAAGATACGGCGGTCCCGAGCCGCTGAGCATAGAAACCGTAATATCCGCCGTGGAAAATGCAGTCAAACGTAACTGTGCCGCCATTGCAGACAAGGTGTAATTACATCAGGGCTTGAGTAATTCTCTGTACATTTTTATATATTCGTTTGCGGACTTGCCCCAGCTGTTGTCGCTTTCCATAGCGCGCTTAACGAGAATTTTCCAGCCCTTTTCGTCACCGAAGCCCTCGCAGGCGCGACGAATCGCATGAAGCATTTCGTGTGCGTTATACGAAGAGAATACAAAGCCGTTGCCCTCGCCGTCGCCGCTGTCGCGGATGCTGTCGCGAAGACCGCCCGTTTCGCGGACAATCGGAATAGAACCGTATCTTAACGCAACCATCTGAGAAAGACCGCAGGGCTCGCTCTTCGAGGGCATTAAGAATAAGTCGCTTCCGGCGTAAATTTTTCTGGCAAGGTCCGGAACAAAGCCGATTTTAAGACCGACCTTGTCGGGGAAGCGCTCCTTTAAGCCTTTAAAATATTCCTCGTACTGCCAGTCGCCCGAGCCGAGAACAACAAGCTGTATGTCCGTAGTCGAAAGAAGCTCGTCGAAAATTCTCTTGCAAAGGTCAAGACCCTTGTGAGAAACAA
>CAZRXQ010000045.1:1845-8572 GCA_964604065.1 uncultured Eubacteriales bacterium | reverse complement strand
GTATAGTAACCACTCACCGTGAAAGTATGCTTAAATACTGCGACAGAGTTTACCGCGTAACGGGCGAGGGTCGCGTAGAGGAACAATAAATATTCGGATTAATTAAACACGCACAGGCTTTTATATTCAGCCTGTGCGTTGTTGTTTATAGATATTGTAAAATTATTCTTGACAAACCGGTTTATATCTGTTATAATCCTTGGCTGTAAAGTTAATTGTCTTTACAGAAATGTGTTCGGAGGTGATTTTGTGGCAAAGAATCTTGATGTTGTACTTCTTGTTGACTATTACGGCGAAATGCTCACCGACAATCAGCGTAAATTTTTGGATTACTACTATAATGACGATTTGTCGCTTTCAGAGATCGCCGAGAACGAAGGAATTTCACGTCAGGGCGTGCGCGACGCCGTTAAGCGTGCGGAGGCTCAGCTTTTCGATATGGAAAAAAAGCTCGGCTTTGCAAAGCGCGCAAAGCTCGTTAAGGACGGTCTTAAAGAAATTCTTGAGTGCACCGACACGATTAACGATTACAATATGAATATTTCGCTTTCAAGAGAAATTAACGACGCCGTTGTAAAAATACGTTCAACCGTCGATTCTCTCGGCGAAAACTGAGGAGGTCTTTGTTATGGCATTTGAAGGTCTTTCCGACAAGCTTGAAGCCGCCTTTAAAAAGCTGAAAAGCAAGGGCAGCCTTACGGAATCCGATGTTCGCGAAGCAATGCGAGAGGTTCGACTTGCTTTACTTGAAGCGGACGTTAACTACAAGGTCGCAAAGGATTTTACAAACAACGTTACCGAACGCGCTATCGGTGCAAAGGTTATGGAAAGCCTTACACCCGCGCAAATGGTCATTAAAATAGTTAACGAGGAATTAACCGCTTTAATGGGCGGTACTCAGTCAAGGCTTGCGTCCGCTTCACATCCGCCTACGGTGGTTATGATGTGCGGTCTTCAAGGCTCGGGTAAAACAACGCACAGCGCGAAAATCGCCTTACGCCTTAAGGAGCAGGGACACAGACCGCTTCTTGTTGCGTGCGACATTTACCGTCCCGCCGCCATTAAACAGCTTCAGGTTGTGGGCGAGCAAATAGGCGTCCCGGTATTCGAAATGGGACAGGAAAATCCCGTAACTATTGCAAAGGAAGCAATTAAGCTTGCAAAGGATCAAGGCTACGACTATGTATTCCTTGACACCGCAGGTCGTCTTCATATAGACTCCGAGCTTATGCAGGAGCTTAAAAACATCAAAGCGGAGGTTAAGCCGCACGAGATTCTTCTCGTTATAGACTCAATGCTCGGTCAGGACGCCGTAACGGTTGCTTCGGCATTCGACGAGGCGCTGGGAATAGACGGTCTTGTTCTTACTAAGCTTGACGGCGACACCAGAGGCGGCGCGGCACTCTCGGCGAGAGCGGTTACCGGAAAGCCCATTAAATTTGTGGGTGTCGGCGAAAAGCTTAAGGACCTTGATGTTTTCCATCCCGACAGAATGGCAAGCAGAATTCTCGGAATGGGCGATATGCTTTCGCTTATAGAAAAAGCGGAAAACACGCTTAACGAGAAAAAAGCCGAGGAGCTTGAAAAAAAGCTTCGCACAAACAAGCTTGATCTTAACGATATGCTTATGCAGTTCGAAGAGATGAAGAAAATGGGTCCGATGAAGGACATCCTTTCAATGATTCCGGGTCTTGGCAAAAAGCTTAAGGACACGGATATAGACGACAAACAGATTGACTATACCATGGCGATTATTCGCTCAATGACGAAAAAAGAGCGCGAGAATCCCGACATAATCAATCCCTCGAGAAAACGCCGAATTGCCGCAGGCTGCGGTATGCAGGTTGAGGATGTTAACAGACTTTTGAATCAATACCGCCAAATGCAGAAGCTCTACAAGCAGCTTAACGGTAAATCGTCGAAAAAGATGATGAAGCGTATGCAGCGTATGGGCGGAATGCCCGGAATGCCCGGCGGAATGGGCGGTATGGGAAATTTCCCGATGTAAGCAAGCACAAAAAGCCCGACTGCGGATAATCGCAAATGCCGAAAGCGTTCTTGAGGCGTGTTCGGATTCGTCGGTTGCGGCTGAAGTGATTGTATATAAATTTGTTATTAATTTTTTCGGAGGTAATTTAAAATGGCAGTAAAAATTCGTCTTCGCCGTATGGGCGCAAAGAAGGCACCTTTTTATCGTGTAGTTGTAGCTGATTCACGTTATCCTCGTGACGGCAGATTTATCGAAGAGGTTGGTTATTACAATCCTCTCACAAATCCCGCTGAGATAAAGCTTGACGCAGAAAAGGTTCAGAAGTGGATTGACAACGGCGCACAGCCCACTGACACCGTTCGCGCACTTCTTAAAAAGCAGAACATCATTAAGTAATCAGGGTGGTAATTTTGAAGGAATTGCTTGAAGCACTCGCAAAGGGTCTTGTTGAAAAGCCCGATGCCGTAGAGGTTACCGCCGACGAGCCCAATGAGGACGGTATTATTGTATACCATCTTCACGTAGCTCCCGAGGATATGGGAAGAGTAATCGGAAAGCAAGGCAGAATTGCCAAGGCAATACGTACATTAATGCGTTGTGCCGCTATCCGTAAGGATGTCAGAATCCAGGTCGAAATTGACTGAATAACGGCAACCGAGTGTTATTTGTAATTGAAAAGTGCGCCCTCCGCCTGAGATTTTCGGACGGAGGGTGTTACATTAACGGTGATTTTTTATGATAAAGGCTTATCTTGAATTGGGTCAAATTGTTTCCACACACGGAATTAAGGGCGAAGTAAGGCTTAATCCGTGGTGCGATTCACCCGAATTCACGAAAAAATTCAAAAAGCTTTACTTTGACGAAGAGGGCAAAGAAGGCGTGGAGGTTTTGTCGGCGCGTCCGCACGGAAATGTTGCGGTTATGAAGCTTTCGGGTGTTGATACCGTTGAAGCCGCGGCGGCGCTTCGCGGGAAAATTCTTTATTTTAAGCGCGAGGAGGCGGCTCTTCCGAAGGGCACGTGGTTTATAAGCGAGCTTTTGGGATGCGAGGTTCTTGACTTTGACGACCGCACCGGTTGCTACGGCACAATAACCGAGGTTTCCTCTACCGGCGCAAACGACGTTTGGTTTGTGAAAACGCCCGCGGGCGGAGAGGTGCTTATTCCAGCTATTAAGGACGTCGTAAAGGAATGCGACGTGGAAAACGGTAAGGTTTACATTACTCCTTTAAGGGGGCTTTTTGACGGTGAGAATTGATATTTTAACGCTTTTTCCCGAGATGTGCGAGGCGGTTATGAGCGAAAGCGTAATAGGCAGAGCGCGCAAAAAAAATCTTGTCGAAATTAACTTTCATCAGATAAGAGAGTTTGCCGTGAACAAGCACAATCAGGTGGACGACACGCCGTACGGCGGCGGTGAAGGAATGCTTATGATGGCACAGCCGATTTTCGACACATACACGAAGGTTTGCTCGGAAGCGGGTAAAAAGCCGCATCTTATATATATGTCGCCCTGCGGCAAAACGCTTAATCAGGAGCGCGTTAAGGAGCTTTCGGAGTATGAAAACATTGCGATTTTGTGCGGAAGATACGAGGGTGTTGACCAGCGCGTGCTTGACGAAATCGTCGATGAGGAAATTTCAATAGGCGATTACGTTGTAACGGGCGGCGAAATGCCCGCGATGATTCTTGCCGATGCCGTGGCGCGTATGCTTCCCGGAGTGCTTTCGAGTCCCGAGGGCTTTAAGGGCGAAAGTCACTATTCGTCGCTTCTTGAATATCCGCAGTACACAAAGCCCGTTTCGTGGCACGAAAAAGAAGTTCCCGAGGTGCTTTATTCGGGACACCACGAGAACATAAGAAAGTGGCAAAGAAAAGAATCTTTAAAAAGAACGCTTCTTTTAAGACCCGAGCTTTTGAAAAACGCGGAGCTTACAAAAGAGGACAGGCGCTTTTTAGAGGAAATTAAAGAGGAATTGAAAAGCGAATAATCGCAACCGACAAATTAATCGGGGGTGGCAGGAGTTGAGCTTCACACGACTCTCGTCACCCCCGAATGCTTTTTTCGGAGTCCTTTTCCGCGGGGATTTTGTTTTTTGCCCGAATTTATTGTTTATATTGAATATTAACTGCGAAAAATTGTGTGAAAAATGCACAAATCGCGGCTTTTAAAATCGGCGGAGGTTAGTGCTTCGTATGAATTATTTAAAGGTTGTCCTTTTTCCGTTGACTTAAAAAAATTTTTTGATATAATAGATTAGGTTTCAAAACGAGAATGCACGGCTTGCGAAATTTGTCGCTTTGCCGAACCGATTATATTAAATACCAAAAAATTTATGGGAGACAGTGCTATGTTCGTTAAAGATGTTACAGTTCAAAATCAGGTAGGGCTTCATGCTCGCCCCGCAACCTTCTTTATTCAGAAAGCAAATGAGTTCAAATCCTCTATTTGGCTTGAGAAGGACGAAAGACGCGTTAATGCAAAGAGCCTTCTCGGTGTTCTTTCTCTCGGTATTATGGGCGGCACCGACATTCGCATTATTGCAGGCGGTGTTGATGAGGAGCAGGCGGTAACCGCACTTGTTGAGCTTGTTAACAGCGGCTTTGCCGAGTAATTAATTTTACAAACATCGAACGGCAGGGAGAACGCTCCTTGCCGTTTATGCGTTTAGCAAAGTTAAAGCGTGAATACGCGTAAAACAAAGCGAATAATATTACGGGAGGTGTTTTTTTGGAGGATCGCTTAAGGCGCTTGAAGGATAAAGCAAACAAGCTGCCGCTTACCCCCGGCGTTTACATTATGAAAAACGGCGCGGGCGATATTATTTATATAGGCAAAGCCAAGGCGCTTAAAAATCGCGTAAGTCAATATTTCGGTTCTCAGGAAAAGCATTTGCCGAAGGTGAGAAAAATGGTCGAAAATGTTCGCGATTTTGACTATATTCTGACCGACAGTGAGTTTGAAGCGCTTGTTCTCGAATGCAGCTTGATTAAGCAGAATATGCCCAAATACAACATTCTTTTAAAGGATGACAAGGGCTACAGCTACATTAAGGTAACAAACGGGCAGTGGCGAAACATTTACCCGGCGCTCCAAATTACCGATGACGGTGCGGAATATATAGGCCCGTTCACGCAGGGCTATTCCGTTACAAAGGCGGTGGAGGAGGCAAAGCGGATATATAAGCTTCCCACGTGCTCGAAGGTTTTTCCGCGTGATATAGGAAAAGAGCGCCCGTGCCTTAACAGTCACATAGGCATTTGCTGTGCGCCGTGCTCGGGAAGGCTCTCCTTAGAGGAGTACAACAAAAACGTAGAGGGCGCGCTGGCGTTTTTGAAAAACGGCAGTCGCGATACGATTTCACGCTTAAATGCCGAAATGGAAAAGGCGGCAGAGGCGCTTGAATTCGAAAAAGCGGCGCGACTTCGCGATATTATAAAAAGCATTGAAAAAACGGTGAACCGCCAAAAGGTGGTTTTTGCGACATATAAAGAGCAGGATGTTTTTGCTCTGAGCATTCTCGAAGGAAAAGCGTGCCTTGCCGTTTTAAGATTTTTCGACAACAGACTTTCGGATACGGAGCATTTTTTAACGGAGGTTACCGATACCGAGGAAAATATGCTTTCACAGCTTATTGTTTCGTATTATTCGATGAACCGCTCCGTGCCGCCGAGAATAGAGGTCGAAATAATGCCCGACGGAAAAGAGGAGCTTGAGGAGTGGCTTTCCTTAAAGCGCGGCTCGGGTGTAAATATTGTTATCCCGCAAAAGGGCGAGCAGCAGAGGCTTGTTAAGATGTGCAAAAGTAACGCCACGCAAAAGCTTTGCGAAAATACTTTGGGCAGTGCAAAGGAGCGCTCGGCGCTTGAAGAGCTCGGGGCAATGCTCGGTCTTAAAAGTGTGCCGAGGTATATAGAAAGCTATGACATTTCGCACACCGCGGGAAGCGACAATGTTGCGGGAATGGTGGTTTTTTACGACGGAAAGCCGCTTAAAAAAGCGTACAAACGGTTTATGATAAAGGGCTTTTCGGGACAGGACGATTACGCATCTATGGCAGAGGTGCTTTCAAGGCGCTTTTCGGAATACGGAAAATGCCGCGAAAAAGGCGAGACAGAGGGCTTCGGAAGGCTTCCCGACCTTATTCTTCTCGACGGCGGCAAAGGGCAGGTCAATGCCGTTTTGCCGGTGCTTGAGGCTTACGGGGTGACTGTTCCCGTTTTCGGAATGGTTAAGGACAACAAGCACCGAACAGCCGCGATATCCACTGCGGGCGGCAGGGTTGAGTTCGATTCGAAGCGCAAGGCGTTTTCGCTTGTTACGACGATTCAGGACGAGGTTCACCGCTTTGCCGTGACATACCACAGAAAAAAGCATACGAAAAAGGCGATTACCTCGGCGCTTACGGAAATTAACGGCGTGGGCGAAAAGCGTGCGAAAGCTCTTCTTTTAAAGTTCGGCACGCTTGAAAATATCGGAAAGGCAAGCGAAGCGGAGCTTTCGGCAGTTCCCGGTATTACAAAAGCTACGGCGCACGAAATTTATTCGGCTTTTCACGGGGAGTAAAATCGGATGAGCGCAAATACCCAACCGGCTAATATCACGCGAACGGATTCAAACTGCAAACTAACGAAACGGGCGGCTTGAGGTGGATTCGACTGTCACCCTCCCGAGTCGGTTACCCGAATATGATTTTCGTGCTTGATTTTTGCGTTTTTTCTTTAAAATTTTGCTTTT
>CAZRXQ010000045.1:0-1745 GCA_964604065.1 uncultured Eubacteriales bacterium | reverse complement strand
CCGAATATGATTTTCGTGCTTGATTTTTGCGTTTTTTCTTTAAAATTTTGCTTTTCGGTAAAATATTAATGACGAAATTCAATATGAGCTTCAAAAAAACTTGACAAATCGGAGCTTTTAATGTAATAATAATATGATACAAATTTTCGGGAGACGGAATATGCGTGTTATAACAGGCTCAAAAAGAGGAAGAAAGCTTAAAACTCTTGAGGGAAACGATGTAAGACCGACTACGGATAAGGTTAAAGAATCCGTGTTTAACATAATACAGTTCGACATAGAAGGACGAAATGCGCTCGATCTTTTTTCGGGCTCGGGTCAGCTCGGCATAGAGGCACTTTCACGCGGCGCGGCGTTTTGCACGTTTGTGGATTCCTCGCGTGCTTCCTTAAGCGTAACCGCGGAGAATATTAAAACCGTCGGCTTCGAAAAGGAATCGAAAACGGTGCTTTCGGATGCGCTTTCGTTTCTTGACAGAGATTTAAATAAATACGGTCTTGCGTTTCTCGACCCGCCTTACGGTGCGGGATTGACCGAGAAGGCGCTCGAAGGGCTTTTGCCGCATATGTTAAAGGGCTCTGTTATTGTTTGCGAAACGGATGCTTCGCAAACGCTTCCCGAGACTCTCGGCGAATTCTCGTCGAAAACGTACAAATACGGCAGAATAAAGCTTACGGTTTACAGAAATTAAGGTGTTGTTATGGGAAGAACCGTTATTTGCCCCGGCAGCTTCGATCCGCTGACAATAGGGCATCTTGATATAATAAAAAGAACATCAAAGCTTTTTGACAATGTTATTGTCGTTGTTATGAGAAATTACAATAAAAACAGCGGCTCGTTCACCGTAGAGGAGCGCGTTGATTTTATTAAGCGCTGTACAAAGGATATAAAGAACGTTACGGTGGAAAGTCACCTCGGGCTTCTTGCTGATTACGCAAGAGAAAAGGGTGCGTGTGCCGTCGTTAAGGGTCTCAGGGCTATTTCCGATTACGACGACGAATTCCGTCAGGCGCTTACGAATCAAAAGCTCAACACGGAGCTTGAGACGATTTTTATGGTAACGAGCGCGGAGCATATGTTCTTAAGCTCAAGCGTTGTAAAGCAGGTTTGCGCCCTCGGCGGCGATATTTCGGAATTTGTTCCGAAGGAAATTTGCGACGATATAACGGAAAGATTGCGTATTAATTAATTCTAAATACATATTTGATTATTCGAAAGGATTGAATTTTTATGAGTATTGATACTTTGCTCAGAGATATGGACACCGTGCTTGATGAAGGAAAAACCGTTCCTTTTTCAAACAAGCTTATGGTTGATGTTGAGGAGCTTAAGAGACTTATTGAGGACATAAGACTCAATATGCCCCAGGAGATTACTCAGGCAAAGAAAATCGCAGCCGAAAGACGCGACATTCTCAATGCCGCCGATGCCGATGCCGAGGAAATTTTGGAAAAGGCAAGACAAAAGGCAGACCTTATGGTTGAAGAGCACCAGATTACAAAGGAAGCACGCGAAGCCGCAAGAGGCATTATGCAGCAGGCTAAAAACGAATCCGAGCTTCTTATAGAAAATTCGAAGGAGCGCGCCCGCGACATTATGGACAAAGCCGAAAAATGGTCGGGCGATATGCGCAGAAACGCAAGCAATTACGTTGAGTCGATAATCCGCGACACCGACGAAACTCTTACAAAGAGCGTTAACGACATAAGACAGTTAAGACAAAGCGTAAGAGATGCTCTCGGTCA
>CAZRXQ010000044.1:0-8701 GCA_964604065.1 uncultured Eubacteriales bacterium | reverse complement strand
AAGAAGAGCCGCTTCTTGATTTTACGTTTAACAGCCGCCGCTCGGAAATAAGCGTACGCCTTATGGGTGAGGTTCAAACGGAAATACTTAAAGCTGTTGCAAAAGAGCGCTTCGGAATAGAGCTTGAAACAGACAAGGGTACGGTTATTTACAAGGAAACGGTTAAAAACAAGGTAGAGGGTGTGGGACATTACGAGCCGCTCAGGCACTATGCCGAGGTTCATCTTTTAATTGAGCCGCAAAAAAGAGGCTCGGGGCTTGTTTTCGACACAAAATGCCGCGAGGAAATTTTACCGAGAGATTATCAGCGCCTTGTTTTAACTCATTTAAGCGAAAAACAGCATCTCGGTGTTTTAACGGGCTCACCGCTTACGGATGTGAAAATAACTCTCGCTTCGGGCAGAGCGCATATTAAGCACACGGAAGGCGGCGACTTCAGGCAGGCGACATACCGCGCCGTGCGACAGGGACTTATGAATGCCGAAAGCGTTCTTTTAGAACCGTTTTATAACTTTCGCCTTGAAGGGCCGCGTGCGTGTGTCGGCAGGGCAATAAGCGACATTAAGGCGCGCTACGGCGAATTTTCAGCCCCCGAGGACAACGGTGAATATTTTGTGCTTTGCGGAAGTGCGCCCGTGGTGACGCTTGACGGATACGCAAAAGAGGTTGCGGTTTACACAAGCGGAGAGGGAAGGCTTTCGCTTACCTTCGGCGGCTACAGGGAATGCCACAACGAAGAAGAGATAATTAAAAGCTTTGCTTACGACCCGGAAGCGGACCTTGACAATACACCAGATTCCGTGTTTTGCGCACACGGCGGAGGCTTTAATGTTAAGTGGAATGACGTTCCGTCATATATGCACCTTGAAAGCTGCCTTGAAAAAGAGCAGGTGAGCTACGACGGCGGCGCATTAAAGCGTAATTTTTCAATAGACGACAAAGAGCTTGAGGCTATTATGGAGCGTGAATTCGGAAAAGCACGCCTTACGCAAACTCTTTACAGAAAAAAAGAAGAGCCTAAAACAGAAAGCACCGAGGAATACAAGTCGTTTTCCCTTGCGAGCCACACGATAGTTGACGGCTATAACGTGATTTTTTCGTGGGAGGAATTAAAAAAACTTGCAAAAACCGACCTCTCGGCGGCAAGAATCAGGCTTTGCGATACTCTTTCGGATTACGCCGCATTTACCGAAAGCAAGGTCATAGTCGTTTTCGATGCATATAACGTCGAAGGCGGCTTGGGCGAAAAGCTTTTGTATAACAACATTTTCGTTACATACACAAAAGAAAACGAAACCGGTGACACATATATCGAAAAGCTTGTGAGCGATATAGGTAAAAACGAGAAGGTTCGTGTTGTTACCTCGGACGGACTCATACAGCTTTCATCGCTTCGTTTCGGTGTTTTAAGAATGTCCTCCTCGGCGTTTTTCGAAGAGGTTGAGGCAGCAAAAAGACAAATGCGGGAGATTATAGAAAAAGAAAACGGGAAAATGTGAAAAATTACAAAAGCAGTTTCTTTTTACTGTTTGATTATTATTGACTTTTTATCGTTGTGTGATATAATTATTGTGAAATATGATTACGAAATTCGAACGAAATATATCAAAGGCGGTGCGAACAGTGAACGGGCAATCTTATGTACAATTCATAAAAGAGAAAATCGGGCGTTTTGATATCGGAACTCCGATACTTGTTCGTGATCTCGGCAGAGAAATTGCCGAGGCGTACGGTATAGAGGAGAAAAAGGCGAATGCCGCCGCCGCTGTTGCGATAAAGCGGATTATCGAAGGCGGCGCCGTACCCGAACTGCGTTGCTTCGCTAAAGGTATTTATTACCTTGCGAAAAACACCGTATTCGGAGAAACCGGCATAAACAAAGAGAAGCTGATAGATATTAAATATTTGAGCGGAGGCAACGGCTATGAAACCGGTGCAACCGTTATGCACAAGCTCGGCTTAACCTCTTTAATGCCCGCCGAACGAACCTTTGTATCAAATTGCGTACAGAACAGAATTAAAAAGGATGAGATGCTGGACATTATC
This sequence comes from uncultured Eubacteriales bacterium, assembly GCA_964604065.1. Classification (GTDB taxonomy): domain Bacteria; phylum Bacillota; class Clostridia; order Oscillospirales; family Acutalibacteraceae; genus DTU089. The sequence goes on along the minus strand of CAZRXQ010000044.1, from coordinate 6,655 downwards.
GTAAAAGCACCGAAAACCGGGGTTACGAGAGATAACAGTAAATATCTGCAGTTTCTCGATTTGCTTGATATTTATGATGATGTTCCGGTAGATGCAAAAGAGCCGTATACTATTTTGAGCGATTTTGTTCAAGCTAACAGTTTGAATTACGGAAAACTATTGAATATTGCCGATTTGCATTATAACCGTGACACCGTAATACGGCTTGCACATGTTGCGGGCAGTCAGGGGGCGAGAATATGAATTTACATTTTGATAAAGATGCTTTTCGCGTATTGATAGACGCAGTTTCTCAAAAAACAGGCTACCGCAAGGATGTTATCGAAAAAGATTATTATGTTACGATGATTCTTAAAGAGCTTGCGGGATTTCAAAAGGAAGGCTTGCCGGCATATTTTAAAGGCGGCACCGCACTGTATAAAGCACTTCACAGTGTAAGGCGCTTTTCCGAGGATATTGATTTGTCTGTTGATGTTCGTGATTGCAGTCGAACTCAAGGTGATAAACGTCTTGACAAAGCAACAAAGAAATATATATCAATTCCGCGTAATGCGCAAGAAGGTCATTCGAACCGCTCGGAAGTTATTTCCTTTTACAATTATGAGCCTGTTACCGATTATGATGTAAATGATGCTTTACAGCGTTTCGGTAAGGTGAAAATCGAAGCAACCTCGTTTACGGTCAGTGAGCCGTACGAATCAATGCTTATTGCGCCCATTCTATATGAAAACGCTGAGTCGAACCAACAGAAAATTCTTGAAACCGTGTTCGACGTTGCTCCGTTTGAAATTTTGACTATGACAATGGAACGGATTTTTGTAGATAAGTTGTTTGCCGCAGAGGCTTATACAAGAAACGCGGCTAAAGAACATCGCGCTTTTGAAGCATCAAAGCATATTTACGATTTAGCGGTTATTCTTGAAGAAAGCCGTATAGCTTCTTTATTTGAGAATCATGAGCTTTTGGAAAAGCTTCTTTCAATTCGTCTTGCCGAAGAGCAAAAACGCTTAGACGGAATTCCGGGTATTTTGCCGAAGGATTTCATTTTCTTTGATGAGGCTTGCAAAAATCCGCTTATCCAAAAAGCGTATAATACAATGCAAAGTCAGTATGTGTTGACTCCGAAAGACCGCATTGGACTTGAAAGCGTTGAGATGAAAATGAGTGAATTGAAGAATTCATTGCTGAAATGTACTGCTTGGCTTGAAGCGCAAAATCCGTAAAACGATTAGAAGCAAAAAGACAAATGCGGGAGATTATAGAAAAAGAAAACGGGAAAATGTGAAAAATTACCGAAATTTGCAAAATTGGTAATGCTTAAAACATTGCATTTTTTTGCGTGATATTGTATACTGTAGGTTGAATTCAATTACAAAGGAGTTTGTATGAAGAATATTTGTAAAAAAACAGTTGCGCTTTTTTTGCCGATAGCGTTTTTGTTTCTTTGTTCTTCCCCGGCTACGGCGATAAAGGTTAAGCGCTATTTGGGCGATGTTGACGGTGACGGCATTGTTTCGACCGAGGATGCGCGAAGCATACTTCTTCTTGCTTTGGAGATTTCCTCCGACTCGGATTTAACGAAAGAGGATCTTATTTGTGCGGATGTTGACGGTAGCGGTGTTATTAACTCCGCGGATGCGCGACTTGCGCTTCTTACCGCGATAGGAGTAATCGATCCCGTTGATGCCCTGATTGATTTCGATGCGCACGAAGAGGATATTCTCGGCAGTATTAATTACATAAGACGTCAGGTACTTAAGGATGAAAATGCGAATCTTGTGCTTTCCGAAAAGCTTTGCGATATAGCGGAAAATGCGGCAAAGGAGTTTGTCGAAAATACGGGAAGTGCGTATGTAAGCAGTGACGGAAGCCTGTATTATAAAGCGCTCAGAGATGCCGGCGTGGAATTTACGACGGCAGACAAAGCCGTAATCGTTTCGGATTCAAGCTACAAAAAGGCATATGCGGCGCTTATGGCATCCTCGCAAACAAAGAAGGCGCTTTTGTCTTCGAATTTCGACGAAATAGGCATAGGTGCTTATTCCACCGACGGAGTGAACTTTTATTGGTGCGTTATACTTGTGGGAAATACGGAAATATAAATTTTTTAATAATACATTCGTTTTAAACGGAAACGGGGGTTTATTTGATGGCAATAAAATTAGGAGAAAAAATCAAGGATGTTGTAGGCATTGAGGGCGACCTTAAAACGGCGCTTCGACCGATGATAAACTACACCTGCGCAAATATCACCATAGGCGGCGCGGGACATCCGCTTAATGTGTACCATCAGCAGTTTCTTTCTTATGTAGAAGGTCTTTCGACAAAGCAGTCCGGTACTATTTCTTTGATAAGCGGACTTTGGGATGCCGTAAGCGATCCGATGATGGGCTTTATTACAGACCGCACGCGCTCGAAAATGGGCAGACACCGCCCGTATATTTTAGCGGCGGCAATACCGTTTGTAATATCGTATCTTTTTAAGTGGACATCGTTCGGAATTTCCGCCGAAGGCAATTCCTCCAAAACCATGATGTGGTACATATTCGCGGGACTTATGTATGCGACCTTTATGACGATGATGTCCATTCCGCATACGGCTATGCTCCCCACAATTGCGCCGAACTATTTTGAACGCACGCAGTACAAAATGGTTGAATATGTTATGAATGCCATAGGTCAAACAAGCTCGTATATTTTTACGGCGCTTGCAATTGCCGGGTTTAATGTGAAAACCGCGCTGTTTTCTCTGCCTAACCCGTCGCCCGACCACAGGGGAAATTACCAAATGGTGGGTATTGTTTTGATGCTGTGGTTTGTGTGGGCGCCTATTTTAAGCGTTATTAAAACAAAAGAGCCCTCGTCTTTGGATCAGCACAACGAGCCCTTTAATTTGAAATATATTTTGCACGAGTACAAGCTCGTGTTTAAAAACAGAGCGTTCAGGCAGTATTTTATAATTTCGCTGTTTTACTCAATGAGTAAATATTTTTACAATTATGCCGACCAGTATTTTATGATAAGCGTTACGGATGCGTACAAATTTTTCAATTCGCTTACGATTATTTCCGGTGCGGCAGAGGCGGCGGGCTCGCCTATCAACTACCTTTTGACGCGCTACAAGGGCAAAACCTTCTGCGGAAAGCTTATGGGTCCGTTTATGGTTTGCGGACTTCTTATAAACGCATTCCTTTCGTACTCCACGCCGAAGGGGATTAAGTACGCGGTAATCGTAATTTCTTCCGTATTTTACAACATCGGCTTCTCGGGTCCGGGATTCGTGGGCGAAAACATCCAGCCCGATGTTACGGACGTTGATGAGCTTATTACGGGTCAAAGACGCGAGGGTGTTATTTCCACCTTCAACACGCTGTTTAAAAAGACGGTAAGCAGTCTTATGGGCTACCTTGTAGGTGCTTCGCTTGAGTGGTTCGGCTACGACACCAAGGTTCAAGCGCCCGAGCTTCAGTCGAAAAAGACGGTTTTAGGACTTCGTCTCGATTATGCGATAATTCCTTCGGTGCTTGCGTTCTTCTGCGTAATGTCCATTTATCGCTACAAGATGACAAAGCAGGATCACGAGCTTATTAAAGAAATTATTAAAGAAAAGCACGAGACGGGCAAGTGCACGATAAGCGAAGAGGATAAGGCGAAAATCGAAAAGATTGCCGGTCAAAAGTGGGAGGATATGTGGATAGGTTCTCCCCAAAGTGTTAATGCATAACTCAAGGAAAGAGGTTTTTAATATGAGTGATTACAGAATAGAAACAAAGTGCGTTCAGGGCGGCTACACGCCCGGAAACGGCGAGCCGAGACAAATACCGATAGTGCAAAGCACAACCTTTAAATACGCCACAGGCGACGATATGGGCAAGCTTTTCGACCTTGAAGCAAGCGGATATTTTTATTCAAGGCTTCAAAACCCGACCTGCGACAGCGTTGCGGCGAAAATTTGCGAGCTTGAGGGCGGCACTGCCGCAATGCTTACAAGCTCCGGTCAGGCGGCTTCGTTTTATTCGGTATTTAACATAGCCTCGTGCGGCGACCACATTGTGTCGTCCTCCACGATTTACGGCGGTACATTCAATCTTTTCTCGGTTACCATGAAGAGAATGGGTATAGATTTTACCTTCGTTGCGCCCGATTGCTCCGACGAAGAGCTTGAAAAAGCCTTCAGACCGAACACAAAGGCTGTTTTCGGCGAAACGATTGCAAACCCCGCGCTTAAGGTGCTCGACATTGAAAGATTCGCAAAAGCGGCACACGCACACGGCGTTCCGCTTATTATAGACAACACCTTCGCAACACCCGTTAACTGCCGTCCGTTTGAATGGGGTGCGGATATTGTTACGCACTCCACCACAAAATATATGGACGGTCACGGCTCTGCCGTTGGCGGCTGTATTGTCGATTCGGGCAAGTTCGATTGGCTTAAATATGCCGACAAATTCCCGGGACTTTGCACACCGGACGAGAGCTACCACGGGATTACATACGCAGAAAAATTCGGACAGGGCGGTGCGTATATCACAAAAGCGACCGCACAGCTTATGCGCGACTTCGGCTCAACGCAGTCGCCGCAAAGCGCATATTACCTTAACCTGGGGCTTGAGAGTCTTCACGTAAGAATGGCGCGCCATTGCGAAAACGGTCTTGCCGTTGCGAAATTCCTTAAGGGAAACGACAAGATTTCGTGGGTTAAATATGCGGGTCTTGAGGGCGACGAGGATTACGAGCTCGCTTCGAAATACCTTAAAAACGGAACTTGCGGCGTAGTAAGCTTCGGCGTTAAGGGCGGAAGAAGAGCTGCCGAGGAATTTATGAGCCGTCTTAAAATGATAGCTATTGAAACGCACGTTGCGGATGCGAGAAGCTGCTGCCTTCACCCGGCAAGCACAACGCACCGTCAGATGAACGACAAGGAGCTTTTGGCGGCAGGTGTCAGCCCCGACCTTGTAAGGCTTTCGTGCGGTCTTGAGAGCGCAGAGGACCTTATTGCCGATATTAAGCAGGCGCTCGGTGAATAATAAATCAAAAACATTAACGGAGGCTTTTACCTTTGCCGATTAAAATCCCGGACGCGTTGCCCGCGGTGCAAACGCTTTTGAATGAAAATATATTCGTTATGACGGAAAAACGCGCCATAACGCAGGACATAAGACCGCTTAAGATTCTTCTTTTGAACCTTATGCCCGAAAAAACCGCTACGGAAACACAGCTTACGCGACTTCTCGGCAACTCTCCGTTGCAGGTGGAGCTTGAGCTTATTATGACAAAGTCACACGTGCCGAAGCATACCTCGAAGGAATATCTTTTGGCGTTTTACAAAACCTTTGATGATGTTAAGCACAAGAACTTCGACGGTATGATTATTACGGGTGCGCCCGTGGAAAAGCTTGAATTTGAAGAGGTTGAGTATTGGGACGAGCTTTGCGAGATAATGGAGTGGAGTAAGTCACACGTTACGAGCACATTTCACATTTGTTGGGGTGCGCAGGCGGGACTTTATTACCACTTCGGAATTAAAAAGCATACGCTTCCGAGAAAGCTTTCGGGCGTGTACCGTCACACAGCCGATTACAAGCGATCCATACTTTTAAGGGGCTTCGATGATGAATTTTTCGTGCCGCATTCGCGCCATACGGGCGTAAGGTACGAGGATGTGGAGGCTGTACCGGAGCTTAAGATTCTTGCTTCGTCAAAGGAAGCGGGGCTTTATATAGCCACAACCGAGGGCGGTAAGCAGATTTTTGTAACGGGGCATTCGGAGTATGACTTCGATACGCTCAAAAAAGAGTACATCCGTGACAAAAATGCGGGGCTTGAGCCGGATATACCGGAGAATTATTTCCCGGACGACGACCCCGAAAAAGAGCCCGTAATGCGCTGGCGCTCCCACGCAAACCTTTTGTATTCAAATTGGCTGAACTATTTCGTTTACCAAACCACACCGTACGATATTACGGAAATTAACGGTGCGCGTAGTGAAAAGTGAAGAGCTTCAGAATGATTGATTTCTGATTTTATTTCGGGAATTTGTGGATTTTCTGCAAATTCCCAAAATAAATATTGACGTAAACTATTTTAATTGCTATAATATAAGCAGAAAACGGAAAGACTATGTATATCAAGGGAGGTATCCGTTTATGCTTATACAATTTTCTATCGAAAATCACCGTTCCATTAAGGACAATGCGGTGATCAGCTTTGCGGCATCCAAGGATAAGTCTTTGGAATCGTACCTTCTGCGTCCGGATGAAAAGAAGACTTTGCTTCCCGCACTTGCCCTTTACGGAGCTAATGCCGCAGGTAAGAGCAATGTGCTGCATGCACTTATGACAATGAAGAATATGGTAGTCGGCGAAGCTGCCAAGATTTCCAAGGGACAAAAGCTGCCGTGGGAACCGTTTGGGGATACCACTGCTCCTACATCCTTTGAGATTGTATTTATATATCACGGAATCCGCTATGCTTACGGATATTCTTTTGATGCCGAAAAGATTTACAGCGAATATCTGTACCACTGGCCTAACGGTCGGGAGGCGCTGATTTTCTCAAGAGAAAACGGTGAGTACGAATTCCGCGAAAATGTAAATGAACAGATCACACTCAGCAACCGTACTCCGGATAACAAGCTGTATCTGGTATCTTCAAA
>CAZRXQ010000043.1:0-8730 GCA_964604065.1 uncultured Eubacteriales bacterium | reverse complement strand
GTCGACCCGTCGCTTCTTGCCGCGGTTTACACAATTCCCGATGCGGACGGAAATATTGTTATGGAGTTTGACGGCTCAAAAGACGAAAACGGAAGGCTTCAAAGAAATGCCGACACACTTGTTGCCATTTACACGGTAGATAAAAATCTTAATTCGAAAAGAGCCTCGAACGATAAGAGCAAAAACGAGTATTCGACAATAGAGTCGAAAACAATGTTTTTTTCGGTGACAAAGTACATAATACCGAAGTTTGAAAGCGAGCTCAATAATTCCGCTTTGTAATTCCGGCGAATTCCCTGCAATTCGGCAAAAATTCCTATTGAAAACCGCGGGATAATTATATATAATATAATGTGTGCGTTTTCGCACAAACCTTTAAAATGAAAAGAGGCAGAGCTATGAAGCTTGATGATAATTACATATTAAAAACCGTTGCGGGGACAAGCGTTGTCGTTCCCGTCGGCGAAGCGGTTGAAAACATTCACGGAATGATTCGCCTTAACGATTCCGCAGAGCTTGTCTGGAAGGGTCTTGAAGAGGGTAAGGAGCGCGAGGCGCTTCTTGAGGATATGAAAAAAGAGTATCCCGACGTTTCCGAGGACATACTTTCGCGTGACCTTGATGCGTTTTTGAACGTGCTTAAAGAGAAAAATATTTTATTGTAATATAGAAAAGCGAGACCGTAGAATTATGAAAATCAATACAGCGGGACTTACCGTACAGCTTGAGCCGAAATACGAGCTTTTGAAAACACGCGTAAAGGATTACATTTGCGAAGATGACAAAGAAGCCGATATCGTAATAGAGCTTTCGGAAAAGTTTTACGAAGACAGACAAAAGGAAAATCCGCATCTTTCGCTTGCGGAATGCGAATATATCTGGACGGCATCATATTTTTACGGAATGCTTACAAGGTTTTCCGGAATGATGCTTCACGCGTCGTGCGTTGAATACGAGGGCAATGCGTATCTTTTTTCCGCACCCAGCGGTACGGGAAAATCAACGCACACTCATTTGTGGCTCAAATATCTGCCGGGCTCGCGCATTATTAATGACGACAAGCCCGCGCTGAGAATAATTGATTCGCGTGTTTACGCCTTCGGCACGCCCTGGAGCGGAAAAACCGACGAGAATGTGAATGTTGGCGTTCCCGTCGGCGGCATTGCTTTTTTAAGCCGCGGCGAGAATAAAATCGAACGCGTCCCGGGTGCGTCGGTTCTTAAAAGCTTTATGGACCAGACCGTAAGACCCGTTGAAAAAGAGCTTATGTCCGCACTTTTCGATGTAACGGATTGCGTATTATCAACCGTGCCGGTTTATCGCTTTTCGTGCGATATATCAAAAGAAGCCGTGGAAACGGCAGTGCGTGAGATGAAGCGCGGAGCGCTTCATTAAGTGAAAAGTGAAAAGTGAAAAGTGAAAAGTTCCGGGAATCGCCGTTGGCGATTTGATTGTAATTGCCATTCGGCAACAAACAACCTCACGGTGTGCCGTAGGCTTTATAAATCAATCGCGAAGCGATTCCGAAATTTTGCATTTTGCATTTTGCATTCTTTAATTTTCACTTATCACTTATCACATAAAATGTTCGGTGGTTTTATGAAAATGACAGACCTGCTTCCGTTTATTGAGGAGGCATTTAAAGAAAACAAAACATTTACGATTCCCATAACGGGGACGAGTATGCTTCCGCTTCTTGTGCAGGGGCGTGACCGTGTTACTTTGTCGCGTGTGAATTCAGACGAGAACGGCAAGCCGATTCTTTTTGTCGGAGATTTGCCGCTTTACCGAAGGGCGGACGGCGCTTTTGTTTTGCACAGAATAGTCGCAATCGAAAACGGCACTTACACCATGTGCGGCGACAATCAGTTTATTTTGGAAAAAGGGATTGTGCCCGAGCAGATTATCGGCGTTACAACGCGGATTTTAAGAGACGGTAAGGAGTTTGCGGCGGACGACCCCGAATACAAAAAATACGTTGAAAAAATGTGCAAAAACGTAAAATACCGTTATCCGAAACGTCAAATAAGGCATAAGCTTGCGGGCATTTTGAAAAAACATTGAAAAAACTTTGTGTTTAACAAAAAAATTGTCAAAAAACTATTGTTAAAACGGTAGTGTTTGTGGTACAATATCCCGAGAGTGTAAAAACGGCGGTTGCCGCAGAACGGGTGTGTCGCACTCTCGTTTCTTAATGAAAATATACGAAGAAGAGGTTCGGTGAAAATAAATGGCTTACGAAGAAAAAAGAAGCTATGATGAAGAAAACGGCGGTTATTCCATATTTAAATTAATTAAGATTCTCACTAAAAAATGGTGGGTAATCGTTTTGCTTACGGTGATTTTTACCGTTGCGGGCTTCGGCGCGGCAAAGCTTACATATGTGCCCCAGTACACATCAAGGCTTATTATCAACATCTCCAACAAGGATGAAGAAATTGCCGGTGAAGCGGCAAAGTACACCACCGCGAGTGACGCTCAGGCATCTGCCGTTATCGCAAACAACTTCAAGATTATCGTTCAGCAGGGCGACGATTTTATTATTGCCGTGCGTGACGCCGTAAACGCGAAAACGGGTGTGGAGTATACCAAAAAGCAGCTTCGCTCCGTAATAAGCGTTGAAACGGTTACAGACACAACAATGCTTAAAATCAGCGTAACCACAAGCGACCCCGAGCTTTCTTACGCGATTACAACGGCTATTCAAAGCGTATATACTTCAATCACGAAGGACGCTTTCCCGAATGCGAACTTTACGGTTGCCGACAATGCAACGTCTTCGGAGCTTCAGGGCGATTCTTCAACGCTTCTTTACACTGCGGCGGGCTTTATTCTCGGCGCGGGTATAGCGGTTCTCATCCTCTTTGTTTCCGGTATGCTTAAAAATACCGTGCTTACAAGCGATGATATTAAAAAGAATTTCAATGTTAATATAATAGCTTCCGTTTCTAAAATCAAAAGCAAAAAGAACGAAAGAAAGAGACTTCTTATTACCGACAAAAATGTCGGACTTCCGTTTATTGAAACCTTTAAGCTTATAAGAACGAAAATTGAAAACGTAAAGCTTAAAAAGGGCTATTCGGTGTTTGCGGTTACAAGCTCCACCGAAAGCGAGGGCAAAACAACCTGCTCTGCAAATATAGCGCTTTCACTTGCAAAATCCGGTAAGTCGGTTCTTCTTATAGACGCCGACCTCAGAAAGCCTGCGGTTTACAAAACTCTCGGAATTTCAATAGATGACGACGATCTCGGTATTTACGATATAGTAAGCGGCGCAAAGCCCTTCGAGGAAGCCGTAAAGTATGTTGAAAAATACAACCTTTACCTTCTTATTTCCGCTGTTCCCGTTGCAGACCCCTCCGAGGTTTTGGCTTCGAGAAAAATGGAAGCGATTATTACCGAAGCGAGAAAGAGCTTTGACTATGTAATAGTTGACTGTCCTCCGGCGGGCGTTGTTGCCGATGCCGCGATAGTTTCGAACTACACCGATTCAATCATTTTCGTTACTGCCGAAAACAAGGTTTCCATTCCTCAGGTTGAATATGCCATGAGTGACCTTATGACAACAAAGGCGGAAATTCTCGGAGTTATTTACAACTGTGCCGAGGGCGGAATAATCAGCAACAGCTCCGGCAAGAGCGGCGGCTACGGCTACAGCTACGGCGGCTACGGAAGCTATTACGGTTCAAGCTACGGCTCGGCGTATTACGGTACATCCGGTTCAAAACACAAAAAGCATAAATAAATTTTCGGGGTTGTGAGCTTGTCACAACCCCTTTTGCGAGGAAAAATATGGAATTATTCGAAAATAAAATTTTACCCGAAAAAACGGTGCTCATTTTAGCGGACACGGGAGAATTCGATGCGGAAAGCTCTTTAAGGGAGCTTTCGGAGCTTGTGAGAACTGCCGGCGCGGAGGTCGTTTGCGAGATTGTTCAAAAGCGCGAGGCGCCCGATTCCGCAACGTATATAGGAAGCGGCAAGCTTTCGGAGCTTTGCGATTTTTGCCGCGATAACGACGTTGACCTTGTTGTTGCGGACGGTGAGCTTACTCCCTCGCAGGGACGAAATATTGAGGACGCAACAGGTGTGCGCGTAATAGACCGCACTACGCTTATTCTTGATATTTTTGCCATGCGTGCGCTTTCAAGCGAGGGCAAATTGCAGGTAGAGCTCGCACAGCTTAAATATCTTTTACCTCGTCTCGGCGGCAAGGGCGTAAGTATGTCAAGGCTCGGCGGCGGTATAGGAACAAGAGGTCCCGGTGAAACAAAGCTTGAGACCGACAAGCGCCACATAAGACGAAGAATATCAGCGCTTTCGGATGAGCTGAAGGAGCTTGAAGAACGAAGAGAGCGCAGAAGAGACCGACGCAAAAAGGACGGGGTTATTACCGTCGCTTTGGTGGGCTACACAAATGCGGGAAAATCCACGCTTTTAAACACGCTTACAAATGCGGGCGTGCTTGCGGAAAACAAGCTTTTTGCCACGCTTGACCCCACATCGCGTGCGCTTACTCTTCCCGGCGGCGGAACGGTTGTGCTTGTAGACACCGTAGGCTTTATACGCCGCCTTCCGCACAAGCTTGTGGAGGCGTTTAAGTCAACGCTTGACGAAGCCGTTTCGGCAAATGTTATTCTTAATGTGTGCGATGCATCAAGTGAGGAATGCACGGAGCATTTTAACGTAACAAATGCACTTTTAGAGGAGCTCGGTTGCGAGGACAAGCCGATTATAACCGTTCTTAACAAATGTGATACTGTTGAAAATCTTGCGGATATACCGCTTATAGGCAATACCGTCAGAATCTCGGCACTTACGGGCGAGGGGATTGATGAGCTTCTTCAAAAAATAGAAGCTTCGCTTCCGCCCACAAGAAAGCGTGTAAAGCTTCTTGTGCCGTTTTCAAAGGGCGCGGTTGCCGCACAGCTTCGAAAAAACGGCGTTGTTCATTCCGAAGAATACACGGCAGACGGACTTCTTCTTGACATCACTGCGGAAATACGCGACCTTGAGGAATGTAACGAATTTATTATTTAAATGTGTTTGAATATATTAAAAGGGTCTGTAAAAAAATCAAGCGTTCTTTACAGACCCTTTTGCCTTAAAATTTTAAAGATTCGGAACGATTTTTTTGTAATAAGCCCACATTCCGATTTTGTCGGGCGTGTGCTCGGGAAGCTGAGAAAAGTCATAACCCGGGTAGTCGTTTCCTTCTATAATTCCCGGTCCGTCGGGAGCAATGAAAACATCCCAGCCTATAAAGCGCATATCGTCAACGACGAGTGCGGCTTTTTTTGTAAGCTCAATCGCTTCTTTAACAAAGGGGAGCTGATATCCCATAAGCTCTACCTTGGTGTCGGGGTGGCAGTCGAAGTTAACAAGTCTTGAGGTGTGCGCACAACCGCAAATTTTACCTGTTTCCATATCTATCGGGCAACAAATGCCGCCGTTTTCGAGGTTGTCTACAAATTTTCCGCCGCCGCCGAATTTTGCCGTGGCATAGGCGCAGTGGGCTACGCCGTCAACAACAACCGTTACTATTCTGTAGGTGTTAATGGCATACGGATAAATGCGCGAAACATCCTCGTGCTGAACAATAAGCTCTTCAATAAGTCCGAACTTTCCGCTTGAAACGTAGTCGTACATATCATCAAGCGAAGAAAAGTCGTGAACGGAAAGCTTTTCGATTCCCTTGCCGCTTTCGCCGGAGTAGGGCTTTGCGAAAATAATTTCTTTGTTTTTCATAAACTCCTTAAAGCTTTCGCATGTTGCGTCCTTTAAGTCAAGCCACTCTCTGTGAAGAAAATCGTTGAAAATTCTGTCGAATTCGCCCTTGTTTTCGAACATATAAGAATGCTCTTGGTTGTTGAGCTTTAAAATAAGCTTTTTATTTTTTGTACGCGTAACGTATGTTTTGCGCTGAGCGTGATTCATATTGTAGAATCCGAAAATCAGGTAATCGTAATAGCCTGCGCCGTAAAGCACCATACATAAAAGAATGTCGAAAAATGTCAGAACCTTGTTTTTGCCGCATTTTTCGTGAACGCGGTCTATGCATTCAAAGTACTTTTTGAAGCTGACACCGCCGAGAATGTGAAAAAACCATTTAAGCTTACTCATAATAATCTAAGACCCTCTTAATAAAAATTGTAAACTATATAATAACATATCCGTTTCGGAAAATCAACGAGAAGTGCGATATTTCCCGTTAATATTTCAGTTTTAAAACAGCAGAGAGGACGTTTTCGGCAGTGCGCCTTAGCTCGCCTAAGGTAATGCCGTCTTTTTTGCCGTAGGAGGAAAGAAGCGTGCCGTCGGGCTTTTTTCTGCCGACTCTGTCGCCGCCCGGCATAAGCACGTCAACGCCGGCTCTTACTCTGTAGGCGTTATCGCGAAGCTTCGGGAATTCCGGGCTTTTTCCCTTTTGCATCCACCAGTCGGTTATAACACAGCCGTCAAAGCCCCATTCATCGCGCAGAATGCGTGTGCAAAGGTCGTAATTGTAATGTCCCCAAACGCCGTTGATTTTGTTATACGAGGTCATTAAAAATAGCGGCTTTCCTTCTTTTACGCATATTTCGAAATTCTTTAAATATATTTCGCGAAGCGCCCTTTCGGAAAGGCGCGAGTCCGTTTTTGTGCGGTTCGTTTCCTGATTGTTGCAGGCAAAATGCTTCGGGCACGCCGCAACGCCCGCACTCTGAAGCCCTCTTACAACAGCGGCGGCTGTTTTACCAGAGAGCAGTGGGTCTTCCGAATAATATTCGAAGTTTCTGCCGCAAAGCGGATTCCTGTGGATGTTCATTCCGGGCGCTAACAAAATGTCCGAGCCGCGTGCTTTCATTTCTTTGCCGAGCTTTTCGTAAACCTCGGTTATAAGCTTCTCGTTCCAGGTGCTTGAAAGAAGCGAGCCTATGGGAAGAAGTGAGCAGGTGGCTTTAAGGCGTATGCCGGAAGGACCGTCTGTGGTAATAAGCGGCAAAACGCCTTTTTCCCTCAGTGACGGCAATACACCGCCGAGAGCACCGGCGTTGCCTTCTGCGCCGAGCGGAGAGTTCATTTTGTAATCGCCGCGGCTTATCGCTTCAAGCTCCGTAAGCGAAAGCTGAGCGGAAAATTCCGAGAGTGTGCACTTGCCGTTTTTAACGTCGCCGAGCGAAAAGCCTCTGTCTTTTACGGGCTCGTTATTGTCGGGTAATGCATTCAAAATAACCGATTTAAGGTCGGCAGTCGCGGTCGGAGCTTTTTCGAAAGCGACCGAAAAAGCATTGCCGTTTTCGGATTTTACGGCGCGGGGGAAGCTTTCCTTCGGCGCACTGCATTCCTTAAGGCGCTCTAAAACAACGGTGCTTTCAAGTGCGAAGGTGTACGCCTTTTTGGCGCTTCGAGCATCCGAGCCCACATATAAGGAATATTCGCCTTTTTCGAGAATATAACAGGATTTGTTGCCGCTTTTTCCCGAGTCGTCGTACGAGGCGATATAATAAAGCGGAAAGCCGAGAGTGTAATCGGCAGCTTCGCCGGGGGAAAGGAGGTCGGTTTTTAAAAACGCGCAAAGGCTTCGCGAAGGCTTTGAAAGTGCGCCGTCGGGCGATTCGCAGTAAAACTCGACAACCTCCTTGCCGGAAAATTTAACGCTTGTATTTTTTACGTTTATTTTAACGGTAACGTCGGTTTCCGTTTTTGTGCACTCTGTAACGGTTGTTTCAAAATCTGCATAAGAAAGCCCGAAGCCGAAGGGGAAGAGCACGCTGTCCTTATTAAAGGTTTCAAAATAGCGGTAGCCTACGAAAATATCTTCACTGTAATTGTTAAAATCGCGGTTGCCGAAGCTTTCCCGGGAAGGGTAGTCCTCGTATCTTTTAGCTACGGCGGAAATCATTTTTCCCGAAGGCGTTTTGTCGCCGTAAATAAGCTGTGCGGCGGCATTGCCGCTTTCCATTCCGCCCTGCCAAAGAAGAAGCAGTGCTGTGTTGCCGCTACAGCACGACAAAATTTCGCCGAAATCCGTAACATTTCCCACATTAAGAAGCACGGCGGTGTTTTTAAAGGCGGCGCTCACGCGATTTAAAAGAGATTTTTCATCCGCGGTGAGGTAAAAACTGCCTTCTTCAAGCTCGTTTTCGCGGTCCTCGCCGGCAGAACGACCTATAACAACAATCGCGCTGTCGCCCGTTTTTGCGGCAGAGGCTATTTGACCGTCGGTTACGGGCGCTTCCGGATAACAGCGCGGCCAGTGTCCCCAAAAGCCGTGATCGGGCGGATTTTTTTCGCACCAGTTTTCGTAATACGAAAGAAGCTCACTGTTTAAAGTGCCGCCTGCATTTTTAATTCCTTCAGAAAGATTTACGGCATACGGACGCACAACGTCGCCGCCCGAGCCGTAGCCGACGTAAAACCAATCTATTTGACATCTGCCGAATACGGCAACCGTTTCCGTTTTAGAAAAGGGGAGTACGTTATCGTTCTTCAAAAGCACCGCACCCTCGGCGGCGGCTTCTCTTAAAAGCTCGGGCATTCCCGCGGTAATTTCCTCTTTTGAACCGTTTTGGCGGCTTTCGGCTTGCGAAACGGCATTCACCACAAGCGCCGTGCCCTTTATTGCACCGCTTTTGATTTTTTTAAATATATTCAACAAAACCACCTCGGATTTTCTACTGTTAAAATTATACGACAACAGCTTTGCCCGTGTCAAGTCTTGCGCCGATATAAAAATCCCCGCACGAA
>CAZRXQ010000042.1:0-8804 GCA_964604065.1 uncultured Eubacteriales bacterium | reverse complement strand
CTTCAGTCCTTCAGACCTTCCGCATATTTTCGAACGCTTTTACAAAGGTGAAAACGCCTGCGAGGAAAGCGTCGGCATAGGTCTTAACCTGTCAAGAAAAATCATCACGGCGCAAAACGGAACAATCGAAGCGAAAAACAATCCCGACGGCGGTGCGCTTTTCACGGTGAAATTTTATAAATCGGTTGTATAATTTTTTCGGCTAAAATAGGACGCCATCCAATTTTAGCCGAAGCTTTTGCTTTTAATATACTTTTTAAACATACACCCTCTTTTAAAAATTTTCTGTTTTGTCACTAACCTGTCACTTAAGTATTTTATTATAAAGACAACACAAGCGGTATAAGTCGAACTGAATACCGTCTGTTTGAAAGGAGGAATTTTTACGGAAATTCTCAGAATTGAAAACTTAACTAAAATTTACGGCTCGGGTGAAAACGAGGTCAGAGCCGTTGACAATGTTTCCTTTTCGGTGGAAAAGGGCGAATTTCTTTCAATAATCGGTCCGTCCGGCTCCGGAAAGTCAACACTTCTCCACATTTTGGGCGGCGTTGACAGACCCACAAGCGGCAAGGTTTTTATGAACGGGCAGGATATTTACGCGCAAAACGAAGACGAGCTTGCTATTTTCAGGCGCAGACAGGTGGGGCTTATCTATCAGTTTTACAATCTCATTCCCGTTTTGAATGTTGTCGAAAACATTACGCTTCCGCTTCTTATGGATTCGCGCAAGGTAAACGAGGAATATCTTAACGAGCTTCTTAAGGTATTGGGGCTTGAAGGAAGAAAAAATTATTTACCGAATCAACTTTCGGGCGGTCAACAGCAAAGAGTTTCCATAGGCAGAGCGCTTATGAACACCCCGGCGGTTGTTCTTGCGGATGAGCCCACGGGCAACCTCGACTCGAAAAACAGCCGCGAAATTATGGAGCTTTTAAAATACTCGAACGAAAAATACGGTCAAACGCTTATTATAATAACCCATGACGAGCAAAGCGCGCTTCTTGCGGACAGAATCATTTCCATAGAAGACGGAAAAATCGCAAGCGACGAGCGCATAAGGGGGAAGAAATCGTGAATGTATTTCGTCGGTTCACAAGAGAATCCCTGAAGAAAAACAAAACGCGAACGCTTGTTACACTTATCGGCATAATGCTTTCGATGATAATGTTCACCTGCGTTGTCGAAGCCGTTTACAGCGGTATTTCGTTCCTTATAAACGCCGAAATCGAAACAAACGGCGCGTTTCACGGCTATTTTTACGGACTCGACGGCACAAGTGCGGCAGAGCTTTCCGAGGCAGACGAAATAGACGAAACCGCCTCAGTGGGTTTTGTCGGTTGGTCCGAGATTAATTCAAACAATCCCGACAAGCCGTATCTTTTAATTAAAAGCGCAGACGAAAACGCCGAGAAGCTTCTCGGAATAAAGCTCCTTGACGGTAGTATGCCGAAAAACAAAAACGAAATTATTCTCCCTTACAAGCTTCTTGAAGACAGCGGCGAAGGCACTTACAAAAAAGGCGACAAAATCGTCTTAACTGTCGGCGAACGCACGCTTCCCGGCGGAGATGCCGCAGCCGAATACGAATTTTTCGAAGACGGCGAAACGCTCTCGGGTCTTAAAAAGAAGGAATACACGGTAGTCGGCTTTTACTCCGGACTTCCGTATGAATCCGAGCCGCTTTCGTGCCCGGGATACACCGCATTTACAACAGGTGAAGCCTGTAATACTCACAATCTGTTTTTCACTCTTAAAAGCCCGAAAAACTACATTGACTTCGCAAACAAATACGAAGATGCAGGTGAGCTTTCCTCTCACGAAAGACTTCTTTTGTATTACGGCGGTACAGACAACATAAACTTTACGAATATGGCATACGCCCTTGCCGGAGTTCTTATTACCCTTATAGCCTTCGGCTCGGTATCATTAATTTACAATTCCTTTTCCATTTCCGTTTCGGAACGAAAAAAGCAGTTCGGCATTTTAAAATCCGTAGGTGCTACAAAAAAGCAAATACGCTATTCCGTTCTTTACGAAGCGCTTCTTTTGTGCTCCGTGGCAGTGCCCGCGGGCGCTGTTATAGGCTGTGCGGGACTCGGCATAACCTTTGCCGCACTAAAGGATTCGTTCGGATTTTTCCTTGACAGCACCTCGGCGGAAACTAAAATGAAGCTTGTAATAACACCCGTGGGACTTCTTATTGCCGCCGCGATATGCGTTGCTACGGCGCTCATTTCGGCATATATCCCGGCGATAAGGGCGCTAAAGCTTTCGCCTATCGAAGCGTTAAAGCAAACCGAGGACATAAAGCTCGCGGGACGCGCAAAAAAGCCCTCTCGCCTTGTAAAAAAGCTTTTCGGCTTTGAGGGAATGATTGCGCAAAAAAACTTCGCACGAAATAAAAAGCGCTACCGCGCAACGGTAATGTCGTTATTTTTAAGCATTGTTCTGTTCATTTCCGCTTCGTCGTTTTGCTCGTATTTAACGGTTGCCGTAACGGGAATCGCAGACACCTACACCCCCGTTGATGCACAAATAGGAATTTCCGTTAACGACCCCGAAGAAGGCGACAGCATAAATAAATATTTGAACACCGTAAAAAACGCCGAAAGCGTAACGGACGTGTGCTTTGCCGCGACGCATTATTTAAGCTACATCGTTCCGAACAAAAACGCTCTTACAAGCGAATATATTAATTCCCCTTCAAGAGATACAACAGACTCCGATTACTTTAAATACAGCCCGACGGTTCGCCTTTGCTTTGTTGATGACGAAAGCTTCAAAAAATACTGTAAAGAAATCGGCGTTAACAGCGAAAAATTCTTTGACAAAAACGACCCGCAGGGCATCGCCTACAACACGATAGCCGAAATTTACGTTGACTCTCACAATAACGACAAGTACGATATTTACTCCGTGTTCAAATCCTCGGCGCTTCCCGTAACACTTAAAAACGAAGAGCTCTCGTGGACGATCGGTGATTACACATTAGACTATGCCGTTGATTATTACGGAGAAAGCTTTGACGAAAATCGAAGCGAATATTACTACTACCCCACGGAATATTACGAAGATTATTACGCCGCCTACGGCACGCAAGTCGAATTCCCGCTTGATACAAGCCTTGCAAAGGTTTTTTCGAAAGAAGAAGCGGTTAAAACAACAACCGTTAAAATAGGCGCTTTAACAGACACGCTCCCCTATTTTTCCTCAAGCGGAAACTTTGTCGTTCTCGTATATCCCTTAAGTATGGCAAATTCGGTAAGCCCCGAATTTACCGAAGAAAAGCTTTTGGAGCTCGGTTCGTTTTACGCAAAATCCGAAAATCACTCGGCAGCTGCAACGGAAATAGGCAAGACTTTTTCCGGCAAACCGAATATTGAAGTATACGATATGGCGGCAGACGACGAATACGAAGAAATGCTCGTTACCGTAATAACCGTTTTCTCGTACGGATTTATAGTGCTCATTTCGCTTATAGCCACAGCGAATGTGTTTAACACCGTCTCAACAAGCATAGCCTTAAGAAGGCGCGAATTCGCAATGCTTCGCTCGGTGGGCTTAACGCAAAAGGGCTTTAGTCGGATGATGAATTACGAATGCCTTATTTACGGCTTCAAGTCGCTTGTTTTAGGACTTCCCGCTTCGGTGCTTATTACCTACGTTATTTACAAAGCCGTCGGCGTGGGCGTGAATATGGGCTTCTATATTCCCCTTCACAGCATAATCATTGCCGTAGGCAGTGTATTTGCGGTTGTTTTCGCTACAATGATTTATTCAACGAAAAAAATCAAAACCGAAAACCCGATAGATGCATTAAGAAACGAAAACATATAAATCGAACATTGGGGTTGTAAAAAAACAAGCGTTTTTTACAACCCCTTGACAAAATTATTAAGAATTTATTTCATTTTCGTATTATTATTGCAGTAAGGGAATTAATATGATATTATAAGTGCGAAACAAAAACTTAACGCCTTGGGTGGTTATTATGAAAACTGTTCTTTACAATATATTGTCCGTTCTTTTTCTCCTTGCGGTTCACGCACTTCTTTGTGCCGTTTACTGCCTGACTTATTACGACGGCGTTGCCGAGAGCTACAACGGATTTAAGTACTACGCTCTTTTGATTACATTTTTCCTTGCTTCCCCCGTTCTTTATTACATCTCGGGAAGGCTGTTTTCGAAAAAAGCAACCAAAAAGTTTTATGTAATAACCACCTGGATAATATTCGGTGCGATTGCGGCGTTTGCGGTGGTAGCGCTATTTTTACCGCAATACCTCAAAGCCTACTCCGTAATAAACGCTCCCTCTTATATGTATTACCTTCTTTTTGCGGACAGTGTAAAATACATTGCAGTCCCGGCAATGGCAATTTCGGCATTTTTCCCCGCATTTTTCTCGCGAATGGGAATAGTTAAAAAACCGAGAACAAATAATGAAATAAAGGTTTAAAATTAATCGGAGAGTCGAAATTACTCGGCTCTCCTTTTGAATAATTATTTCTTATGATATCTTAAGGAGCAAACATCGTCGCCCTTTGCAATGCACTTGGGAAGGTCAAGCACACTGCCGTAGCATTCGCCGATTCCGTGGTCGCCGCACATTGCTATGTCGCAAAGCGTTGCGATTTCCTCGTCGGAGCAGCCTGCGTTTTGCCACGCCTTAACAAGGGGGCAGTAATGGAAGTCGATTGAAAGCTTGTCGTCTGTCGATTCCAAAACATCCATCTCGAAAACGAGCTGTGCGGGCTTTGTGAAAAGAGTTTTCTTAAGCCCCTTAAGGCTGTCGGTGTTGCCCTTTTTCACAAGGTCCGAGCCCTGCGAAAGTCCGCAACGCCTGATAGCTGCGCTTGCGAAATCATTGGGGTCAAGACCTTTTTTCTTTGCCTCGTCGCAAAGAAGATAAAGCCAAAACGCTCTGTGCTCAAGCTGTGCTCTTATTGCCTGTAACAGCGCATTTTTGTACTTGGGTTCATTTTTTACCTTACTCATTAAAAACACTCCATTCGGTTTATTTTGATATTTCTTTTATAAAATCCTTGTAAAATACAACGCACTCGCCTACATTTTTAATGCCTATGTGCTCGTTTTCGGCGTGAATCGTCGCAAACTGCGCCTTGTTAAGGTCAATCGGCGCAAACCTTAAAATGTTGTCGGCAACATCGGTAAAGCGTCTTGCGTCCGTGCCTGCCGTAAGAAGGAACGGCGCAACCGCAACATCGGGAAAATCCTCGTGCAGTACCTTTTCCACGACCTTAAACGGCTTGTTGTTAAAGTCCGTCGGCTTGCAGTAATCGCGTTCAACCTCTTCTATTGTTACGCCGTATTTTTCGGCGATTTTTTTGATTTCGCTAAGCCCCGCAAAAAGGTCCTCCTCGCGAACACAGCGAAGGAACATATGCGCCTCGGCTGTTTTCGCTCTTATTTGCGGATCAAGCTCGCTTCCCGCCTTAAGCGTTGTAAAAATAAGGTCGGTCGAAAGCATGGCACTTGCCGCGGGAATTCCCATCATAATCTTTTTAAGAAGCGGAGAAAACAGCGTAAAGTGACCGAAAATAAGGCTTAAGGGGAACGAAAGATACGGCACGTGGCGTTCGAAGGTAGCCTTTACCTCGGGATAAAAATGCCCTTTGTAAATCTTTTTTGCGTTCTTGTTTACCTCCGTAATAAACTGCGAAAGCCTTAAAGCGGCATTGTCCGTTGCCCCGCCGAAGCCGCCGTGACCCTTTGTGTCGAGAACGGTTTTGCATTTGTACATATGTCTGCTTTTTTCGTGAACGGCAACCATTGCGCTCTTAAAAGCTACTCCGGGAATCTGCCCTTCCGTTACCGCGCCGCCCTCGTCAAGCACGGCTTCGAAGCGGATGTTGTTCTTTTTAAAATATTCCGTTGCGAGCACCATTCCGTCGCCGCAAACCTCTTCGTTGTTCGAAGAGCCTATGTAAAGGTTTATTCCGTCAAAGGTATAGCCCTCTTCAAGAAGCTCGTCTGCCGCACGAAGCTCGGCAAACAGCGGCGTTTTTGTATCTATTGTGCCTCTGCCGTAAAGGTAGCCGTCCTTTTCCACCGCACAAAACGGGTCGGTTTCCCATTTGTCGCTTCCGTCCACAACATCGTGATGCGACATAAGCATAATATTTTTTGCGGCGTTTTTGCCCTTTATTACATAAACAAAGCAACCGCCTCCGAAAGTAAGCCTTTCGGCATTTTTCGCTATATTCGGGAACTCCTCTTCAAGCACTTTGTAAAACTTTTCGTACTCCGAGGCGTTCTCGTTTTCGTATGTCCAAACGGTTTTGCAGTCAATCATACGCTTAAGCGTTTTTATGTATTCGGCGTTCTTTTCGTCGGACACACGTTTTCTGTCGTCAACCGTTTTTAAAACCGTTTTTTTCATTTACCGTCAACCTCGCTTTTTGAGCCCTTGTTTGCGTGCTTTTCAATAAAGTCGGAAACGCTTTTCTCGTTGTAAAGCATAAAGCAAATAAGCGAAACAAGGCTTAATACACCCGCAAAAATACCGGTGAGCTTAACGCCCAAAAGTCCTACACTCTCTCCCTCTGCCGCGCCTATTGCAAGCACGCTTGATACAACAACCATAGCTATGGAATAAGCGATTTTTTCTATAAAGGTTTTTGTTGCCGAGAAGAAGCCCTCGCGGTTTACGCCGTTTTCAAGGCTGTCCTTTTGAATAATATCCGACATACACGACTGCGGCAAAATGTTTATTGCGGCAAACGGGAATGCCACGATAACTCCGACGGCAAGTCCCAAATAAAGCTCGTGCCCGGGAATTAAGGCGGCTAAGCTGTCGCCGAAGAAAATAAACGCGAAAACGACAGTAAATATTACGCTTGCTATAACAAGCATATGCTTTTTGCCGTAGCTTTTACTGAGCTTAATAATAATCGGGAAAAGGCACAGCGCAACAACGATTGCCACAAGCATTACAAGGAACGACTGCTCCTCGGGAACGTGAAGAAGCATTGTTATGTAGTAAAGCATTGCCGTTTGGAAAAACGCCATTGAAAGATAGCTGAAAAGATCGCCCGCGAAAAACGTTACAAAGGTCTTGTTTTTGAAAATCGTTTTTGCTGATTTTAAAAGCGACTGCTGAGGTCTTGTTGTTTCGGTAACGTAATCCTTTTCTTTAAACGCCGTTGCGCCCAAAAGAACGCACACAAGTCCTATTGCGGCAAATATCGTGAATACTATTCTCCACGAATCAATAGCGGAAAAGCCCGCATCCTTGAAAATGCTTACGAAAAGCGTTGCCGCGTACATAAATGAGCTTGAGCCCATAAAGAAGGCTGTGCTTATTCCGTAATATGTAACTCTGTCCTTGGCATCTGGAATAACCTCGGGAATAAGAGCGTTTCTCGGAATGAAGAAGAAGGTGTAAGCCGTGTAATAAGCAACAAGGAAAAAGCCTACCCAAACGGCATTTAAAACAGAGCCCTCTTTAAACGGCGCCATAAATATTAAAAGCACCGAAACGGCATAAGGCACTGCGGAATATTTTAAGAAGGGCATTCTTCTGCCGTCCTTATGCGTGCATTTATCCGAAAGGCTTGCAACCCACGGATCTGTTACGGCATCCACAACCTTGCCGAGACCCGTTAAAAACGCCATAATAGTAATAAATCCCAAAAGCTTGTTTGTCGGAAGCAAATTCGGAATACCGCTTATTGACGACGGCTGTAAAAAATACAGAAGATAGTTACCTATCATACCGTTAAAAAGTCCTTTTGCAACATCCGAAAGGCAGTAACGCACCATCTTCCCTTTAGGTAATGTTTTTTTCATTTCGCATCATCCTTCCCTTTTATTCGGCTTTTTTGCCGAACGCCGAAATTAATTAACTGTTACTTATTTTTAAGTATATATTATATTAATATATATTGAAATGCCACTTAAAATCAAGTGGCAAATACTTTTTCGTATGATTGCACAAAACAATGCTCTCGGTTTTGGCACTTTGCACAACAAATACTCACCTCTCGCAAAACCTGCACAACGCCGAGTTAGCTTTCGCTAACTATTTTTGGTAACAACGCCGAAATTAGGTGAATTTCAATTTTTCATCGAATTTTTTATTGACATATTTTCTTTACGGGTGTAATATATGTAACGGTTAGCGAGGGCTAACCAATATAAAACCGTCTCGGTTAGATGTCGCTAACCAAGGCGCACGGAAGGGTCGGTTCTTATGATGCCGCTTAATCTTTTAAACGCAGGCGAGCACAGCACCATAAAGCGCATCGGCGGAAGCGCCGAGGTTAAAAAGCACCTGAGCAATTTGGGCTTTGTTGTCGGAACGGATATTACGGTCGTAAACACACTTGCGGGCAATGTTATTGTTAACGTAAAGGAAGCACGCATTGCAATAAGCGAGGAAATGGCTCGAAAAATAATGGTTTAAACAACAGCTACGGCTGAAAGATATATTTTCTTCAGAAGGAGGATATGCAAATGAAAACACTTAAGGACATAAAAATCGGCGAAACGGCTAAAATCGTAAAGCTTCACGGTGAAGGCGCTGTTAAGCGTCGCATTATGGATATGGGCATAACAAAAGGCGTTTCGGTTTTTGTTCGCAAGGTTGCACCCTTGGGCGATCCGATAGAAATCACAGTGCGCGGCTACGAGCTTTCACTCAGAAAAGCAGATGCCGAAACAATCGAAGTCGAATAATTTTTTGTCTTGCGGTTAGCTGTAGCTAACTTAGCTGAAAGGAGAACATTTTATGGATATTCGCATAGCCCTTGCGGGTAACCCCAACAGCGGTAAAACAACGC
>CAZRXQ010000041.1:3522-8814 GCA_964604065.1 uncultured Eubacteriales bacterium | reverse complement strand
TACAGCTTGTAAGCACTCCGTGGTAAAAGCACAGCCACCCTTCGCTTGTTTCAATAGGAGTAGGGCCTGCGCCCACCTTTGTCATTTCCCAATTGTTTTCGGGTTTTATTACAAAACGGTGCTTGCCCCAGAATGTCAGGTCGGGGCTTTGGCTTAAGAAAATTTCGCCGTACGGCGTGTGACCTTTATCGCACGGGCGTGTGAAAAGCATATAATTTCCGCCGATTTTCCGCGGGAAAAGAACTCCGTTGCGCGAAACCGGTAAAACGGCATTTTCGAAACGCTCCCAATTTTCAAAATCCTCGGTGGCGGCAATACCTATAGAAGTTCCCTCGGGAGTAAGGCATACCCACGAAAGATAGTATTTGCCGTCTATTTCGCAAAGTCGCGGGTCGTATCCGGGGTAAAGCTTTTCATTGCTTAAATTCCAATGTATGCCGTCACGGCTTTCTCCCGTCACAAGAAACTGTTCACGGGTTCTGTCGTCCACTCTGAAAACGCCTCTGAAGTCGCCTTCCTTTTCTCTGTAAACAACAGCCGAATTAAAAATGCTGTTTGCCCCGTCAACAAAGCTTCTGTCTATAATCGGGTTTTCTTTATATCTCCAAACAGGCTCTGTACATCCTTCGGGCTTGTCCTGCCAGGGAATTTGCGGAATATTTCCGTGTAAGATTCTTGCCATACAATTACCTCGCATTTCCGTAAAATTTCACGGTATCCTTCAATATGTTTAACGCATCCTCAACGGCGGTTTCGCTTGCCGGGGAGGTTTTGGAAAGTGTTTTTGAAGCTCCGAAGGAGCACGCCGCAAAGCCGGCGCTCTCAAACGGTGTGTTAACGGAGCTACCGAAAATCGACGGCTCGGCAGTGATTTTCACACCGCAGCTTTTTGCCGCGCTCATAACGGCTTCGGAAGCCTTTTCGCCGTTACTGCCGCGGTCGAAAAACACGGCTTTTGACTGAGCGGAGGTTATTTCCTCAACCGAAATAAACACCGTGGGCACATCACGAAATGCACGTTTTTTTCTGCTTGCAAATTGGGTTGCGCCGTCGTGGCACGGAAAATCCGCACCGGTAATAAGAACACAAACCTCCGTATTCGGAAAGCGCACCGATTCCGAAAAAAGCTTTTTCATAATTTCTACCGTGCAAAGCGCGGGAATAAGGCTGTTTCCCGATTTGTCCGAAGGCTTTTTGTCGTAAAGGAAAAAATAAAGACAGTAAAACATGCAAAGAAACAGCGAAAAATCCGATGCCGTGCCGAAAAAACGCGTGCTCTGCATTGCACCCGTAAAAAGATATGCGCACACAAAGCAAAATGTCAGTGTGTTCGAAAAAAAGCACAGCGCCGAAAATACCGTGGGAGCTTTTTTGCCGAAAAACGGCGTGTTAAGCTTCGGTGCGGTATCGCTTTTTGCGCTTAAAACAACTCTTAAAAGCGGTGTGCTTCGCGCATGGCGCGTAAGAAAAAGATTTTGCGAATGCTTTCCTCTGAAAATACTGTCAAGCTTTCTTCCGCCGAAAAGAAATTTGTATGAAAAAAGGCAGAAGCCCGAAAGAGAGCACACCAGCGCCGCGCAGGACAGAAGCGCATTCCCGCGAAGCTGTGAAGCTTTGAAAAGCAACGCGGCAAGCGTCATAAGCACGCACGCGCCCCTGCGGCAAAACGAAGCTGCACCGGGATATGTTAAAAACGGCACTTTTTCGGCTTCGTCGCAATACGGCTCTATTTCGTTGAAAATCATATCCGAGGCGCGCCTTTCGCCGTCGCTTCCCGCGGTTCTTTCGGGCGCTTCTTCGGCTATGCGCCTTGCACCCTCAAAAACGCTTCGTACGTTTTCTCTCTCAATTTCAAAATACCCGTTCATATTATTTCACAATCCGCTTAAAGCGAGCGAAGGCTTCCTCCCATTTTTCGCGATTTTCGGGAGTGTAGATCTTGAGTTCTTCGCCGTCGGCTATTATTTTTCTTGCAGCTTTAATATCGGAAATGCTTCCCGAGGACATAAGCTGTAAAGCGACGTTTCCGAGAGCGGTCGCTTCAATCGGTCCGCCGAAAACGGGAATTCCGCAGCTGTCGGCAGTCATTTTAAGAAGGAGCTTATCCTTTGTGCCGCCGCCCATAACGTGAAGCTTTTCGTATTTTTTACCCGTGCATTCCTCAATGCCTTCAAGCGTGAAGCGGTATTTTAAAGCAAGGCTTTCGTAAATACAACGCATTATTTCGCCCACGGTTTTCGGTACATACTGATTTGTTTTTTTACAGTATTCCCTTACTCTTTCGGGAATGTTACCCATCGGCGCAAATTCGGGCGCATCGGGGTCTATAAAGCACTTGAACTCCTCGCAGGCAAGAGCTTCCTTTTCAAGCTCTGCATATGAATAAAGAGTGCCCTCTCTTTGCCACTGACGGCGGCTTTCCTGAATAAGCCACAGTCCGCAAATGTTTTTAAGAAAAGCCGTTGTGTAGTCGTAGCCGCCCTCGTTTGTAACATTGAGCTTCTTGGAAGCCTCGTTAATTATGGGTTCTTTTACCTCTGTTCCGAAAAGAGACCATGTGCCGCAGCTTATAAACGCAAAATCGTCCTCCTCGGTGGGCGTTGCCGTTATAGCGCTTTGCGTATCGTGCCCCGCAACGGCTATAACGTCCGCCTTGGGGATACCGAGCTCCTCGCATATGTCATCGCTTAATGTGCCTATTTTACTGCCGGTTTTTACGATTTTCGGCAAAAGCGACGGTTTGATTTTAAAGGAGTCGAGAATCTCCTTAGACCAGTCGTTTGTTTTAAGGTCAACCATTTGAGAGGTTGTGGCAATTGAGTATTCGGCGTTCTTTTCGCCCGTGAGCATATAGTCGAAAAGGTCGGGCATAAAAAGAAGCGTCTCGGCTTCGTCTAATATGTACGGTCTGTTTTCCTTTAAAGAAAGCAGCTGAAACAGCGTATTAAAATCCATAAACTGAATTCCCGTTATGTCGTAAAGCCTTTCGCGACTCATATAGTCGGCGCTTTTTTCGACCATACCGTCGTTACGTCTGTCGCGGTAATGAACGGGATTTTCTATAAGCGTGCCGTCACGGCGCAAAAGCCCGAAATCCACACCCCAGGTGTCGATTCCTATGCTGTCAAAGCCGCCGTGCTCCTTCGCCTTGAGCATACTTTGCTTTATTTCGAAAAACAGGCGCTGAACATCCCAGTAAACCGTACCGTTTATTGAAACGGGGTCGTTTGAAAAACGGTGAATTTCATTAAGAGTTATTTTTTTGCCGTCAAATGTGCCGAGAATGGCTCTGCCGCTCGAAGCACCGAAATCTATTGCGAGAACTCGTTTATCCATTTTGTCACCTCAAAATCATTTAAGGAAGCAATTAATTATAATTTCTTCCGCTTCCTCGGGCGTTTTACCGAGAGTCTGGAGCTTTAAAAGCTGGTCGTTGTTTATTCTTCCTATTGCCGCCTCGTGAATTATGTTTGCCTCGTTGTGATTCGCCGTAATTTCCGGAATAGAGCGAATGTGCGCGGAATCCATAATAATGGAATCGCACTGAATGTGTGCACGGCAACGCGTATTGCCGACGGCTCTGGGGTAAAACACCTGACTTGAAGAATCCTTCGCAACCGAGCGCGACACAATCTGTGCGGAAGCGTCGTCGCCGTTTAAGTTAATTACAACGTCGGAATGCGCCTCCTGATTTCCGTGAGTCATAAGCTTTTCGAATATTACAAGCGATGCGCCGCTTTTAAGCTCGGCGTTTGTAAGGCGCTTTGTGGAGTCAACGCCCTTAATCTGCACCATTTCCATTTCGCAGTATGAGCCCTCGTCCATAAATACCTCGGTCGTGGGATTCAGCACTCTTTCGCCGGTGCCGTCGCCCTCACCGTAATGCTTTTCAACATATTTGATTTTTGCGTTTTTTCCTATGTGGAAGGTGTGAATTCCGTCGTGCTCGCTCTTTTTGTCGCCGGAATTGTGGATTCCGCAACCCGCGACTATAAGAACATCCGCACCCTCGCCTATATAAAAGTCGTTATATACAAGGTCGTCAATGCCGGTTTCCGTTAAAATCACGGGAATGTGAACGCTTTCGTTTTTTGTGAACGGTCTTACTATAATATCAATACCGGGCTTGTCGGACTTGGGGATAATCTGAATATTTTCGCTTGACTGTCTGCCCAATGCCTGACCGTTTTTTCTTATGTTGTATGCCCCCTGCGGAATTTCGTGAAGATCCGCAACGGCAAGGAGCATATTCTTATCTAATTTTTCCATATTAAAAAGCTCCTTTATCTGAAATTGCAGGCATTGTCAAACTGATTCAAAAGCGTGGGGAATATTTCATCCTTAGGTCCTATCGTTTTAACAGTGCCGTCGGCTATAACCGCTATTTCATCGGCGATTTTCATAATTCTTTCCTGATGAGATATTATAAGCATACTTTCGGTGTGGCGCTTTGCTATGGACTTAAAGCTTTCCACAAGCATTGTGAAGCTCCAAAGGTCAATACCCGCCTCGGGCTCGTCGTAAATCGCAAGCTGAGGCTTTCTTGCCATAAGGGTGGCTATTTCTATTCGTTTAACCTCGCCGCCCGAAAGAGAGGCGTCCGCCTCGCGGTTTAAGTAATCCTTAGAGCAAAGTCCGACGCTTGTAAGATACGCACAGCACTGGTCCTCGGGAAGGTCGCTTCCGTTCGCGAGACTCAAAAGGTCGCGCACGGTAAGGCCCTTAAAGCGCGGCGGCTGTTGAAAGGCGTAGCCTATGCCGAGCTTTGCGCGCTCTGTTATGGAAAGGTCGGTAATGTCCTTGCCGTTCCAAATAATTTTGCCGCTTGTGGGCTTTTCTATGCCCATAATAAGCTTGGCAAGCGTTGATTTTCCTCCGCCGTTAGGTCCGGTTATTACAAGAAATGCACCGTCCTTTACGGTAAGGGAAACATTTTTAAGTATCTCCTTTTCGCCGCCGTCACTTGAGACGCCCCACGAAATATTTTGTAATTCCAACATATTTTTTCACCTGCGTAAAAATTTGTGTGATTAAAAATCAAGTCTTCAGCCGCAATTTCACAAATAAGATTATATATAATTTTAAAGGTATATTCAAGTCTTTTTGAAAAATCCTTGTTAAATACATCATTGTGTGGTATATTTAAGCGTGTAAGAAAGTAAAATTTGGGCATAAGGGTGATACACACGCCCGAAATTCAAGCTTTCGGCGCACACAGGCTTTTCCGCCTTGATATACATAAGGCTTTATGATAGTGTCGACTGCAACATAATTTTTATTCCCACGGAAGGT
>CAZRXQ010000041.1:0-3422 GCA_964604065.1 uncultured Eubacteriales bacterium | reverse complement strand
CATAAGGCTTTATGATAGTGTCGACTGCAACATAATTTTTATTCCCACGGAAGGTGAAATGTCGTAATGACAAATTTAAAAGAGCTTGAAACAAGAAAAAAATATCCCGTATTCACATACGAGAGCTACAAAATCGAAAAAACCGAAAATTCGGTCGATTTGGAATTTACTTTTAAAATAGACGGGCTTTGCACGTTTAAGCCCACCGTTTCACTTAAAACGGACAACCTTGAAATTTTAAACGACTTCAGGTCACCTCTTGCCGAAAAAATCGTTTTTAATATGGGAATGTGCGAGGCGGTAAGCTATTTCAAATGCGTATGCCCCGAAAAAATCGTTGTGAAATGCGGCGCGCTTTCAGAAGAAGACAAGGCGTATTGGAAGCATTTGTGGTTTAACGGCTTGGGCGAATTCTTTTACATTAACTCGGTAAATCCTTCTTGCGAAGAGGATTTTATCGAAATAGAAGCGCCCGAAGCTTCTTCAAATGAAAATGCCTTCAAATTTGTTTCGGGCGGTAAAAATATTATTCCCGTCGGCGGCGGCAAGGACAGCTGTGTTACGGCGCACCTTTTAAGAAGTAAAAAAGAAAGCAATTTGTTTTTTACGATAAACGACCAACAGGCGCGTACCGAATGCGTTAAGGCGGCGGGCTACGGCGAGGAAAGTATTGTAAAGGTCTACAGAACAATAGACAAAGAGCTTTTGGAGCTTAACAAAAAAGGCTTTTTAAACGGGCACACGCCGTTTTCCGCAGTGGTTGCCTTCACGGGACTTTTTGCGGCATACCTTACGGGAGGCGAAAATATTATTCTTTCAAACGAAGCAAGCGCAAATGAGGGCAACACCGAAAGCGGAGTAAACCACCAATACTCAAAATCGTTTGATTTCGAATACGACTTCAACCGCTATGTTAAAAGAAATTTCACCGACAAAATCAGATATTTCAGCCTTTTAAGACCGTTTAACGAGCTTCAGATAACAAAAATGTTTTCTTCCCGCCCCGAATTCAGAAAAGTTTTCAGAAGCTGTAACAGAGGAAGCAAAAAGAACGTCTGGTGCGAGGAATGCTCAAAATGCCTTTTCGTTTACGGAATGCTGTCGGCATTTTTAAAAGAAGAGGAGCTGCACGAAATTTTCGCTTCGAATACGCTCGACAACAAAGAGCTTTTAAAGGACTTCAGAGGGCTTACGGGTCTTGATGGCATAAAGCCGTTTGAGTGCGTGGGCACCTCCGAAGAGTACAATACGGCGTTAAGCCTTGCCGTATTAAGGTTAAAAAAAGAAGGGAAAAAGCTCCCGTATCTTTTGAAAATATTCGACGGCGAATTCGACGCCGAAAAAACGGTACGCGAAAGCACGCTTCTTTCACAGCTTAATACCGAAAATCTTGTACCCGAAGAATTCGGCGTATTTATAACGGAGATGTATGATTATGTCAAAAATAGCTGAATATGTTAAAAATAAAAAAATCCTCATATTGGGTCTCGGAAGAGAGGGTATGTCAACGTACAACTACTTAAGACGTCACCTTCCCGAAAAGCACCTTACCGTTGCCGACAAAAATACCGTAAGCGTAGGCGACGACAAAAATGTAAGCTATATTTGCGGAGACGATTTTTTAAGTCGCCTTAATGAATTCGATATAGTTTTCAAAAGCCCCGGCATTGCGTTTTTGAAGGACGGTATGTACCCCGAAACGACGGAAATCACCTGCCAGACCGATATGTTTTTGCGCTTCGCAAAGCCGACGGTGGTGGGAATTACCGGCTCGAAGGGCAAAACCACGACCTCTACGCTTATTTACGAAATGATTAAGGCTACGGGGAAAAAATGCTGTCTTATAGGCAACATAGGCGTTCCCGTGTTTGAAGAGGCGGACGAAGACGAAAATATGATTGCCGTTATAGAAATGTCGTCACATCAGCTTGAATTCACAAAGGCTTCGCCGCATATTGCCGTGCTCGTCAACATTTACGAGGAGCACCTCGACCATTATAAAGACGGCTTTTCGGGCTACGCTAACGCAAAACTTAACATCACACG
Organism: uncultured Eubacteriales bacterium; assembly: GCA_964604065.1. Lineage (GTDB taxonomy): Bacteria > Bacillota > Clostridia > Oscillospirales > Acutalibacteraceae > DTU089. Next base: position 1,376 of record CAZRXQ010000041.1, on the reverse strand, counting down.
CTTCCAGAAAAAAGACGACTTTTTCATTTACAATCCCGAGCAGGATGTCAGAGACGGACTTAAGGTTTCCGACTTTTCGGGCGGCACGCTTCTTCCCGTCGGCTTTTCCGATGCCGAAAACAGCGAATTCGTAAATGAGCTTTGGCACAGCACAGAGCACTTAAAGGGCGAGCACAACAGACAGGATATTGCCTACGCCGTTAAAGCCGCAAAGGCTCTCGGCGCAGACGACGATTCGATACGCCGTGCCGTTAAGGAGTTTAAGGGAATAGAGCACAGAATGGAGCTTGTGGGAACATTTTCCGGTGTGACATATTACAACGACAGCATCGCAACGATTCCCACAGCCGTCGAAGGCGCGATTAAAGCGCTCGGGAATGTGAATACGCTTATTTTCGGCGGACTTGACAGAGGAATAGATTATTCCGAATTCACGGAGTTTTTAAAAAATTCCGAAACAGAAAATTTAGTCGGTCTTCCCGAAACGGGGCATAACATCATAAACGCACTTAAGGGTTGCAACAAAAACCTCGTAAAAGCCGCCGATATGGAGGATGCCGTAAAAAATGCCGCAAGGCTTACGAAAAAAGGCACGTCATGCCTGTTCTCCCCCGCCGCGGCAAGCTACAATTACTACAAAAATTTCGAAGAAAAAGGAAGGCATTTTAAAAGCCTTGTTAATTCAATAAATAAGTGAAAACGCCTGTTAAGGGGGTATAAATTGCAATTTTTGCAATTTATACCCCCTTAACTTTCGTGTTAGGTTGTTATTTTGAATGTTATTTATGCGCGGCGCAATGAGCGCAGTTTCCGTCGCAGTGAGAAGCTTTTTCAAGGTCCTCTTTTGCGTACATTACGGAAGGATTATTGTGCTTTTCTATGTCGGTATTCGCCCACATTTCGTCGGCAACCTTTGCCCAATTCTCCGACGCCTTGCGTGTTTTTGCGGCAAGGTCACGCGGGTCTTCGGGTGCTAACATTTCGGTTGAGTGTGCGCCGGAGCGCTCAACAGCCTCTATAATGGCATCGGGATTGTCAAGCACCGGGCAGGGACGAAGGTGGTTTTGATTCCACGGCTGACCCTTGTAGTACTCCATAAAGAGCGGAGACTTAAGCGCATCCAAAAGAGAAACCTCTTTGATGTTTACGTTTGAATAATGAACGAATGCGCAAGGCTCAACATCGCCGTTTGCGTTAATGTGAAGGTAATGTCTGCCGCCGGCAACACAGCCCTGAACATACTCGCCGTCGTTCCAGAAGTCCATAAGGAACATCGGCTTTTCGTTTCTTGCTTTTCTTATAAGGTCGTAAGCCCTCTTTCTTTGCTCGGCGCTTACCATAAGCTCCGGAACGGCATCCTTGCCGACGGGCATATA
>CAZRXQ010000040.1:1471-9488 GCA_964604065.1 uncultured Eubacteriales bacterium | reverse complement strand
CCCTTAACGTCCTGACCGCCGATGTCGATAATAGCCTTTACCTCGGGGTTTGTAACGTGCACGCCCATTGCGTGACAGCTTATCTCGGATATGTTCTCATCGGCAAACGGCACTTTATTTCTGCCGTAGCCCGTACCTATAAGGTACGAAAGCTCCTTCGGAGAGCCGAGACCTTCAACCTGAGAAACCGCTTCGTCAAGCGCTATCTCGGCACTTTTAACGGGATTGATTTTACTTCTGTTTGTAACAGCGGCGGCAATTTTGCCGTTTTCGTCAAGAATGACACATTTTGTATATGTAGAGCCTACATCGCATCCACCGAAATATTTCATAATACTTTTCTCCTTTACCAAGCCAAATCGTCTTCAAAATCAAGAAGCGACGGATCAAGCGGTTCTTCCTGTAAAACGGTTTGCATATATTTGTTAACCTGCTCGCGCATATCGCGTCTCGAAATCGTTCTCGGGTCCATAAGATCCTGCTTAACCCAAATAAAGTTAATATCCTTTTCGCGTGCCTGATCGTCAAAAATACCCGTAAGACCGTCCATTCCCTTACAGGAAATCTGGTCATACATTATTACCGTATCGGCATTGTATTCCTCGACAATTCTCCAAAGCTCGTCTACAACATTTCTGTAACCGCCCTTTGTGTGCTTTCTCATAATCGAACGCTGATACGTTTTTGCCAAATCCTTAAGAGACTGCTCCTTGTCGTTATCGTTAATTTCAAGATAGGAAATCATAGTTTCCATATCCATAACAACATTCATACCCCAGCAGTTTTCAAGCCAATTCGCAAAGCTTGTGTAATAGTTTGCCGGACAGCTCCACACAACGGCTCTGTGACGCATTCCCTTCGAAACGGGCGTTTTCTTTTCGTATGCCTTCATCATAATTTTATTAACCTTTTTGTCGACCTTTAAAAACTTCTCGTTAGAGCCGCCGGAAAGGTTAAAATAAAATATTCTGTAAAGCCAAAAGCATGCGCCTGTCATTTGCGGATACGGCGTTTTGTTTATATCCCATTTTTGACGTTCGTAATCAAGCTGTTCGTTGTACTGCTTCATTCTCTTAAAATACGCATCCCAATCGAACTTTTCGCCGGTCTTATCTTCGATAAATTTAATAAGCGATTTAATCTCGTCAACGCCGTACTCCTGAACGTCCTCGCCGTTATAGCGAAGCGGCACGCCGAAGCAGTGCGTGGGAAGCCCCAAGCGCCTGTCAAGGAAGGTTGAATTCATAATAGAGCCGTCGCACGGCATATTAGTACCTATCATACAACAGCCCATTTTCGGATAGTCGTCTTCTATTGCGACACCTGCCTCGGCACTCGGAAGCGGACAAACGTCTGCGGGCACGCCGAAGCTTTCCGTAACCTCAAGATACGGCGGTGTAATTTGCTGATCAACCATAGAGGAAAGGAATATCGGAAGTGTCTGAAGCGGCATGGGAATAAGGTTCGGGAAGCCCGTAAAAACCTCATTCGGCACAATCTCATCGGTAAGCACTATCCTTTTTGAAAGCTTATTCCCGGGATTTATTTTTTCGTCGGCTCTGAAGGAGATGTTAATAAGCTTTGTTGTGTGCTTTACAATCATATTGTAATGAAGGTGTGCCATACGAAGCTGCGGACCGCGAAGACCCGCAACGTGCCTGTCAACAAAGGCTGGCGCGGCAAGATACGACGCCATCCAACGGTAACGCCAAAGCCCCTTTACCGTGGAAACGGGTGCTTTAAGCACCATTTTAATCATATCCTTCCAGGTAACAAGCCAGCGGTAATAATCATAAAGCGTGTCCTTTAGCCCACGCCATTCGCGGTGCTTAAGTAAAGCCGTATGTTCCTTGTAAAGCTTACCGTATTCAGTCATTCTTAAGTCCCCTTTCCCTTTGGATTTTTTTGATTTCAAGGCTTTCCACAAATGCCTGAACGCGTGTTCTCAGCTGTCCCGAGGAGGACGCGGTATACTGCCTGTCAACCGCGGCAGTCGGCACGCCGTAATCGTTGCTCATAACATATGAAGCAAGCGCTCTTTCATAGCCCCAATATTCGCAAAACTTAAGCTGTTCGTACAGCACGCCGTCTGCGTGATATTCATCAACAAGCGCTTTTACATAGTCGCGGCGCTCCTGCACCTTTTCGTGACTCATAAATCTCGGACACTGGCTGGTAACAAGATAGTGACGGCAAATCTGCGTTAGCACGTCGCCTTTTTCGGGGTCAACGGGAATTTCCTGTCTGCCGGGAAGCGCGCCGAAGCAAAACCTGTCCGCAACAACACGCGCACCGCTGTCCTCTATTAAAGAGGTAAACTCGGGGTCGTCCATCTCGGAGCCTACCACAACTATCTTCGCCCTGAAATTCTTTTTCGCATCGGGCTCACGTGTTTTTAATTCCTCAGCTGTTTCGCGAAGAAGCGGCAAAATAAGCGCCTTCGGACAGCAATACGAAACAAGATTAATAACGTGGTACTCATAGCCCGTAATTCTCGGGTTGTCCTCTTTTCTGTATTCGCCTATTTCCGTAATAAGTCTGCAAACCTCGTTGTGCTCGCGAACAGCTTTAAGAAGTGCCTCGTCCGAGGTATCTACGCCGTAAACGGAAGATAGCATATCGAGAATTTTAATTCGCGTTTGATTTACATAGTGCTTAAGCGTATGCTCTTCGATTTTAAAGGGCGCATCGAGAAAAGTAAGGAAGAACTTATCATTCGGAACTAAATCGAGAAGCTCAAAATGCTCTGCGGCTCTGTTCATTTCCGAGCAGGTTTCCGAAGCTAAAAGCGCATTTAAAAAGTTGTAGCCGCCCTCAATAGCGCGCTCTAAAATCGCCTTTGAAAACCCGCAAACAAAATTGCTCATATAATATGTTGCAATGTCGAGCGAGCCGGTTCGCGGTGCGCGAAGCCTTACGGAAAAGCAATTACCGCAGTTAAGAAGTACCTCGGGAATGTGGTAGCAGGTGTAGCCGAGAGCGATTCCGCCGTCGGCTTTCGCTTTTTGAACAAGCGCGTTGTTCGCTTCATCCAAAAGCTTTTCGAAAACATAAAGATGCTTTAAATCCTTCAACTTAAATCACTCCCATCTTCGCAAGAGCTTCTTTTGCCCCTTCTACAATCGCGGAATCGTCGGGCAGCTTTGTGATGTCCTTGCCTTCAATATCGTAAATCACGAGATTCTTGTCGCTTTTAATATACGAAAGAACCGGAATACCGTTTGTGTTTATATGCTCGATTACACTTTCATCCGGAAGTCTGTTTACAATCGCACCTATTTTTTTATACATAACAAGCTCGTCGGCAACGCTTTTAATGGTAGTTATAACCTGCGTGCCTTTTTTGCTCGCATCCGTAATAAGAAGAAGGTGCGTAACGTGCTCCATAACACGGCGGTTAATTTGCTCTATTCCCGCCTCGCCGTCTATTACAACGTAGTCAAAATCGGCTGAAAGAATTTTAATTACCTCTTTTAAATAAGAGTTGATTTTACAGTAACAGCCGGCGCTTTCCGGTCTTCCCACCGCAATAAAAGCAAAGCCGTCCGTTTCGACAAGTGCGTCGAAAATTTTATATTTCGCGTCACCCAAAAGCTCTACCGCGGTTTTTGTGTCACCGTCTTCAACCGATGCCACAATTTCTTTTCTGATGTCGTCAATAGTCATTTTAACATCAATCCCCAGAGCCGTCGAAAGTCCTACTGCGGGGTCTGCATCAATAGCAAGAATTTTTTTGTTCGGATAATTTTCGGCAAGAAGCTTTACTATTGCCGCCGAAATAGAGGTTTTACCCACTCCGCCCTTACCCGAAAGGGCAATTATCGTTGCATTGTTATTCATAACAGCCTCCGTTAAATATACTTTTGCGCAAGGAAAAAGGTTACCCACAAGGCTATTACAAATGCGCCCTCTGCTGGGATTGCAAGCTTTGTGTACGGGCACTTCCAACCTTTGTCAACGCAAAGGAAAATGCTTCTCGTAACAAATACGGTTGTTGCGAAAATCATACCGCCTATAAGCGAATGATACGCCGTGCCGAGAGCTACCGCAAGGTACAAAAGAAATGCGCCGAGGGCAAAGGAAATGCCGCCGTAATAAACGCGAATCTCCGTCTTGCCGGCATTGTCTACCGGCTTAATGGAAAAGCTTTCGGCATTTTTAAGAGGCTTTGAAACAAACACAACAGCCATACCGAAAAAGTAAAGCGCAAGACAAATTGTCGCAAAGGTCGCGGGAGGATTTTCACTCCATAAGCTTTTAAAAATTTCTGCCATAAATATTCTCCTTCTTTATAAGTCAAGCTGATTTAAAAATCAATTCGACTTTAATTTTACTGTTTTTATTTCCCACGGGCGAAAATGAAGCTTTCCGTCCGTTATTTCGGATATTCTGTTCCCGAGAAGATCGGTTTCGAATTCGGCATCCCCCGCGAAGGTTGAAAATTCGGCAACGCCCGCCTCGTCAGAATAATTGCAAAAGCGCGCATAAACCTCGCCGTTTTCCGGGTAAAGCGCAGTTAAAATAACCTCGCCGCCTTCGGAATTAAGCTTTGCTGTGGAAAGCTCCTTTTTCGCACCGGCAGTGCCCGTTGCCGTAACCGTGTGCGGCAAGTACGAATACGAAACAGCCTTTTTATGAAGCTCTGCATTCGAAAGCTTTGCCCCAAACGGCAACAGCGCGAATTCGTCCGAAAACGTTCCTTCGAGAATTCTCGTTCCGCACATATAAAGGTTTGAGTAAAGAAGCGGCACAGACAAAAGATTACCGCGTATAACAGCACCCATACATCCGCGGTTCATAACGGCAAAGCCGCAGTTTTCATCGCGAAGCGCAACCCAGTAAATACCGCTTGTGTATGTGGAGGAATTAAACGACTCCTTCTCGGTTACCTCTTTGTCGTAAATTATTTTATCGGTCTTGTACCAATAGTCCTCAACGTCTCTCACACAGCCGTTCCACTCCGAAACGGAATACGGCAAATCACGGTATATTTTGCGCTCGGAGGTAAGGCACAACCTAAGGTTAAAGTTGAGCTTATTCTCGTGCGTCATACCGTCAACCGTAACGGATTTATTAAGTCCGTGGCATTCGCCCGCTTCGCCTACATGCTCGCCGTGCATTTCAAAGTCGGTTTTGCAGTCAATGCGTTCAGATTCACCGAAAAAGCGCATTTCAAACGTAAACGGAATGCCGCCTATATCACCGCCGTAAACAGCCTTAGCAAAATCCTCGTGAATTTCCACGCGCCACGCGCCGCGTGAGCAGCTCATTTTATTTTCGACAAGCGCGGTAAAAAGCGCTTCATCCTTATTATCGAATATAGGTCTGCCGCTTTTTATATCTTTTAAATATTCTATTCCGTACTCCGTCAGCTTCACACGGTAAACGGGCGTTTCAAGAACGCCGCTTTCTTCGCTGTATGAGTACTCGTATGTTTTACGGTCGTACTCGATTATCTTGGCGGAAAACGCGGGAAGCTTAACGTGAAGGTTACCGCTTTCGGTTTCAAGCCACTCGTCAACGGGGAATGAATGAAGATTAATGCCGACGGTGCTTTTGCCGTCCGTGCCCTCAAAATGAGTCGCAATATACGAAAGCGCATTCTGGGAAGCCGCCTTCGAAGCCTCAAGCGAGAGCGGCAAAAATCTTCGTGAAAGGTCAAGCAGACCGCATATCGTTATATCGTGATGCTGTGAAATAAGCGCGTTTTTCCAAGTCTTTTCAAGAAGGTTTTCACAGCCTTCCCCGCCGAGCACAAAAGAGAGCGCACAAAGCTTCTCGGCACGAACCGCTTCGGTTTCGGCTTTGCGCCCCATATTGAAAATTTCGTTTCCGCAATAACCCCACGGCATTTGAACGTGAAAGTCGTTGTCTGTTGTTACAAGCTCATCCTTTGGCTCGCCGTAAAGCTTCAAAATATCCTCAAGTAAAACATAGCTGTAATTGTCCTTTGTTTCCGCATATTCCGTAACGGGCTCTATGTCCTGACAAACATCGTCGTATCTCGACGCAAGAAGCGGCTCGTACTTTGAAAACATATTAATAAAATCATCCGGTGAATAAAGGTCGCTCTCACTGGGCCAGCGCGAAAAAATCCAATTGTCAACGGTACAGCAGTTAAAGCCTCTGCCCTGCCCTATGTATGTCGGAACGGCAGGCAGTGCGGTTTTGTCGCGACCTATCCATTTGCCGTATGCACTGTCAAAATTTTTAGGATAGCCGTAGCCCATAACGTGAGAGCGCAAAAGAGCACCCTTGTAGCCCGAAAGCGCGGCAAGCTGAGGCGTTTGGTTATTAAGCGCAAACTCCGAAATAGCATACACCGGCGGCGTTTTACCGAAAAATTTCATATTAGTTTTCACGGCATACGTCAGCTGACGTGCATTAGATTCCTCTGAAATCGCAAGCGAAAGCGGCTGACCGTACGTTGTCGAACCCAGCCCCACTCTGTCGGGATATTTTTCAATTAAGTTTTTAATAAGCTCAAGCGTCTCAGGCTCGCTTTTTTCAAACTCGTCAAAAGTAAACGCTTCGTAATCAAGCCCGATTTTAAGCTTCGGATATTTTTCCATCCACTCGAAAATCTTCTCAAGCCTCGGTCGTATATGCTCTCGCCACAAAACATACCCACCATGCTCGTACGTCAATATATACAGTTTTTTCTCACTCATAAGCTTCACCTCTTAAAGCAAGGTTTGATGTTACATAGTACATTATATAATAAACACGCTTTAATTGGAAGGATATAAGAGTGTATATTTTAACCAAACTTTCGGACTCATTTTTAACACATTTGCCAAAACAAAAACCCACACAGCTCACCGCGGTGTAAAAAACAATAAAAACAATTATTCCTTATTATTCCCAAGAATATCTATTGACTTTTATGCGTCTTAGATTATATAATTATATGAAGTAAAAAAGCGCCCGAAAGGATATTTATATAATGAAAAAAACATCAAGAGAACGTAAAGCAACGCTGTTTTTGCTTACTCTTCTTTTAATAATAACGATTTTTGTAACATCTGTTTGTATTTTTATTTCCGGCAGAAATAAAAAGCTGGCATCAAAAAACGAGCTTTCTTCTCAAACGACCGAGCAAAGCACGTCAAGCGAGGCTTCCTCTTCCGCCGCCGTTTCCGATACAGCCTCCGCCGATATTTCGGAAAGCTCGTCCGAAGCCGCTTCGGACAAAGCGGAAGAAACCACCGCTACAACCGCCGCGAATAAGAATAATACGACAAAAATCAAAACCGTCACACCCAACAGCGAAAATCCGTACATTACGCTTGTGAATTTTTATAACAGACTCCCCGAAAATTACAAGCCGCAGGCTCTTACGGCAGTAGCAAACACAAGCGAAAAGCTTGATTCGACAGTTGCTTCTCATTTTGAAGAGATGTATTCCGCCGCGCTTTCGGACGGCGTTAAGCTAACACCATACTCGTGCTATACTTCCTTTGAGCTTCAAAATCAAAATTACTCGAACAAAAAGGCTTATTACAAAAGCATGGGCTATTCCGACGACGAGGCTTCGAAAAAAGCTGCCGAATTTGTTTTGCCGGCGGGCGCATCGGAGCACAACCTCGGTTATGCCGTGGATTTTTCGCCCGCAAACAAATCCTTTGAAAGCACCGACGAATACAAGTGGCTCTCGCAGAACGCGCAGAATTACGGCTTTATTTTAAGATATCCCGAAAACAAAACAGATATTACAGGCGTAAGCTTTGAGCCGTACCATTGGCGATACGTCGGCGTTGAGGATGCGAAAAAAATCAAAGACAGCGGACTTTGCCTTGAAGAATACATAGGAGGATAAAATAATGATAGGACTTACCGTAGAAAAAGCACATGGCGATTACGACCCCGGCACAAGTAAATTTTTCGGTGCGCCCACCTGCCCCGAGGAATGGCTTGAAAACGGCTTTATCGGCGAAGAGGATTTCTTCTTTTGCCAGCTTAATATTGAAGAATTTAAAAAATACGATTCGGATAAGCTCCTTCCGAACAGCGGCTT
>CAZRXQ010000040.1:0-1371 GCA_964604065.1 uncultured Eubacteriales bacterium | reverse complement strand
TTTTTATCGGAAACCGAAAAAACAGCTGTTTTCAAAATTAAAAAAGAGGCTCTTTTAAGCCTTGATTTTTCCGAAGTTTCCTTCGCCGTGGAATAAACCGTATTTCCCTCGGAAAATAAAAAGCAATATTCCTCCCCGATTTAAAACACCGAAAAACTGTTGTTTATGAAGGAATATTTACTTTATCTTTGAAAAATCGTAATTTTTCCGTAATTAAGCTTTAAAAAGCCTTTGCTAAAATTATTGACGATGTCGATGTCAATAATTAAAAGGAGATAATGTTTATGAAAAAGCTTTTAAGCATATTGCTTGCAGTCACAATCGTTTTCACGCTGACCTCGTGCGGCGGCGAAGGCGTCGATGACACAACCGCCCCAAACGAATCAACAACCCTCCCAAAAGAAAGTACAACATCAAAGCCTCCCGAAACGGAAATCACCGTGCCCCCCGAACCGGACACGGTTACTCCCGAGCCGGTTTATTCGGAAGCCATAAGCGTTGATGTTGACCCATTCGAAAACCCGACGGTTATAACAATAAGCAAAACAAACCCGTATATGACGCTCGTTAATACAAATTACCGCATTCCCGATTCATATGATCCCGAGCTTGTTTATGTTTGCGGTTCGGACGAGCGACTTGAAAAGACCGTTGCCGAAGCTTACGAAAAAATGTACAACGCCGCAAAGGCTGACGGTGTAAAGCTTACCCCCTGCTCCGGTTACCGTTCATATGACCTTCAAAAAAGGAATTTCAACAATCTTACAGCCGCTTACGAAAACAACGGCTATTCCCACAGGGAAGCGTTGATCGAAGCCGCAAGAGAAATAATGCCGCCCGGCTCCTCCGAGCACAACCTCGGCTTTGCTATGGATATTCTCTGCATTGAAGAATGGTTCGAAGACACAAAGCAGTTTGAATGGCTAACGGAAAACGCGCAGGATTACGGCTTTATTATGCGGTATGCAAAAGACAAGCAAGACATAACCGGCGTTATTTACGAGCCGTGGCATTGGCGCTATGTCGGCGTAGACGAAGCGAAAAAAATCAAAGCCTCCGGTCTTTGCCTCGAAGAATATTTAGGCGATGTATAAAATAACAATAATAAAGAGACTGTAAAAGCAGACCTAAAAGTCAGAGGTTCACCGAAAAAGTGAGCCTCTGATTGATTTTTATTATAAAACGAAATCTGAGCTTGAGAGTATATCGCCTACTTCAAGATCGAATTTTTCGGGCTTATCGTCAAATTTCCACTTACCCAAAAGTCCGTCGCACGGAACTATGACAAATTCGGCACACAAAACCGGGGCGCAATCGAAGCCCCTTTTGGTTTTACATATATTCTGCATTGTCTCATTTGTTGCAAAATCC
>CAZRXQ010000039.1:0-9532 GCA_964604065.1 uncultured Eubacteriales bacterium | reverse complement strand
CTTCGCGCAGAGAAAAAAGCCGCAAAGAAAAAATAAACCCTTAATACAACCGACCGCACAGCTTCGTGCGGTCGGTGATTTAATTGCATATCGTTATTTAATTATCTATTTTCGTAAAATCCATTTACCGCTCCTTGCAGAGCCTTCTCTTATAATATAACCTTTTTTCTTTAATACGGCTATAGCTCGTTCGACAGTGGGTTTAGATAAATCAAGCGCTTCGGCAATAGCCGCAGCAACAATTAAAGGTTTTTTCTTGATTTCTGCGTATACACGAATTTGAGTTTTATTCAAATCTTCGCTGTCATTTATAATATCACCATCATTATCACCATCATTATCACCATCATCACTGAGTTTTATTTGCAGTGTGATCGTAATACGATCGGGCTCTACGGTTTCCGCCAAGTCGGGCTTTTTAAATCCGCACTCTTCCCAGATATTATAGACATCACACAATCCTTGCCCCGAACGCTCTCCGACTTTAATAAGAGAAAACATATTGAATAGCTTTCCGTTTCGTGCATCACTGATTCCGCCTGCTATGGCTTCATCAACGCTGATACGAAATGTACCCGGATTAGATATAGTGATTTTTCTGAATTCCTTGTCTATAACTATACCGCGTCGCCCGTAATAGTCTGCATGAATAAGTGCATTGGCGAGACATTCCCTTAGTGATTTGTGCACAGGAGTATCATCAACGCGGCGCAAGTCTGAATCCAATTTGAACGGCACCTTAACATCCGCTGTCAACCTATCAATTATCTTAAAATAAAAATCAAAAACATTGCCGCTCCAATTCCCGTCTCCGGAGCTTACTCGGTCAGACCAGCGTGTATCTCCGGAAATATGTTCTCTGTAATCCAAAAAATAATTCGGCAATTCATCGGTAATAGTCATAAAATCTCCGAAAAAAATCAAGCCTCCCAATGTCGGGTGAATCTTTCCGTCAATTTGGCTTTTTTTCGCCGCGCCGATTTTCAAAAGAAACTCATCATCAACAAGCTTTGCCCAAACGTGGTCGGGCTTCAAATTGTTAAATAAAATACGATACCGACGAATCGAATCTTGATTTAAGTCGTCGATCGACAAATTCTCAAGTAAAAGTCCGTCTTGTGTCGAATCTGCTTGATCCCTGAGCATAGATTTCACTTCTTCTTTAGAGCAGTGATAATCCCCTTCATGGTTTCTTTTAAAAGTACCTTTAAATAAATCTTGTCCGATGTAAACGGGCTTGTCTCTGCGGTCGGCACGAGGTACTTCTACAACAATAAAGCACATATCCTCGTATTCAACTGTGTAAACATGATGTTCCAACAGAATATTTGTATTAATTTTCTGCCGAGAAAACAATATCAAGAGTTTCCGAGCAAAACATTTATTTTTATCATCGAAAATTTTTAATACAACCGACCGCACGAAACCGTGCGGTCGGTGATTTTCTGCAATATTTACAGTGTTCCGTTATTCATTCTTTCAATAAAATCCGAACAGCGCGGAACTACGAACTTTATGCCCTTTTCGACTATTTCGAAGGTGCTTTCGGTTACGTACTTACACTCGCCGTCGACATTGACCGCGGCGGGCTTTTCGCTTTTTACGGTAATTTTCTTACCGCGCTTAAACACGGTGCGGTCCCAACCGAGGTGCTGACCTTTTTTGTACTTGTTAATAAGCGTTAAAAGCCAAATTCTCGGGCAGTCCTTTTTAACTATGACAAAATCAAGAAGTCCGTCGTATGTAAGTGCCTTCGGCGCCGCCATATATCCGCCGCCGTACCAGCGTGAATTTCCCGCAAAGCAGAAAAGCACGGCGCTTGTAAACGGCTCGTCATCATCAATTTGAACTGTAAAGGTACTTTTCATTTTGCCTATAAAGCAGTAAAGAAGCGATGCGGTGTACGCCGCCTCTCCCGACAAAAACGGGATTTTCTTAAAGCTCGACTGCTTTGCGCAAACCTCGGCGTCAAGTCCCATTGAGCACTGGTTTATAGCGTACTCGTCGCCGCACTTAATAAGGTCGAAATCCATCGGCGTACCGTTTATGTGATCCTCGACATTTAAAAGCGTTTCCTTTTTGCCGAAAATTCTTATAAAATCGTTGCCGCTTCCCAGGGGAATTGCCGCAACCTCGGCATTTTCGTAACCGACGCAGGCGTTTACAACCTCGTAAAGCGTTCCGTCGCCGCCGCAGGCATAAACCCTTATGGGCTCGCCCTTAGATACTTCTTTTTTTGTATATTCAAGCCCGTCGCGTGCGGCATCGGTAATATGGATATCATAATTCTCAATACCTGCCGCCTTGAGCTTATCTTGGAGTCCTTCTAAAAACTTCTGCGCTTGTGCGCCTTTTCCGGAATTCGGATTAACAATAAATAAATGCTTCATCCTTATCCTCCTTGCATTAAAATTTTCCGTCATTTTAAATGTAATTTATTTAAGTAACATTTAATCCGACATTTTTACAGTAAATAATTACTTCATCCGTAGCCTCCTTTAAATCAAATTTACCGCTTTAACGACTTATTTAAAGTACATATAAAGTCGGCATTTTATCATACCGTTGTAAAGCTTGCGGCACTTATCGGCTTTTCTGCCGAAGCACGTTTCAAACTCTTCATCCGGAGTGATTACATAATAACTCCAACCGTGCTGTTTGTCAAATACTTTTCCCATTTCGCGGTAAAGCTCCTCGGCTTCCTTAATATCAAGAAGTCTTTCGCCGTAAGGCGGATTGCAAAGCACCGTACCGCGCTCGCTGTATTTTTTAAAGTCTCTTATATCGCGCTTTTCAAAATGAAGCTTTTCGCCTATGGGCAATCTTGCAGCGTTTTGTATGGCAAGCTTTACGGCTTCGCCGTCGACATCCGAGCCGTAGCCGACAAAATCCGTATCGACCTTTTCAAGGCTTCTCGCTCTTTCGCGCTCTTCTTTCCATATTTTTTCGGGAAGCACCTCAAAGCGCTCCGCGGAAAAGTGCCTGTTAAGACCCGGCGCTATGTTGTGGGCATACAAAGCGCCCTCAATCAAAAGCGTACCGCTTCCGCACATGGGGTCGTAAAGCGTATGATAATGCTTAAGCTTTGCAAGTGCCGCAATTGATGCCGCAAGAGTTTCTTTTATGGGAGCGCCGTTTTGCTGTAAGCGGTAACCGCGCTTGTGAAGTCCCGCGCCCGAGGTATCTATTAAAAGCGACGCCGTGTTATTCATTATGGAAAACTGAATTTGATGAACGGGTCCGGTTTCGTCAAACCACGAAATGCCGTATTTGCTCTTGAGCCTTTCGACTACCGCTTTTTTAATAATGGATTGGCAGTCGCTCACGCTGAAAAGGTCGGACTTTAACGAATAGCCCTTTACGGGGAATGCGTCATACGCACCTATCCACTCCTCCCACGGAAGAGCCTTTGTTTTTTCGAAAAGCTCGTCGAAGGTGTGCGCTTCAAAGCTTCCCACAAGAATCTGAACTCTTTCCGCAAAGTGCGAGCAAATATTTACTCTTGCGAGAATATTTTCATCACCCGAAAAAAGCACGCGCCCGTTTTCGGCTTTAACATTTTCCGCTTCAAGCGTGCGAAGCTCGTCTGCTATAAGTCCTTCCACACCCAAAAGGCAGGGTATTACAAAATTAATGTTCATCTGTTTTCCTTTCACACATCACGGCAACAGCCGCTTGATTTTTCTATTTCAAAGAAGAAGACTACGCCGTCCTCTGTATTTTCGAAGCCGCACGACGTACCGTGAAGCTCGGTTATTGATTTTACTATAGAAAGCCCCAAGCCGAAGCGACCCTCCGCTCTCGAATGCGCCTTGTCGGCTCTGTAAAAGCTTTTAAATATATTGTCCTTATCCTTGTCTTCTATGGGCTTTCCGCTGTTGTAAACACAAATGGTTACGTTTTCGCCATCCGTTTTCGTGTAGACCTTAACAAGCTTTTCGCCCTGCGCGTGACTGCAAGCGTTTGTAACAAGATTCGAAAGCACCGTTTCAAGCTGTTTTTCGTCGCCGTACACTTCGCAGTCCGCACTTTTTTCGAACACGCACTTAATTTCCTTTTCATCGAATATCGGTGCGCTTCGTTTTAAAAACGAATCTATAAAGTCATTAACCGAAAACTCGCTCTTTCGCGGCTTTCTCGCGCCCGATGAATAAAGCGACGCTTCAAGCATATTTATAACGAGCGTGTTCATTTTGTCGGATTCGTTTATTATTATATCGCAATATTCCTTTAAGCTTTCGTCGTCCTCGGAAACCGAAAGCTTAAGCATTTCCGTATAGCCGCGGATTATCGCTATAGGCGTTTTTAATTCGTGCGATGCCGAAGAAATAAATTCCTTTCGCATATTATCGACGGCATGTTCTTTTTCAATATCGCGTCTTAAGCTTTCGTTTGTTTCCTTAAGCTCGGTAAGTGCCGTATCCAAAGATGCGGAAAGCCTGTTTATATTTTCCGAAAGCGCGCCTATTTCGTCGTTTCGTTTAATGTCAAGCTTCTCCGAAAAATCAAGTTTGCTCATTTTTTCGGTAACTTCGCTCATTTTAATAAGCGGCTTTGTAAAGCGTTTTGCATAAAGCGAAATAAAGGCAAGTGTAAGAAGAAGCGCAACAACACTCACCGCAGTCGTAACTCCCGTCGCAAGCTCGGCATTTTCCTGTATCGGGTCTTTTTGCGAGGTTATTTCAAGATGATACCCTTCGCCGAAATCTTCACCGTAAAGAATATACTGCGTACTGCTGTCATCCTCGGAAAGAATATTAAAATAACTGCCGTCGTCATTTTCGGAACGGCTTATAACCCAAAGCCTTTTTCCCGAAATAAATCCGCCGCCGCTTTCGTAAAGGCAATTGTCCTCGCCGTCGTAAAGAACGATATTAACGCCGTACAACGCCTCATAATATGAAAGTTGTGAATAATAATCGCCGTTTTCGATACCTTCGGTTTTTTGAGCAATCGACTTAAGTTCGCGCTCGGCATTCCACAAATACACTTTTTCGAGCATTTTCGAATTGACAAATGTGAGTGCCAAAAGGCATACGGTTATTATAGTTCCAACCTCAAGAAAAACACGTGCTCTTATACCGAGCTTTTTTTTCATTTCTTACTCCTCTTATTCCGCTTTGTAACCTGTACCGTAAATCGTTTTAATATGCTCTGTACCCCAATTGCCGAGCTTTGTGCGAAGCCGTGCGACATGCGAATCGACCGTGCGCGTGTCGCCCTCGTACTCTATTCCCCAAATTTCGTCAAGAAGCTGTTCTCTTGTGAATACTCTTCCGGGATGCGCCACAAGCTTAAGGAGTATTTTGTATTCCTTAAGCGTTAAGTTCAAAACGCTGTCACCGAGAATAACGTCGTGCGCCTCGGTATTAATAAGAAGCCCGCAAAGGGATAGCTTTTTTGATTTTTCGTTACGCATTGCCGCGCCGCGCTTTAAAAGCGTATCTATTCGGCGCATTAAAATCTGCACCGAAAACGGCTTTGTAACGTAATCGTCCGCGCCCGCCTCAAAGCCCATTATCTGATCAAAATCTTGTGAGCGCGCCGAAACGAGAATTATGGGAATTCCGCTGTATTCGCGAATTTTGCGGCAAACCTCCCACCCGTCTTTTTCCGGCATCATAACGTCAAGAAGAGCCAAAGAAACATCGGGATTCGTTTTAAACAGCCTGAGCGCCTCTTCACCGTCACACGCAAACAGCGGCTCGTGTCCCTCTTTTTTCAGGCAATCGCCTATAAGCCGCCTTATGAGCTCCTCATCATCGGCAACAAGAATCTTTGCCATATGCGTTACACCTTCTTCTCAAGCTCGCCCTGTCCCACGGGACAAACCTTCATACATATGCCGCAAACAGCTCCCCTGCCTATGTGCCCGAAGGCTTTTTTCATATATTCACTGCAAACGGCAGGTGAAAACATTTCCTCGCGCTTTATTCCCTCGTGCCACGAAACGCCCAACACGGCACCGGACGGACAAGCGATTTTGCATTTGTCGCAGTTTTTACAAAGGTCCTCGGGCATTTCGCAGTCGCGCTCTACGGGGCAATTTGTAAGAAGCGTCCCCAAGCGCACACGCGGGCCGTATTTTTTATGAAGAAACAGCGCGTTTTTGCCGATTGTCCCGAGTCCCGAAAGTCTTGCCGCGGTTTTGTGCGGAAGCCTTCCGTTAAAATGCGTTCCCGGCATACTTTGAGATGCGGCAATGGGAATAAATTCGTAGCCGTTCTCTTGAAGAAAAAGCCCGACTTTTAAAATACAGCGGTCAATAAACGCATTCACCGTGCGGTAATGACTGAAATACGTTGCCGTCGGCTCGTTTTCGATTTCTTCGACAACGGCGTCCGAAAGCCTTACGACTATGCTTACTGCATACTTTAGCCTTTCCCCCGGGAGATCTATTTTACAAAAGCCTACGTCGCTTACACCTTCCGCAATAAGAAGCTCTTTAATTTCCTTTTCAAGCATTTTTCACACCTCAAAAAGCGTTCTCATTTTTTCCATACACGAAAGAACGTTTTCGGACATTCTCGCGCATTCAAGATAAAATCCGCGGCTTTCCTTCGGATTATTCAAAAAACGCACCATACTGAGCGCCTCGTTTGCCATAAGCTCGCTTTTTTCGAATTCACCCGAAATTATTTCGCAATTTCCGTCATTGCCGTAAAGCTTTATTCCCGAGAGCTGAGAAATTTTTCCTATTGTAAGCGTTCCTTCATCACCGAGAATTTGAGACGGCGCACGCGATTCGGCAAGCTTTGAGTACGTAACGCTCACCTGAAGCGTGTCGTATATAAATTCCGCCGAGCCGCAGCCGTCCGCTCCGGTACTTAAAAAGGTTTGCACGGGAACTATTTTTTTCGGAATGCCGAACAGGTCTACCACCGGATAAACGCAGTAAATGCCGAGATCGTTCAAAGCCCCCGTTTTCATTTCGGGATTGAAAATATTCGGAAGCTCGCCGTTTTTCAAAGCGGGATATTTTGAAGAAAGCTGAGAATAGTCAATGTGCGCGCTCGTAATGCTTCCGAGCTTTTTCACCGCATCTGAAAGCTTCTTACGCGTTTTTGTGTGCATATACATTATCGCTTCGAAATATATGACGCCGTTTTCTTCTGCCACATCAAAAAGCTCGCGAAATTCGTCTGCCGTAACTGTAATCGGCTTTTCGCAGATAACGCTTTTTTTGTTTTCCAAAAGATATTTGCACTGTGAAAAATGGCAGGAATTGGGGCTTGCGACATATACAAAATCGCAGTCGTCCTCGCAAAGCTCTTTAAGAGATGTGAAGGTCTTTTTTGCACCCACCTCGTTTTTAAACTGCTCTGCTCGCTCCTTTGTTCTCGAATACACACCCGAAAGAGCAAGCTCCGGCACTTTTTTCGCACCGTCGATAAACGCTTTTGTTATCCACGAAGTGCCTATAACGGAATATTTAATCAAGAGTTGTCCTCCGTTTTGTCTTTTTTCTTAAAGAATCTTTCAATTGTTTGCATTACCGTTTCCATAGTCGCGGCATTTTTTACGAATTTGTGTGTCTGAACATATTTGTCCACCGGCGTAATCGTCCAGTATTCCTTTGAGGCAGGTGTGTGTCCCATCTCTTTTAAAATATCACAGTAGAATGCCGTTGTATCAAGGAAGCGTTCAAAGCTTTTGTTTTGCGTTCCGTACCAGGCGGTTTCGGCAACGGCAAACCAACGCGGGAAGCACATAAACGACATCTTTTCAAAGCTGTCTATGTGCTCTGTCCAAATGGGAGACTCAACGCCCAAAATGCTGCCTCTGCCCACAAAATCAAGACCCTTGATTTTTTCTGGATTGAAATTATATATACTTTTTAAAGTGTGCTGACCGTAAGGGTAGTCAACATAATACGGGTTAAAGCATTCGGCAATAATAGGTCCGCCCTCGTTTGCCCATTTTTGAGAAAGACCGTCGTTATCCCACCACATGGAAACGGCAACGTTTCCGCGTTCGAGATTGCCGCCTTTTAAAGCTTCGTTCCAGCAAATCGCCGTCTTGCCCTTCGTTTTCAAATACAGCGAAAGCTCGTTTGTAAGATAGCTTTGAAGCTGTTCCTCATCACGAAGTCCGAGCTCTTTAATTTTTCTTTGGCATTTTTCACAGCTCTTCCACTGCACCTTCGGCACTTCGTCGCCGCCGATGTGGAAATATTCACCCGTGAAAATTTCGCAAAGCTCATCTACAAGAGAGCGGTAAAACAGAAGCACTTCTTCACTGCCGCCGCAGAGAATGTCGTTGTACACGCCGCCGCAAAGCTTTGTCTCTGTCTTTTTGCCCGTGCACGAAAGCTCCGGATATGCCGCAAGAACGGACGAGGTGTGCCCCGGGAAATCAAGCTCGGGAATAACGTCTATAAAGCGCTCCTTGCAGTAAGCTACAATATCTCTTAATTCATCCTTTGTGTAATATCCCGAATACTCCTCATCGCTGTAGGTATCCGTTCCGAAATGCGAGGCTTTTCTTTTTGAGCCTATTTCGTGAAGAAGCGGAAAGCGCTCGCTTTCGATTCTGAAGCCCTGGTCATCGGAAAGATGAAAATGGAATTTATTAAATTTAAGAAGCGCCGCCGCGTCTATCATTTTCTTGATTTCGTCAACCGTGAAGAAATGACGCGCACTGTCAATCATAAACCCTCTGTACGAATACTCCGGCTCATCCGAAATATACATATACGGCAAGCATCCTCTGTAATTCATTAAAAGCTGTTTTAAGGTAAGCGTGCCGTAATAAAGCCCGGCATCATCCGCACCTTCAATTAAAACGCCGTTCCCGTCAACCGTGAGTCTGTAGCTTTCTTTTATAAAAAGCTCCTTTGAAATCACCTTTTTTACGGGCGGCATATTTTCCTCTCTTGAAAATGTAAGCATACCGCTTTTAAGCTCAAGCTTTTTCGGTGTAGGTAAAAGATACATCCCTCTGCCTCCTTATATACTCTCAGGCATTTTTCTCCCCCTATTGTATCACAATTATTTTCAAAACACAACAGTAACTTAGTTATTACTTAACTGACAACTTAACGATACAATATGACATTCCGAAATAGCAAAACGCCCTCGGCTTGAGGACGTTTTTCGGATTCGTCATTTAAATTCGGTAATCTGTTTAAGAGTATAGAGTATTGCTCCGTCTGCCCTCGCATCGGCAATGATTTTCTCATCAAAGCCGTTTTCGGAGAACAATGCATAATGAAATTTTGCGTCTTTCTTTAGCGGTGTCAGCTTTGCAAGAGTGTCAAGATATTCACCGTAGGTAAACGGTTCTTTCTTAAATTTGCACTCTCCGACTAAATATTCCTTTCCGCTTCGGTCAATCGCCAAAAGGTCAATTTCCGTATTTGCCGTTCTAAATCCGCTTTCTGCTTTGGTGTCCCTAATTGTTGTGTTTCCCGTCCATCGTCCCATCTTTGCGAATCGGAACGGAAGGGCGTTTTTCTTTTGCAATTCACGGACAAACTCACGGCATACATCCTCAAAGGCAAAAGAAGCAAATTCGTGCAACGCCGGCTCTA
>CAZRXQ010000038.1:0-9674 GCA_964604065.1 uncultured Eubacteriales bacterium | reverse complement strand
AAGCTGCTAAGGCAAAGCTTGAAGAAGCAGGCGCTAAGGTTGAGCTTAAGTAATTTAAGTTTTAGCTTTGAAAAGCCCATCCCGAACGGGGTGGGCTTTGTGTTGTTTTTTATGTTTTTTTCGTGCGGTGTGTTGACATTGTGCGCATAATGTGCTACGATTATCATACAATAATAACGGAGGTAATTTATATGGAAACCACAAATTTAAATATTCGCACAGAAAAGCAGGTTAAAATCGCTGCGGAAAAAATTTTTGAAGAGCTGGGAATGAATATGTCAACAGCTGTAAATGTTTTTTTGCGTCAGACGATTCGCGAAAACGGGATTCCGTTTGAATTGCGCTTGAATGTTCCGAATTCCGTTACGGTAGCCGCCATAGAGGAAGGTCGGAAGGTGGCTTACGATAGCAATGTGAAGGGATATGATAATTTAGATGACTTGAAGGCGGCGCTGCTTTCATGAAATATACAGTAAAATTCACGACGCAATTCAAAAAAGATTTGAAACTTTCAAAAAAGCAAAATAAAGATATTGATAAGCTGTTTGCGGTTGTTGATGTGCTTGCCAACGGCGAAACACTGGATGCCAAATTTAAGGACCACAATTTAACCGGTGAATACAAAGGCTGCCGCGAATGTCATATTGAGCCTGATTGGCTTTTGATTTATGAGATTATTGATGATGTTCTTGTTCTTGTGCTATCCCGCTTGGGGAGTCATTCGGATTTGTTTAATTAATAATATATAGGCGTATCTTGCGCTTTATTAGGTTTTACAGCGATTTCATCTTGCGCTTTATTGGGCTTTTCGGCAAAATTATCTTGCGCTTTATTGGAAAGTGTGGTAAAATACACTCAGAGGAGTGATTTTTATGGTATTCAAAAGAAAAGCTTATGACAAGCTTCTCAATTGGAAAAAGGAGTGTAACGGCACTAAAGCAATACTTGTTGAAGGTGCTCGTCGTATAGGTAAATCCACCATTGTCGAAGAATTTGCCAAAAACGAATATAAATCATATATATTGATTGATTTTGCCGAAGCGGACGATAATGTTATTACTGCTTTTTCACGATATAAAGGTCATCTTGATGATTTATTTATGTTTCTTTCTCTTGAATACGGCAAAAAGCTCTACGAGCGTGAGTCGGTGATAATTTTCGATGAGGTTCAAAAGTACCCACAAGCGAGAGAAATGATTAAATATCTTGTTGCCGACGGTAGATATGATTACATCGAAACAGGCTCACTCATCTCAATTAAAGAAAATGTTCAGGATATTTTGATTCCTTCGGAAGAAAGGAAGCTCAAAATGTTCCCACTTGATTTTGAAGAGTTTTGTTGGGCATTCGGGGAAGATATGCTTGTTGACTATATTAAAGAATGCTTTGAAAACAAAGTCCCGCTGATACAAGAAATGCATAATAAAGCAATGCTCTTATTTAAACAGTATATGCTTATAGGCGGAATGCCGAAAAGTCTTAATGCATACCTTTCCGGGGGCAGAGATTTTGAAGCGGCAGATGCCGAAAAAAGGGATATTCTGTCTCTTTACAGAGATGATATTCAAAAAATTAACGCCAAATATAAATCGAGAGTATTGTCCGTTTACGAGCAAATACCGGGATTCCTTTCAAAGCACGAAAAACGAGTTGTTTTAAGTCAAATTGCCGCCGGGTCAACAATAGATCAATATGACGACACTTTCTTTTGGCTCGGAAACTCGATGATTTGCAATGAATGCTTTAACTGTACCGATCCGAATGTAGGCTTGTCTCTTAACGAAGACAGAACCTTTGTTAAATGCTATATGGGTGATACCGGTCTTCTTGTAAGTCACGCATTTGAAAAGAGTGAAATTGCAGACGGAGAGCTTTACAGGCAGATCCTTCACGATAATTTATCAATAAACGAAGGCATGCTTTTTGAAAATGCAGTGGCGCAGTCTCTCGCCGCAAAGGAGTACAAGCTCTTTTTCTATACTCATTACAGTGAAGAAAAACACAGAAACGATATAGAAATCGACTTTATCCTTTCAAACGGCAGTAAGCTGAAACCGAAAATTTATCCCATTGAAGTTAAGTCGGGAAAGAAATATACAACAGCCTCTCTTGAAAGCTTCATAAATAAGTATCATAGCAGAATAGGCGGCGCGTATATCGTCCACCCGAAAAATCTTTCTGTAAACGGCGAAATTACCTGCATCCCGGTATATATGACTATGTGTCTTTAATACAATTTGAAAACCCCGCTTGAGGTAGGTCTCGGGCGGGGTTTGCGGTTCATTTTCAGTTTATGGGCTTTCAGTCCGGAAACATCATTTTGCGAAGTCTTCCTTCGGTGATTTCTATAATAAGCTCCGAGAAGAGGCTGTTTGCCCAGGCAAACCACGGTCTTGTGAAGTCCGAAGGGTCGTTTTTATTGAACGATTCGTGCATTAAAAAGGTGTCTGCGTGGGTAGAGGTAATCATCGAGATGCATTCGCGAATTTCCGCGGGGTCGGTGCTCGTGAGGGCTTGCATAATAAGTGCTATGTGCCAGATTTTGCCCGAGCCTGTGTGGGGACTTCCCACGCCCCTTGCCGCAGAACCGTCGAAAAACCACGGGTTACTGCCGGAAAGAATGAAGCGGCGCGTGTTTTTGTAAATTTCGTTGTCGGGCTTTAAGTAGCCGAGATAAGGTGCGGAAAGAAGGCTCGGCGAATTTGCGTCATCCATTAAAAGATATTTTCCTTTGCCGTCTGTTTCATACGCGAAAATTTTACCGTTATTTTCCGTTTCTATTACGCCAAATTCTTTTATTCCCTCGTCAATGTCGAAGGCGAGCGAGCGGCATTCGCTTTCGAGTTTTGTATCCTCAAAGCCTACGCTTGCAAGCTCCGCCGCCATTTTAAGTGCGCAAACAGCCATCATATTCGACGGCACAAGGTAGCCGTAAAGACAGCGGTCGTCGGACGGTCTGAAGCCGGACCAGGTCATACCGGTATACGAAACCTCGTTGCCGAGCCCGTCGTTCGGAAGAGTGTCCGTAACGGGGCAGTCGGGGCGTCTGAAGAAATAGCTTGATGAATGGTGGTTTTGCTCTCTTTTAAAGACGGCTGCCACGTTTTCGAGCATTTTTTTAAAATCGTCCGTGAAAATAGAGCTGTCAAGCGTTGTATGATAATATTCGTGTGCAAGGTACACGGGCGCGCAAAGAGAATCTGTTTCGTATTTGCGCTCCCAAATAAGGTCGTTGTAATAGTCCGTTTCGTCACGCGAGTCGTGCTTGATTTTTGCGGCACACCACGCATTTGAGTACGGGTCGAGATTTACATAAAAGCACTGACGCGCTATTACGCCGCGAAGAATGTTTTTTAAGTCGTCATCCTCGTTTGCATAGCGAATGTAGGGCTTAAGCTGAGCCGTGCTGTCGCGAAGCCACATTGCGGGAATGTCACCCGTTATAACAAAAAAAGTGCCGTCGTCAAGCGGGGTGACTGTTGTTTCTATTGTATTCAAAAAGCATTTTTTGAAAAACGGCGCAAGCTCGGGGTAAATTTCTTTAAGTTTCGCTTCGATTTCGGTTGCTTTTTCCGTAAGAATTTTCGGTGTATTCATAATACTTCTCCGTAAGTTTTTTGTGTGTTGTCACATTTTAACATATTATTTCGGATATTACAATAGTATTTTGTGTTTTTGTTTTACGGCGCTGTATTTCACATTAAAATTATACCGGGGTTTTTGGGCTTTTCGGATATTGAAAAAAGCGGGAAAAAGAGTTATAATGAATCGTAATGTTTACAAACCGCTGTTTTCGTGGTAATATATATTTCTGATAAAAAATCGGGGTGAGCTTAGTGGTTGGTCTTAAAATCGGTCTTGATATAGGCACAAGCACCGTTACGGCGGCGCTTGAAAACGGCGGCGTTGTTTTAAAAGAACCGGCGGTTCTCGCGCTTGAGCGCGAAACGGGCAGGGTTCTTGCGGCGGGGAAAAAGGCGCTTGAAATGACGGGTCGCTGTCCCGATGCGATAAAGCTTGTAAGACCGCTTCTTTCGGGAAGCATATCGGAGCTTCATTATTCCGAGGTGCTTTTAAAAATATTTACGGATGAAATTTGTAAGAATAAAATTTTTAAGCCGACTGTTGCGGCGTCTATGCCCTCGGGGCTTACAAGCCTTGAAAAAAGAAATATTCTTTCGTGCGTTTTGGGCGCGGGTGCGGGCAGAGCCGTTTTAATAGAAGAACCTCTGGCGGCAGCTCTCGGCGCGGGTGTTGATATTACAAAGCCATACGGTACGATGATTGTAAATGTAGGCGCGGGCACGACGAGTGTTGCCGTTGTTACAATGGGCAGTACAGCCGTTTCCAAAAGCGTTAAGGTCGGCGGCGAGACCATGGACAGGGCAATTAAAAAATATCTTAAGGAAAACCGCGGAATTGCCGTGGGAAAGCTCACTTCATCCGAACTTAAGGAAATTCTCGGCGGTGCGGTTATAAGAAGCGAAGCCGTGGCGGCGGTGAGCAAGGGGAAGGATATGGCGGACGGAATGCCGCTTTTCTTTGAGGTGACCGCTACGGAGGTTAATTTTGCCGTGCGCGAGGCGGTTGAGGAAATTTGCGAGGCGGTAAAAAGCGTGCTCGAAATTACACCGCCCGAGCTTGTGAGAGACATTACCGACAACGGAATTTTCCTTTGCGGCGGTGTGTCGAATATGTACGGTATGGACAGCGTAATCGAAGAAAAAACGGGCATACCCGTTAAAATACCCGGCGAACCCGAAAATGTTACGGCATTGGGACTTTTAAGAGCGCTTTCGGAAGAGAATTATCTATCCGAGAACGGCTATACTTTCATAACGGAAGTTACTTTTTAATATTTAGTTTAGGAGGAGCAAAATGAAGCTTCTTGTAGTTGACGGAAACTCTATTCTTAACAGGGCGTATTACGGCATAAGGCTTTTGTCCACAAAGGACGGTCGGTATACAAACGGCATTTACGGCTTTATGAATATATTTCTTTCGCTTCTTGAAAAAACAGAGGCGACGCACGCGGCAATAGCGTTTGACGTGCACGCGCCGACCTTCAGGCATAATATGTACTCCGAGTACAAGGCAGGCAGAAAGCCCGCGCCGACGGAGCTTATAGAGCAGTTTGCGCCGCTTAAGGAGCTTCTTGTGTCTTTGGGGTACACCGTAGTCGAAAAAGAAGGCTACGAGGCGGATGATATTCTCGGAACGCTTTCGAGAGCCGTGAATAAGGAAGACAGTGTTTATCTTGCAACCGGAGACCGCGACAGCTTACAGCTTGTAAGCGATAACGTAACAGTGCTTCTCGCTTCCACGAAAATGGGACAGGCTGTAACAACCGAGTACGATACGGGAAAAATCGCGGAGGAATACAAGGTTAACGACCCCTTGCAGCTTATAGATATAAAAGCTATTCAAGGCGATACCTCGGACAATATACCCGGTGTTTCCGGAATAGGCGCAAAGGGCGCCTCGGAGCTTATTTCAAAATACGGCTCAATTGAATATATTTACGAAAATCTTCCCGAGCTTGACATTAAGCCCGGTATGAAAATTAAGCTTGAAGCCGACAGGGAAAACGCATTTTTGAGCAAAACGCTCGGCAGAATATGCCTTGAAGCCCCGATTGAAACAAACCCCGATTTTTACGAAATCAAAAAGCCCGACAGAGAAAAAGCTACGGCGCTTCTTTCGTCGCTTGAGATGTTTAAAATATTAAAAAGACTTAACCTCGATTCTGCGACGGGCGACGCCGAAGAGGTGCTTCCGAAGGCGACATCAACGCTTTATTCGGGCGATGCCGAAGAGCTTTTTTCGGAAATTAAAAAAGAGGGCAAGGCGTATTTTATTGCCAAGGCATCCGACGGCGGAATGGAATATATGCTTTTAAACACCGCACGCGGGGTTGCCCTTTTAGACAGCGGGTTTGAGCTTTTATCATTTGCCGAAAGGCTTTTTGAGGATGAAAGCATTTTAAAATATACTGATAATTCGAAGGCGCTTTATTCGTTTTGCGATGTGAATTCGGTGAGACTTAATTCTTTAAAGCTTGATACGTCGCTTGCGGGATATCTTTTGAATCCCAATTCCTCCGATTATTCGGTAAGTGCACTTTCGGGTGTGTACGGCGTGCCGAGGTTCGGTATTGATTTTTCACAGCTTGAGGATTTTTACCGCGAAAACGAGACTGCCGTAAACGATGCCGCCGCAGTGCGCGCTCTTTCGGGAAAGCTTGTTGCCGAGGTTGAAAGAAATTCTCAGGAAAAGCTTTTATGTGATATTGAAATTCCTCTTGCAAGAGTGCTTTCGTCAATGGAGCGCGAGGGCTTTTCCGTTGACAAAGACGGCATAACCGCCTACGGTGAGGTGCTCGGCGAGCGCCTTTCAAAGAAGCTTTCCGTAATATACTCCTACGCCGGTTCGGAATTTAACGTTAATTCGCCGAAGCAGCTCGGTGAGGTTTTGTTCTCGGAGGAACACCTTAATTTGCCGCACGGCAAAAAAACAAAAAGCGGCTATTCAACAAATGCCGAGGTACTTGAGTCGTTAAAGGACAAGCACCCCATAATAGGCGAAATTCTCGAATACCGCACACTTTCGAAGCTTAAATCGACATATTGCGACGGGCTTTTGAAGGTTATAGACAACGACGGGCGAATTCATTCGACACTGAATCAAACGGAAACGAGAACGGGCAGAATTTCTTCCGCAGAGCCGAACCTTCAGAACATACCCGTAAGAACCGAGGTCGGAAGAGAGTTGAGAAGATTCTTTAATGCAAAAGACGGCTTTGTTCTTGTGGATGCCGACTATTCGCAAATAGAGCTTCGCGTTTTGGCGTCTATGGCAGGCGACGAAACTATGATAAACGCATTCGTAAACGGCGACGATATCCACGCTATTACCGCGTCGCAGGTGTTTTCGCTTCCGCTTGAAAAGGTTACCTCTGCCGACCGCCGCAGAGCAAAGGCGGTAAACTTCGGCATTGTTTACGGAATAGGCGCGTTTTCGCTTTCGAAGGACATAGGCGTAAGCGTGAAGGAAGCCGACAGATACATTAAAAGCTACCTTGCGAATTATTCGGGTGTTGCGCGGTTTACCGAGAAATGCAAAGCCGACGCAAAGGAAAAGGGCTTTGCCGAAACGCTTTTCGGCAGGCGCAGATATTTACCCGAGCTTTCGGCGCAAAACGCCGTAATGCGTGCCTTCGGCGAAAGAGTTGCGATGAATATGCCGATTCAGGGCACGGCGGCTGATATAATAAAAATCGCAATGATAAGAGTTTTTTCGCGACTTCAAAAAGAAATACCCGAGGCGCACCTTATAATGCAGGTTCACGATGAGCTGATAATAGAAGCACCCGAGGAAAAAGCCGAGGCTGTTGCCGCGCTTTTGAAGGATGAAATGGAAAACGCAGTAAAGCTTTCTGTGCCGCTTACGGTGGATGTTCACTCGGGCAAGACCTGGTACGATACGAAGTAATATGGATTTTTTTATTAAAAAATGCGATACGGGTGATTCGGCAGCGCTTTTTGAAATAGAAAGCGAATGTTTTTCCGTGCCGTGGAGTGAAAGCGCTCTTTTAGAAGCGCTTCAAGATGAAAAATATATTTTTCTTTCGGCTGTTTCGAACGGCAAAACAGTCGGGTATATAGGCGCGTTTTGCGTGCTTGACGAGGTTTATATAACAAATATAGGTGTCTTAGGGGATTACAGAAAGCAAGGTATAGGCGAGAAGCTTATGCGCGAAGCTTTAAATGAATCACGGGGGCGTTCGGCGGCATTTGTAACGCTTGAGGTTCGCGTCGGAAACAGCCCCGCAGTCGCACTTTACGAAAAGCTCGGCTTTAAGCTTTCGGGAAGGCGTAAGGATTTTTACGAAAAGCCCAAGGAAGACGCATATATATATACTTATTTTTTCGGAGATTGATATGAAAATACTTGCAATTGAAAGCTCCTGTGACGAAACGGCTGCCGCAGTTGTGGAGGATGGCAGAAAGGTTCTTTCGAACATTGTGGCTTCGCAGGTCGAGGAGCACAAAATATACGGCGGCGTTGTGCCGGAAATAGCATCAAGACGCCACGCCGAGGCGATAAGCGGCGTTGTGAAAGAAGCGCTTTTAAAAGCGGAGTGCGAGCTTTCCGATATTGACGCTTTGGCGGTTACATATGCACCGGGACTTATCGGTGCTTTGCTTGTTGGCGTGAATTTTGCGAAGGGGCTTTCGTATTCCGCGGGCATACCGCTTGTTCCCGTGCATCATCTGCGCTCGCACATAGCCGCGAATTACATAACAGACAACGATTTGAAGCCGCCGTTTTTGGCGCTTGTTGTGTCGGGCGGTCACAGCCACATAGTAAAGGTCAACGATTATACGCATTTTGAAATCGTTGGTAAAACCACGGACGATGCCGCAGGCGAGGCTATGGACAAGGCGGCGAGAACGGTGGGGCTTCCGTACCCCGGCGGACTGAACCTTGACAAGGCTTCGAAGAACGGCGACGAAAATAAATATAAATTCCCCACACCGCACCCGTCAAGCGGCAAATACGATTTCAGCTTTTCGGGACTTAAGACGTTCGCGGTAAATCTCGTTCACAACGCCTCCCAAAAGGGCGAAGAGGTGAGTGTTGAGGATTTCGGCGCATCGTTTATTAAGGCTGTTACGGACTGTCTTGTGAAAAATACGGTGCTTGCCGCAGAGGAATACGGCTTTGAAAAAATCGTTCTTGCGGGCGGTGTTTCGGCTAATTCGAAGCTTCGCGAAAAAATGAAAGCGGAATGCGAAAAACGCAATATAAACCTGTATATGCCGGAGCTTAAATTTTGCGGTGATAATGCGGCTATGGTCGGCGCGCAGGGGTATTACGAATTTATAAGCGGCAAAAAAGCGGATTTGAGCCTTAATGCGATAGCTTCTATGCCTATTACGGAAATTCGCGATTGAGGTGATTACGGTATGACTGATCACAAAAAGCTTGCCGCAGAGCTCTTTTTAGAAGGCTGTAATTGCAGTCAGGCGGTATTTTGCGCGTATTGCGACGAGCTTAATATGGAAAAGGAATTTGCTTTGAAGCTTTCGTCGTCGTTTGGCGGCGGCTTCGGCAGAATGCGCGAGGTTTGCGGCGCGGCGTGCGCTATGGAGCTTTTGGCGGGAATTAAAAAAGGCTATTCCGATATTTACGATAAATCGAAAAAGGATGAACATTATAAGCTCGTTCAGCACCTCTTGAAGCTTTTCGGCGAAAAAAACGGCTCGTACATTTGCCGCGAAATATTAAAAACCGACGACACGTCACCCGTTTCCACGGTGCGTACCGCCGATTTTTATAAAAAAAGACCGTGCTTAAAATGCATTGAATCCGCCTGCGAGATTATAGACCGTGAGATTTTTTCAATCGACGTTTCGTAATGAGGGGATTCAAAATGCTTTGTGGAATTGCAACAAACTAAGAGAAGAAATTTTGTAAAAGATATCAATTGCCGCTGTGAATTAGGTATGGTAGAATTAGCCTAAGAGGAAATATCGCGAATATGCACGGCGGCAATGTGAAACAGCGGTAATTTAATAACAAAACAAACCGACACGCACAGAGCTTCCGTAAAAGGGGCTTGTGCGTGTTTTTGTGTGAGTGATTAGAAATTCAGGAGGTCTTTAGATGAG
>CAZRXQ010000037.1:0-9688 GCA_964604065.1 uncultured Eubacteriales bacterium | reverse complement strand
AACCGTTCAGTTCCACTTGTAGCCCATTCCCCAAACCGTTACAAGGTGTCTCGGAAGAGAGGGCTCGTCCTCGATTTTCATACGAAGACGTCTTATGTTAACATCAACAACCTTTTCGTCGCCGAAATAAGACTCGCCCCAAACGTGCTTTAAAATGTCGTTTCTGCTTAAAGCCTTACCGGCATTAACGAAAAAGTATTCTATTATCTGGAATTCGACCTGTGTAAGCTCGATTTGCTCGCCGTTTTTAAAGAGCGTGCGATTTCTTATGTTAAGCTCAAACGGCGAAAGCGAAATAATATCGCTTTTTGGCTGAGCGTTTCCGAGACTCATATTCATTGCCACGCGCCTGTAAACGCTGTCCACACGCGCCATAAGCTCCGAAGGAGAAAACGGCTTTGTTATGTAATCGTCAGCGCCCATCAAAAGCCCGGAAACCTTGTCCATTTCCTGAGTTTTTGCGGTAAGCATAATAATTCCCACCGTGCCGCTTATTGTTCTCAAGCGCTTGCAAACCTCAAGCCCGTCGGTTTTGGGCATCATTATATCAAGAAGAACTACATCTATTTCGTCCTTTTTCTCATCATAAAGCTGCAAAGCCTGCTCACCGTCGCAAGCCTCGGTAACCTCATAGCCGGCACGTCTTAAGGTGATTGCTATAATCTCTCTTATTGCCGCCTCGTCCTCTGCTATAAGCACTTTTTTCATAATTTAAAACCTCCTGTAAACCGCATTCGCGGAACTGATTAAAGCTTAATAAACGAAGATACTATCATATCGTCCGTGATTCCGTATTTTTCGCCCTTCTTCGTAACCGAGAAGCAATATTTGCCGTCCGTTTCTAAAAACAGCTCGCTCATACCTTCAACAAGCGTCTCGTCACCCGAAGGGGCATATGTAATTCTGAACAGCTCGTCCTCAAGCGTTTTTTTGTCGGAATTCCACTTGTAAAAAACAAGAGAACCGCTGAACACATCGTAACGTGCCGTAATGCTTTTCCCTGTCGGAAGCATAAAAATGTAGGAATTAATCGGATTGAAAACAGAAATAATGTCTTCCTTGCTGTCGTCACCGTAAGCATTCATCCACTTTACGGCGGCAAAGGTATAGTCATTTCCCGCAACCGTAACGACAAAATCCTTTTGCTCGCTGTCAAGGGCAACCGTAACGGGAATTTCTTCTTTTCCGTCGCCGTCTATATCGAAAAGAGAAATCTTCGACGAACGAAGCGACGAGGTTGCACCGCTTAAAGCTCTCACGCTTTTTAAGGCGTCGTTGTCCCAATAAATCAGCTCGGTGAACATAGACGCATCCGTTTTAATAAATTCTACGAAAACTCGCGTAAAGTCGCCGTTTTTACCTTTTCCCGTATCGGAAACTATTGTATTTACCGAGGACGCCGAGCTGTCAAGCGTCAGCTCCGAGAACTTAACCATATTTCCCGAGCCGTCAAGGTCGAAAACTCTGAAGTAGGTTTTGACTCTGTCGCCTGTGTCGTCTATGTAAACAAGAATAAAATCAACTGTTTTGTCGTTGTTGAAATCCGCAAGATGGCACGCCGAATAATATTCGTTTAAAACGGTATTAAGTCCGAGAGTGCCCGTCTCGCCCTCCGAAAGTGAGTATACATTTACGATTTTCGCGGATTTATTTTCGAACATAGACCAGCCGACGGTTATTTCGTAAGTACCGTCGTTGTTTAAATCGGCAAAATCCACGGCATACACGCCGCTGCCCGAGCCTTTTATGTCCGAAGCCTTTACCCAAACGCCGTTTATGCAGTCAAGGTACGCAAGCCTTGCCGAAGAATCCGAGGAGGTATCGGTGTAAAATACAACTGCCTCCTCCTCGCCGTCACCGTCCACATCAAACAAAATGAACGAGGACTTGTAGTTTCCCTTTGAGGGTGTGCAAAGCTGAATGTTTTTTGTGCCGACAAGCTGATTGAACGCTTTTTGAACCTCGCCGTTTTTACCGGAGAGCGTCGGCGGCGAAAGGAGACTTTCTATTGAAAAGAAATTAAACGAACAGCCCGACAAAAGAAGCGTCGCACAAAGCACCGACACAAGAAGAAACAGCTTTAATCCGTTTCTTTTCAAAATAAGTCACCTCGCTAAAATTAAAGAGTAACATCAACAGTGTATGTTCCGTAAATCCAGCAGTTTTTGCTTTTAACGGAAACATCAACGGGAACACTTACCGTCTGTCCCTGACGTATTTCAAGATCGGAAAGATCTATTTCTGCTGTAATATCGTCAGCCGTAATGTTTTTAAGGTTTTCCTCTGTGCCGACTACGGCTACGGACTTGTCAAGCTTTGAGACGGTATACTTCGCGGAGGTGGTGTTGTTAACCTTGATTTTATCGGCGTCAAGCGTAAAGTACTCCTGCGAAAGCGCCGAAACATCAACATCTACAACAAAGCTTTCCGTTTCGGAATCGTCACTGAGCTCCGTGTTCTCCGCAAGGAAGGTAAACACGTGGTTTGCGGGAGAAATCGTTTTAAAGTCGATTGTACCTACAGAGTAGGAGTCCGTTTTGTCGTAATCCTCAACAAGGATTTTGAAGCTTTCCTTTGAAGGCGACACGGTGTATTTTAAGGGAGTTAAAACAAGATCGTCCGGTGCGTTTTTAAACGTAACCGAAGTATTGACCGTTTTAAGTCTTAAAACGGGAATCGTAAGCGAGGTCTTATTTTTGTCAAGTGTAAGATAGTTAAAATCGCTTTTTCCGTTTTCGTCAAGAAGCACAAGCTCCGCGTCGGCGGATTTATTGGAGGTAAGAGAATCCGAAAGCGAAATGCGCGCAACGATTTTTTTGACCTTGTTTACTTCGGTGGAAGGGCCGGAAACCGTAACCGAGCCTTCCGAAAGTGTTATTTCGCCTGTGGTAAAGCCATCCTCCACAATCGGGAAGCCGTCGTGAATAACCTCGGGCTCGACAACCATCTGAACAGTGCTTTCGGTGTCAAAATAAACGTCTACCGTTTTTTGAGTTGTAAGAGAAATGGAATAATTCGTAGCACCCGAAGCCGACTCCGCTTTAAGCTGAAGCGTTCTTTTTCCGGCGGAATCGACATTTGCTGTTTGCGCCGTAACGAGAATATCGTCTGCGGAAAGCGAGGCAGGCGAAATGATGTACTTTTTGCCCTTAACGGTAACGTCAACGGTAAAGTTCGTTTCGCCGAAAACCTTAAGACCAAACTGCTCGGGGACGCTTGTGTCAATTTGCACCTTAACGCCGCTTATTATTCGCGTGTCCTCGGGGCTGTAATTTATAATAACGAGAAGCCAGATAACAAGTGCGACAACAAACGATATCGCAAGAACGATTTTGTCGTTATAAAAAAGGCTTTCAAGCTTTCCCTTAGTCTTCATTATTATCACCCTCGCCTTTCTTCTTCCCTATCTTCGGCAAGCGGAATCTTTTCTGCTCGCCCGAGCTTTGCTTTACAAGTGACGAAAGAAGTATTTCGCGAAGCTCTCCCGTTTGAATGTCACGCATAAGCGTTCCGCCCGTGGCAACGGAAATACCGCCCGTCTCTTCGGATACGACAACAACGACCGCGTCGCTCGATTCGCTCATTCCCGTGGCGGCACGGTGACGTGTACCGAGCTCACTGCTGAGCTGATTTTGCGTAAGCGGCAAAATACAGCCGGCGGCATAAATTCGTGCGTTTCTTACAACAACAGCACCGTCGTGAAGAGCGGAGTTTTTAAAGAAAAGTCCGTTAAAAAGCTCTGCCGAGGAGCAGGCGTCAAGCACCGTTCCCGAGCTTATGATTTCGCCGAGCGGCGCTTCGCGTTCGAAAACGACAAGCGCACCTGTTTTGGTTTCGCTTAAGTCGCCCGCCGCCTTACAGAAATCGTTTATCATTTTCGTAATATCTTTTTGAAGGTCGCCGTCGTTTTTAAAGTTGAAAAGCGGAATATTGGCAATTGACCTTCTGCCGAATTTTTCGAGAATTTTACGAAGCTCCGGCGCAAAAAGAACAACGAGAATAAGAAGTGCGTTTTCGAAAAGCTTTGTCAAAAGGAATTCGCTGGCTTCCATATTGAAAAGCTTTACTATTACAAAAAGAGCAATAAGGAAAACTATGCCCTTAATAACCTGAAACGAGCGCGAGCCGCGCACAAGCTTTATTGCCTCGTAAACAACAAAGGTTACGAGTATTACGTCAAAGAGATCCGAAAACCAGTTAAAGCTCAAAAGAGCCTCGCCCATTTTTTCAAGATAGCTTAAAACCTCATTCATTTTCCCACCGCTTTCAACTTTTTCTGCGCCGCCGAAATTTATAAAAAAATACATTTTACAAGGCAAATTCGGGCAAAACAGCCCTTAGTGCCTACAGACTATTATATAATATCATAAATTTTCAAGAATTGCAAATTTTATTAACCACATTTAACAGATTATTTATATCTTTTTTCGACGTAAAACGTGACGGACTGACCCTGACAGCGCCCGTCGACTCTGTTTTCATAAAACGGTGTGCAAGCGGCGAGCAGTGAAAGCCCCCTCTTACGGCAATAGAGCTTTCGTTTAAAATCGCCGCAACCTCTTCGCTGTGCATATTTTCAATGTTAAAGCTTAAAAGCGGCGCGTATTTTTCCTTACTGTAATTCCCGTAAAGCTTAACTTTTTTAATGTTTTTAAGTCCCTCGTACAAAGCCTTCGTAAGCTCGCTTTCCTCATCGAAAATATTTTCGGTGCCGTACCCCGAAACGATTTCAACGCCCTTTTTAAGCCCCGCAATTCCCGGTACGTTAAGCGTTCCAGCTTCAAGCATTTCGGGGTATATAGGCGGCTGTGAAAGCTCAAACGAGGATGTTCCCGTGCCGCCCTCGACTATTGTGTTTTTAATACAGCCGTTATGAAGAAGAGCACCCGTTCCCATAGGACCCAAAAGCCCCTTGTGTCCCGGAACGCACAGGCAGTCTATTCCCTGCTCTTTAATATCAAGCTTTATAACTCCCGCACCCTGCGCACCGTCAACAATAAAAATAGCACCCGCACCGTGCGCCGCCGAAGCAAGCTTTTTAATAGGCAATATATTCCCGAAAACATTCGAAACCGCCGTAACAACGCAAACCCTCGGCTTACCGCGAAGCGCTTGTTTGAAGCTTTCAAGCGTTTTTTCGTCATCCTCGCTCACGTCGAAAACAAGCATTTTATTACCGTTTTCCTCTTGAAGCTTATAAACGGGACGCGCAACGGAATTGTGCTCAAGCGATGATATTAAAACCGCTTCGCCTTTTTTCAGAGTTCCCTTAATCGCTTTGTTAAGCGCCTCGGTGCAGTTTGAAGTGAAGCTTACATATTCGCTTCCGAAGCCGCCGAAATACTCATTCAGCTTTTCTCTTGCCGTGTAAACACACATAGCGGAATTAACCGAAAGGTCGTGACCGCTCCTTCCGGGATTCGCGCCGTAAACGGAAAACGCACGCGTAACGGCTTCTATAACCTCAAACGGTTTCGGATACGAGGTTGCCGCATTGTCAAGATAAATCATAATCGCTCCTCCCCGACCTCGCCTTTTACGGTAATACCGTTTTTTCTCAAAATATCAAGACAGCGAATGTCGTAATTCAAAATATAAATAACGTACCCGCACCCCTCGCCGCTTTTCGGCTTCGGATTACGGGCAATATATGAATTAAAGCCGTTTTTAATAAGAAGCTCTCTACCCTTTACGGCAAGTGTAACAGAGCTTACCTTTAAGCCTTTTTTCACCATAATAATACCCTTTCATAATATGCATCGGTTTTTTAATACATAATATGAAAGGGTAAAAAATTTGCTATTAAGATTTTTCTATAAGGCAAACGGCGTGTGCCGATATACCTTCTTTTCTGCCGGTAAAGCCGAGCTTTTCCTCGGTTGTGGCTTTTACGCTTATATTTCCGATGTCGGTATCAAGCGCCGAGGCTATGTTCTCGCGCATTTTGTCGATATAAGGCGAAAGCTTCGGCATTTGCGCTATTACGGTGCTGTCAACGTTTACAACTCTAAAGCCTTCTTTTTTCAAAAGCGAGGCTACCTCACCCAAAAGCTTTAAGCTGTCCGCACCCTTATAGGCAGGGTCGGTGTCGGGAAAATGCTTTCCGATATCGCCGAGAGAAGCCGCGCCCAAAAGGCTGTCGCTTATCGCGTGAAGAAGCACATCCGCATCCGAATGTCCCAAAAGCCCCTTTTCGCAGGGAACCGCAACACCGCCGATAATGCATTTTCTGCTATCCGCAAATGCGTGCACATCATAGCCGTGACCTATTCTAATCATCGCGCATCACCTTATTTCAAAAGCTCTTCGAGACACGCAAGCTTAACCGAGGTCGTAAGCACTGCAACGGCTTCCTTTAAAACGTCGGGTGTCGGGAACGAGGGTGCGATTCGTATGTTGCTGTCCGAGGGGTCTTTGCCGTAAGGGAAGGTTGCGCCTACCTTTGTAAGCGTTACGCCCGCCTCTTTGCAAAGCACGCCTACTCTTGCGGCACTTCCCGCCGTAACGTCAAGGCTTATAAAGTATCCGCCCTTGGGGTTGAGCCATTTTGCAATCGAAAGTCCGCCGAGCTCTTTTTCGAGATTCTCTGTTACGGCGTCGAACTTAGGCTTTAATATTGCGGCGTGACGCTTCATATGCGCCTTTATACCGTCGGCGTTTTTAAAATACTTGTAATGCCTTAACATATTAACCTTGTCGTAGCTTATGGACTGTACGGTAAGGCGCTTTAAAATAGCTTTTATGTTATCCTCGGAGGAAACAAGGCACGCAACGCCCGCACCGGGATAAGAAATTTTGGAGGTAGATGCAACCTCTACAACCATATTCTTATTCTTCTCGGGAAGCACGTCGAAAATGTTAAGAAGCTCGTCGGGATCGTCGGTTAAATCGTGAACACAGTAAGCGTTGTCCCAGATAATTCTGAAGTCCTTTGCTGCTGTATCGAGATTTGCTATTCTTTTTACGACCTCATCGGAAAATGTAATACCCTGCGGATTCGAATATTTCGGAACGCAGAACATACCCTTAACGCGCTCGTCCTTAACGGCTTCCTCGATTAAATCCATATCCGGGCCGTCGTCCTTCATCGGAATGTTTATCATTTCTATTCCGAAAAATTCGCATATTGCAAAGTGGCGGTCATAACCGGGGCACGGGCAAAGGAATTTAACCTTACCCGAAGATGCCCACGGCTCAAAGCCCGCGCCGTTATACATACACTGCGCAACGTAATCGTACATCATCGAAAGGCTTGCGTTGCCGCCTACGATGACGTTTTCGGGCTTTACGCCCAAAAGCTCGCCGAACATTCTCTGACACTCGGGAATGCCCTGAAGCACGCCGTAGTTTCTTACATCAACGCCTGCTTCACATTTGAAATCGCCGTCGGAAAACACGTCGAGCATACCGTTTGAAATATCAAGCTGATCGGAAGCGGGCTTTCCTCTTGACATATCAATGGAAATACCCTTTGCCTTTATTGCTTCGTAGTCGGCTTTTACTGCCTCGTACTCAGCCGAAAGCTCCGCCTTCGTCATTTCAAGATAACTTTTTTTCATTTAAATCGCCCCTAAATACATTAATCAGAATTCCGCAACACCGGTAGTTCTCGGGAAGGGTAAAACATCGCGAATGTTTGCAATACCCGTAAGGTACATAATAAGTCTTTCAAAGCCGAGACCGAAGCCCGCGTGGTGCGTTCCGCCGTATTTGCGAAGCTCTAAGTACCACCAATAATCCTCTTCCTTAAGACCTAATTCGTGAATTCTGTCAAGAAGAACATCAAGGCGCTCCTCACGCTGACTGCCGCCTATTATTTCGCCTATGCCCATAACAAGAAGGTCTGCGGCGGCAACGGTTTTGCCGTCATCGTTAAGACGCATATAGAATGCCTTTATCTCCTTCGGATAGTCCGTTACGAAAACGGGCTTTTTGAAAACGACCTCTGTTAAGTATCTTTCGTGCTCCGTCTGAAGGTCACAGCCCCAATATGCCTTGAATTCGAAATTGTCGTTGTTCTTTTCAAGCTCCTTAACGGCATCTGTATATGCAACTCTCGCAAAGTCGGAATTTGCGACTGCGTTAAGTCTTTCGAGAAGGCCGTTATCAATAAACTTATTGCAGAACTCAAGCTCCTGCTTGCAGTTTTCGAGAACGTATTTGATAACGAATTTTATCATATCCTCGGCAAGGTCCATATCGTCGCAAAGATCGGCAAATGCGATTTCGGGCTCTATCATCCAAAACTCGGCGGCATGGCGCTGTGTGTACGAGCGCTCCGCTCTGAAGGTCGGACCGAAGGTATAAATGTTTCCGAAGGACTGAGCCATAATCTCGCCCTCAAGCTGACCGGAAACGGTAAGGAAGGCGGGCTTGCCGAAAAAGTCCTGCTTGTAGTCAACAGCGCCGTCCTCTGTTCTCGGAATGTTGTCGAGATCAAACGAGGTAACACGGAACATCTCACCCGCACCCTCGCAGTCACTGCAGGAAATAAGCGGTGTGTGAGCGTACAAAAAGCCGCGCTCGTTAAAGAATTTGTGAATTGCGAATGCCGCAACCGAGCGAACTCTGAACGCCGCGGAATATGTATTCGCTCTCGGACGAAGGTGACCTACCGTGCGAAGATACTCAAGCGTATGACGCTTTTTCTGAAGCGGATAGTCGGGAGTGGATTCACCCTCCACCGAAATATCCGAAGCGTTAATTTCAAAAGGCTGAGCGGCATCGGGAGTCAAAAGAAGTGTGCCCTTAACTATTACGGAAGCGCCTACGTTTATTTTGCAAATGTCCTTAAAATTACCGATTTTGGACTCTTCGAAAACAACCTGAAGTCCCTTAAAGCAGCTGCCGTCGTTTATTTCGAGAAAGCCCACGGACTTAGATGCTCTTTGTGTTCTGACCCAGCCGCAAACGGTAATTTCTTTGTTTCCGTAAGGTGCCGAATCTCTGTAAAGCTGTGCTATTTCAACACGTTTCATTTATTTATCCTCCAAACCACAAACAGTCTCGCCGACACTTCTGCGCTCTGCAAGCTCTGCCTGAATTTTTTCTTTCTTTTTGCCTGTGTAAGTATTAAAGAACATCGGTATTGCGGCAAGAATAAAGCCGATGCACGGAAGCAAGGTAAGCATTATGAAAAGACCGTTGCTTACGGTAGCTCCCTGGTCGTAAAAATATGTTGTAACGGTTTTGCCGTCTACAATTTCTTCGATAGGCGATTTAAAATCTATAACCTTAAGAGTAAGGCTTACAACAAATGTGGAAATACCCGCGTTTGCTTTACTGATAAGCGTTTGTGCGGCAAAGCATACGCCCTCGGTTCTCTTTCCCGTTTTCCATTCGTTATAGTCAACCGCATCCGCTACGAGCGCATATGTAATAACATTGAAAACTCCGAGCGGAACGCCGTACAAAATAAGGAAGAACAAAACAACGTATACGTTCGAATATCCCGCAAACCACATTGCCGCCGTAACAGCCGCACCCAAAAGCGCACTGCCTATGTAAATTTGCTTTAAGGAAAATCTTTTTCTTAAAATCGGCAAAAGCACCATCGACGGAAGCATACCTATTCCGATTGCCACGGTCAATACCGTAAGCATCATATTCTGCGGAATGATTCCCGTGTCTTTAATAAGGTAAATCGAAAGGTACGAGCCTGCCGTTTGAGCCATAACCATTGTAGAGC
>CAZRXQ010000036.1:6606-9861 GCA_964604065.1 uncultured Eubacteriales bacterium | reverse complement strand
AGACTTCTCGAAAGAAGCGCGTGCCTTAAAAACGGCGGCAGTATAACGGCGCTTCCCATAGTGGAAACCATGGGCGGTAATATATCTGCTTACATCCCGACGAATGTTATTTCCATTACCGACGGTCAGATTTATCTTGAAAGCGAGCTTTTCCACAGCGGTATAAGACCTGCCGTTAACACGGGACTTTCCGTTTCGCGTGTCGGCAGAGCCGCTCAGCACAAGGCAATGAGAAAGGTTTCGGGCACTTTGAGAATAGAGCTTTCGCAGTATCGCGAAATGGCTGTTTTCACGCGGTTCGGCAGTGATGTGGACGAATCCACCGCACGCCTTTTGAGAAGAGGCGAGTGCTTAACGGAGCTTTTAAAGCAGAAAAAAGGCGAGCCGCTTAATATATTCGAAGAAACGGCGCTTCTTTCGGCGTTTAAGCTTGATGCATTTTCCGGTGTGGAAAAATCGAAAATATATGAGACATCAAGAAAGCTCTTATCATATCTTAAGGAGCACAACATAGGTCTTGTTAAATCCGTTTTAAAAAGCGGAGATTTAAGCGAATCTGCCGAGAAAGAGCTTGAGGAAGCTATTAAAAGCTTTGTGGATACGTTATGAACAGTGTTAATGAAATAAAACAGCATCTTAAGGCTGTAGGCGAAACGCGGCAGATTACGAATGCTATGTACCTTCTTTCGTCGTCGCGTATGAAAAAGGCTATGGAAAACATTGATTTCAACCTTTTTTATATGAAAAGGCTTCGTGCCACCATTAAGGACATTCTTTCTAAGGCGAAGCGCAACGATATTCACGATAAATTTATAGACGATGACGGCAACGGTACGGCGGTTTTTGTTATGATTACCTCGGATAAAGGACTTTGCGGCGGCTACAACAGCGCCGTTTTAAACGAGGCTCTTTTGAAAATGAAGGAATACAAAGACCCATGCGTTATATCCTTGGGTCTTATGGGAGACAGACTTTTAAAAAATAAGGGCATAAATCCCGATTATTCGTGGTACGGCGCATCTCAGCACCCGACCTTAAACCTTGCTACGCAAATAGGGCAAAAGCTTATTGAGCTTTACCTTACAAACGATTATCACGAGGTATATATCGTTTACACGGAATTCGTGAACGCATCGGTTCAGCTTCCGCGCTGTGTGCGACTTTTGCCGCTTTTAAGAAGAGACTACAGAGACCTTGAGTACGAATACGATTACGAGGCAAGGGTAATTTACGAGCCGTCTATTGAGGCTGTTTTCGAACAGCTTGTTAACCAATATGTAACGGGCTTTATGTACGACATATTAATGCAGTCCTCCGCTTGCGAAAATATTGCCAGAATGACGGCAATGCAGAACGCAACGCGCAATGCGGACGAGATGATATCAAAGCTTTCTTTGGAGCTTAACGCCGCAAGACAGCTTCAGATTACAAACGAAATTACCGAAATAGCCGCCGCTTGTGAAGCGGGTGCCGTTTAGGGTGAAGAGAGTCGACTTCATACGGTTCGATAAGATTAGGAGGAAAAATGACTGATTTAATGAAGGGAACGGTTGTTAAAATATCGGGACCTGTTGTCGATATAAGATTTGACGGCAAGCTTCCGCCCATTAACAGCCTTCTCACCGTGGAAAAATTTAATAAGCATCTTGAAACGGCAATGCAC
Organism: uncultured Eubacteriales bacterium; assembly: GCA_964604065.1. Taxonomy (GTDB): domain Bacteria; phylum Bacillota; class Clostridia; order Oscillospirales; family Acutalibacteraceae; genus DTU089. Next base: position 8,198 of record CAZRXQ010000036.1, on the reverse strand, counting down.
CTTGAAAACAATATTGTCCGTGCGGTTGCACTTGAGGCTACCGAAGGGCTTTGTTGCGGACTTTCGGTTGTTTCAGACGGTAAGGGAATAGAAGTGCCCGTGGGCGACGCCGTAATAGGGCGCGTTGTGGACGTTCTCGGACGACCCATTGACGGCAAGGGCGAAATAAAGACCGAAGAAAAACGGCAGATTCACAGAAAAGCCCCCGCTTTAAGCGAGCAAAAGCCGGCTACAGAAATTCTTGAAACTGGCATTAAGGTAATAGACCTTCTTGTGCCGTATGCAAAGGGCGGCAAAATCGGACTTTTCGGCGGCGCGGGTGTAGGAAAAACCGTGCTTATTATGGAGATGATTCATAATATTGCGGTGAATCACGGCGGCTATTCCGTTTTTACGGGCGTGGGCGAGCGAAGCCGCGAGGGCAACGAGCTTATGAACGATATGACCGAAAGCGGCGTTATCGACAAGGCTATACTTGCCTTCGGTCAGATGAACGAGCCCTCGGGAAGCCGTATGAGAGTAGCTCTTACGGGGCTTACCATGGCAGAATATCTTCGTGACGAAAAAAAGCAGGACGTGCTTCTTTTTATAGATAATATTTACAGATTTGTTCAGGCAGGCAACGAGGTAAGCGCACTTTTGGGCAGACTTCCGAGTGCCGTGGGCTACCAGCCGACACTTGCAAACGAGCTCGGCGCGTTGGAGGAAAGAATAGCCTCTACAAACAACGGCTCAATTACCTCGGTTCAGGCGGTATATGTCCCGGCGGACGACTTGACAGACCCCGCCCCCGCAACGATATTTACTCATCTTGATGCCACAACGGTGCTTTCGAGAAGTATTTCGGAGCTTGGCATTTACCCGGCTGTTGACCCGCTTGAATCGTCAAGCCGCGCTCTTGAGCCCGAAACGGTAGGCGAGCTTCACTACAGAGTCGCACGCGGCGTTCAGGAATGCCTTCAGCGCTACACCGAGCTTAAGGATATTATAGCGATTCTCGGTATGGAGGAGCTTTCCGATGAGGACAGAGCCACCGTTTACCGCGCAAGAAAGCTTCAAAAATTCCTTTCTCAGCCTATGAGCGTTGCCGAAGGCTTTACGGGAATCAAGGGCATTTACGTTCCGCTTTCAAGGACGGTTGAAAGCTTCAGGCAGATTATCGACGGCGAAGCGGATGATATTCCCGAAGCGGCATTCTTTATGGCAGGCGATATCGACGACGTTCGAAAAAAAGCCGCCGAGCTTTAAGGGGGTCTTTTAATGTCAACCTTTAAGCTTGAAATGTTCACTCCCAAAAAACAGTTCTTTTCGGGAAATGTGGAAAGTGCCGTGTTTAATTCGATAGACGGCGAAATAGGCATACTCCCGGGGCACTATCCCATGACCGCGGCAGTAGCTCCGGGCGAAATTAAAATAAAAATCGGCGGTGAGTGGAAAAGCGCGTTTAACTCCGAGGGCTTTATAGAGGTTCGCCCCGATGAGGTTCTTATATTTTCGCACAGCTGTGAGTGGCCCGAGGATATTGACGAAGCAAGGGCGCGTGCGGAATACGAGCGCGAAACAGAGCAATTGAGAAACGCCGAAAGTCTTTA
>CAZRXQ010000036.1:4475-6506 GCA_964604065.1 uncultured Eubacteriales bacterium | reverse complement strand
AATATTTATCAGCCTATTGAAGAAGCTATTGTTTTTTGAAGTCTTCCCGCGAAGTAATTTACGAAGGTGTCGTTAACCTTGATTTCGTCGTCGATCTTCTCGTAAAGGTCTTCGATGTAGGAGTTGTAATTGTCGGAAGCAACCGTCGAACGAACGTCGCTCTGCCACTTCTTTTCGCCCGAAGCGGAAACGAAGTACATAATGTGATAACCGTAATCGGTTTTTACAATGCCTGTATCGCCGGGCTTTCTTGAAGTGTCAATAGCCCAAGCCTTGAACTCCGTAACATAGGAGCTGTCCGCATTGATGTCCTCGTAAAGACCGCCGTTTTCGGTTGAGCCGGTGTCCTCGCTTTTTTCTGTGGCAAGTGCCGCGAAGCTGTCTTCCGTAGCGTCGCCCTTTTTCCATTCGGCAAGAGTGTCCTCGGCATTCTTCTTTGCGGCGGCTTCGTTTGCGGCGATTTCATCCTCGCTTAAGTCCTCGCCGTCCTCGTCCTCTGTGGCAGCTTGGAAGAGAATGTGACGAACGCTTACGCCTGCATCCGTTACGTCGGGATGCGGAGCAACGGTTATGTAAGCAACGTAATAAGCGGAATTGTCGTCATCCTCTATAACAGCCTTGTCGCCTGCGGCTCTTGAGGAGTCGTAAAGCCACTCTGCAAGAGATTCTATTGAAACCGCGCTCTTCTTCTGAGAATCAAGAAGTGTTGCGCTGTCTTCTTCATAGCTTGAAGCCTGTGAAGCGGGAGCATACTCTTTTGCAAGAGTCTTGAAGGAGGCTTCGTCTGTTACCTTTGAAAGGAATTCGTCGGCTCTCTTCTTAGCCTCGTCCTTTGTATATGTCGGGTCGTCGCTTTCGTCATCCTCGCTCTTTTCGGCATAGGAAACCGCGAAAAGTCTTGCGCTTACCATATCGAAATCGCTCTTGTGCTCGTTATAGTATGCGGTAACATCGTCGGTTGTGAGCTTGTCGCTCTCGTTCTCCTGATACCAGGTGAGGTATGCGCTTACGATGTAATCTCTTTCAAGAAGCTCGGTGTATGTCTTTTCTGTAAGACCCTCGCCGCAAACGCGGGAGATGTAGTTTGTAAGAGAGAAGTCGTACTTTTCGGCATATTCCTTAAGAGAGTCAAGGCTCTCGTTAACCTCTTCGTTCATTTCCTCTTCGTCATATGTAAAGCCTGCGTTCTTTGCTTCCTCGCTTGTGGCATCGGCAAAGATTGCCTGATAGAAGAAAGCGGAGGTGGAAGCGGAAACTCTGAAATAGTCTGCCCAGGTCTCTACTCCCTCGGGAGCGTCGGATGCGGTGTACTCCTGCTCTGCGGGGTCTGTCGTGTAGTCAAAGCCCGTGAAGTATGCACCGTAGCCCGTGCCGTAGTAGGAATCGTACTGCTGAGCGGTAGATGCCATTCTGTTGTAGAGCGTCATATAGTAATAGTTGTACTCGGCAGCCTTAAGCTTTTCGCCGTTGTAGGAGGCAACCGTAAGAGTTTTTTGCGGAACACAGAAGACGTTTGTAAGAACACGCCCTGCACCGAACAAAACGATAGCGGCAACAAGAACAATGCAAAGAGTTTTTACGATTATTCTTACTGCTTTGTCACGCTTGGGTGAGCTTTTCTTTTTCGCGGCTTTGGCAAGACGTGCCTTGCGCTGTTCGCGATAAATTTCGGCATTGGTTTTGATTTCGTTATCAGCCATTGAATTTCATCCTTTACTTACTTTTGCAGTGTGAGTTTTTTGCACACTTAATAACTCATACATTTTATAACATATTTGCCGATTTTACAAGTGGTAATTTAATTTTTTTAGGGAATTAAGTGAAATTTACACATAGTAAACGGTAAATTTACAGTTTATTTAATAAAAACGCACGATTTTGGCGTGTGTTGTTTGACAAGAGAGTGCTTGAGTGGTATATTTATAGTATTAAATCGAAGTTGGAAAAGGCTATGAATAACAAAAATAAAAAGAAAAACAAATCAGTCCCCGAAAAAAGCATTAAGGAAATTAATGCGGAGATAAAGCTTCT
>CAZRXQ010000036.1:0-4375 GCA_964604065.1 uncultured Eubacteriales bacterium | reverse complement strand
GGGCTTATTATCGAAAATATTTCCGTTTTACCCGGAATGTTTTCGGTGGACAAAAATATAGGAGATGCATACTACATAGTCCCCGACGGAAGCGGCTGTATAGTAGATCTCTTTGCGCGCCCCGGCGACGAAAAGTCGGTAGAATTCCCCGTTTATAACAGCAACGTAAATTCGGAAAGCTTCAGCAATGGCGCACTGATACCGTTTTATTCGTACTCCGACGGCAAGTGCCTTACAACAGTCGTTATTGACGGCGGCGACGCGCTTGCAACTGTTTATTACGACACAAAGGCAGACGGCACAAGTCTTCTTTATTCGGTATTTAACATAACGCCGACGGTGCGTACAGAGCGTTCGGCTTCTTTCGGCGCAAGCTATACGGGTGAAATTTCGCTTGTTCTTAATTTCAGCCGCGGCGACGACGGTGCATATAACGATGCGGCGTTTTTCGTAAGAGAATTCTTCATAAAAAAAGGCTATCTTCGCGACAGCGTTTCGGACAGCACGGGCGATTTGCCGTTTATAATAACCGCAATAGGCTCTGCGGACGGAACGGACGATACACTTTACACGACGTTTGAGCAGGCAGAGGAAATGGTTACGCTTCTTAATTCCAAGGGTGTAAGAAGTGTTTGGCTCAGACTTTCCGGTGCTCTTTCGGACGGACTTTTGCAAAGCGGCGTTACGTATCGCAGCTTAAGTAAAAAGCTCGGGGGAGAAAAGGACTTTTTACAGCTTAAAGCTACTGCCGATGAGAAAAATTCAAGGGTGTTCCTTGAAGCGGACGTATTAACGGGTAAGGGCACTTCGGCTCTCGGAAAGGGAAAAACAAAAGCCTTTACATATACAGAGCTTAATTCGTATACAAAATCGTATTCGGAAAAGAAAACGCTCGGCGACAACGACGTCTTGCGCGATAACACCTCTTCGCTTTATAAGCTTTCACTGAAGCTTGACAACACCGATGTTTCCGTCAACGATTTGTCGTTTATTTTGTATTCGACAAAGGACACGACAAGAGCAGATGCGCTTGTTGCCGCAAGAGAAGCGGCGGGCACTCTCGGTGCGGAAAGCTCTTTAATGCTCTCTCACCCGGCTATATATCTTATGAAATACGCGACGGCAGTTTCCTGCGTTCCGACATCATACGAAACGCTTGACGGAAGCGGACTTCACGCAATACCGTTTTTACAGGAGGTTATTCACGGCTCGGTTATTTACGGCTGTGACTACGTTAACAACGGCGATATGTGGAACACAATGCTTAAAACGGTAGAATACGGCGGCGTTGCGAGCTTTTTGTTCACATACGAGGAATGTGAGGGGCTTTCCTACGGTAACTACGCTTCGATAGCGGCTCAGTATTATTCGAAAATCAAAAGCCTTAAGGCGGTAGCCGATATGAGAATTACCTCGCACGAGGAAATAAAGCCCGGTATTTTTAAGATAGTTTACAATTATAACAGAGTGGTTTATGTAAACTACACAAGCTCCGTTGCCGAAATAGAAGGCGTGCTTCTTTCTCCGCAGGACTTTTTGATAGTATAAAAATTCGAAATGCATAAACGGCGTAAAAATAAAGCCCTTCCGTGTTCGGAGGGGCTTTGACAATGTGAAATTTTACTGCTGTTCAAACATATCCGCGAGCTTTCTTACGGCGCTATAGAGATCTTTTACGCCGTTTTGAACATCAAGTGCGGAAAAGCTCTTCATATATTGGTCGGCTTCAAGCGTGAAATAACCGCTGTAGCCGATTTCTTTTAACGCTTTTACAACCTTTTCAAAGTCGATTTTCATTGAAAACGGAATTTGATGTGAGTCGTGATGAAGGTCGTTGTCGTGAATATGAAGTGCGGCAAGACGGCTTCCGAGAGCTTTTATCATTTTTTCGGCAGTCGTGTTAAGTCCGCGCATTTCGGAGTGACCTATATCAAGACACGCCACAAGGTACGGATCATTTACCGCGTCAAGGTGCGCGTTGAAATCAACTTCATCCGAGCACGCGGCAGGCGAAGCCGTGTCTTTTTCGCCGTCCCAATTCCACATATTTTCCGTTGCGATTTTTACACCGCATTCCTTCGCGAACGGCAAAAGGCGGAAAAACATTTCGGCGTTTTCGTTTGCGGACTTGTCGTTGTCGGGATGAATTATGCAAATTTTTCCGCCGGCTTCCGCGGTGCATTCAATTGCCCTGAAAAGGTAAGGCATCATTTTTTCACTGCAGCAGGGGAAGGGCGCGTGTGACTGATTGCACTCTATGCCGTTTTCGAGTCCGATTTTTTTAAGCTCTCTTGCAAAGGAAAGGTAATCGGCTTTAAAAAGCGGATGACCGCTGTCCTCTATAGAATCGGTTTTTCTGTTAAAGTGTGCCATATCGAACATCGAAAAGTCCCAAGCGTCAAAGCCCGCTTTCGCGACGAGCTCAACAGCTCTTTGTTCGCCTGTTATTTTTGCTATGGAAGCTATTTCCGTTGAAGTTTTCATAAGTGCCTCCCGGGAATTTTATTTTTGTGTCAAGGCAAAAACGCCTCGGCGCGCCGAAAAACCCAAAATCAAAGTTCGGTTTTAAGAGAAAACAGCCGTTCGGCGTTTTCTTTTGTTATTAATAAAAGCTCGTCTTCTGAAATTCCGCGTACCTCCGCGATTTTTTCGGCAACGTATTTTATAAGCGACGAATCGTTTCGTTTGCCCCTGAAGGGCACGGGTGCCATATACGGGCAGTCTGTTTCAAGAAGAAGCCTTTCAAGCGGAACTTCTTTTGCAACCTCCACGGGCTTTTGCGCGTTTTTAAACGTAACCGCACCGCCGAGACCTATGTACAGTCCGAGACCGACAGCCTCACGCATTGTTTCTACGCTTCCCGAAAAGCAGTGTAAAACGCCTTTCGGCGCGGTGCGCTTTAAAATTTCCATAGTATCGCCGTGCGCCTCGCGGTCGTGAATAATTACGGGGAGCGAATGCTTTTTCGAAAGCAAAATCTGCTTTTCGAAAAACTCCTTTTGAAGCTCCTTGTTGTCCGTTCTGTAGTGATAGTCAAGACCTATTTCGCCTACGGCAACGCAATTTTCATTTAAAAGCAGCTCTTCAAGTGAAAGAAGAGCCGCATTATTTAAGCTTTCATCCTCTTCGGGGTGTATTCCGCAGGCGGCAAAAACGCCGCTGTATTTTTCCGCGAGCTCCAAAGAGGCTTTAGAGGATGGGATATCTGTGCCGCAGTTTATGATCCCGCAAACACTTTCTTTAAAAAGTGAGTCGAGCAGACTTTGGCGGTCAACGTCAAACGCTTTGTCCGTGTAGTGGGCGTGTGTATCGAATATACCGTTCATCAGCCCAAAACAGTTCCCGCGGGCATACCCTCAACAAAGGCTACCTTAACGTCGTTTTCGTTAACCTCGCCCGCAACGAGCATTCCGCGGCTTTCAACACCGCAAAGTATTCTCGGCTTAAGGTTGGCAACAATTATTATGTGCTTGCCTAAAAGGTCCTCGGGCTTGTACCACTGAGCAATACCCGAAACTATTGTTCGCGGCTCTTTGGCGCCGTCGTTAAGTGTAAGCTCCAAAAGCTTTTTTGCTCTTTTTACGGGCTTGCAGTCAACAACCTCGGCAATGCGAAGCTCAACCTTTGCAAAGTCGTCGAATTCGATTTCTTTAAGACCTACTATTTCTTTTTTCTCTTCTTCTTTAGCCTCGGGCTCAACATCGGGAAGAGAGTCCTCTATTTCCTTGAGAGTCTTTTCGGCATCAAGACGCGAGAAGAGAGGTGTTGCTTCTCCTACGCTCTCGCCGGGCTTTAATGCGCCGAAGGAGGAAAGAGATTCGTGAGTGTTTACGCTTGTATTAATCTGAGCGAGAATTTTGTCGGAGGTTTCGGGCATAAACGGCTTTAAAAGAACGGCTATAAAGCGAATGCTCTCTAAAAGGTTGTATAAAACCGTGCCGAGTCTTTCTTTTTTCGCCTCGTCCTTTGCAAGTGCCCACGGCATTGTTTCGTCGATGTATTTGTTACAGCGCTTTGCAAGCTCCAAAACAACGGCAACGGCGTCGCTTACCTTGTAGGTATCAAGAAGCTTTGTTATTTCGGGAAGAGCGCCGAGAGCGGTGCTTTTAAGCTCGGTGTCAACCTCTTCTTCTCTCGCTGGTGCTTGAATAACGCCGCCGAAATATTTGTTGTTCATCGCAATTGTGCGGTTTACAAGGTTACCGATTGTGTTTGCAAGGTCGGAATTGTAGCGCTCGATAATCGTTGAATAGCTTATAGAGCCGTCCTGAGCGTGCGGCATTTCGGAAAGAAGGTAGTAACGAACGGCATCCGTTCCGAAGCGTGCGCAAAGCTCGTCTGCGTAAATTACGTTGCCCTTTGACTTACTCATTTT
>CAZRXQ010000035.1:2065-10141 GCA_964604065.1 uncultured Eubacteriales bacterium | reverse complement strand
GTGCCGGTGCGCTGTACGGCTTCGGCGAAAAAGAAGAGCTGACAATTGCGGGCGCAACTTATCTTCTTTACTCCCCTTCGGACTTGATTGTTTAACCACATACCACACAAAAGCCGATTCGTCAAGAATTTTGTCAGTCTATAAACCGACAAAATTCCCGTTTTCACCTATTTTGTCAGTCTGTAAGCCGACAAAATTCCCGTTTTTACCTATTTTGTCATAATTGCACTGACAAAACCCCCTTTTTTCTCGTTTTTTGTCGGAAACTCTCCGCTGTTATTGCACATAAAAAATAAATTATCTGCATATATTTTTCCGTTTTATATGCAGATAATTTTTTATTGTATTTGATTTTTTTCGAATTTGCCGTGTTATTATAATTCGTCGGCAAGCTCAAGAACAAGACGCTCTGTTTTTTCCCAGCCGAGGCACGGGTCGGTAATTGATTTTCCGTAAATACTATCGCCGATCTTCTGCGAGCCGTCCTCTATATAGCTTTCGATCATAAGTCCCTTAACAAGAGATTTTATGTCCGCGTTATGGTTTCTGCTGTAAACAACGTCCTTTGCAATTCTTATTTGCTCAAGGAATTTTTTACCGGAGTTTGCATGGTTGCAGTCGATTATTACAGACGGATTTTTCAAGGAGGTCGAAGCGTAGCATTCAAACAGTCTTAAAATATCCTCATAATGATAGTTCGAAACATTGTGACCGTTGCCGTCCGTATAGCCGCGCAAAATGGCGTGGGCGTATTCGTTGCCCGCACTTTCAACCTCCCACCCGCGATAAATAAAGGTGTGCTTGTGCTGTGCGGCTGTAATGGCATTCATCATAACGGAAATATCACCGCCTGTCGGGTTTTTCATACCTACGGGAACTTCAAGTCCGCTTGAGGTTAAGCGGTGCTGTTGATTTTCAACCGAGCGAGCGCCCACCGCAACATACGAAAGAACATCGGAGAGGTAGCGGTAGTTATCGGGATAAAGCATTTCGTCCGCACAGGAGAAGCCGTATTCCTTAAGCGCGCTCATATGTATGTCGCGAATCGCAATAATTCCGTGAAGCATATCGGGATTGCCGAACGGGTCGGGCTGATGAAGCATTCCCTTGTAGCCGTCACCGGTGGTTCTGGGCTTGTTTGTATAAATTCTCGGCACTATAACTATTTTATCCGAAACTCTTTCCTTAAGAGCACGAAGCCTTGAAATATAATCGAGCACCGGCTCTTTACTGTCTGCGGAACACGGACCTATTACAAGCAAAAACTTGTCGGACTTCCCCGAAAATACGTCTTTAATTTCCTTATCGTTCTTTTCCTTTTGAAGCTTCATCTCTTCCGTAAGCGGAAACTGCGCTTTAATATCAACGGGAATCGGAAGCTTTCTTTTAAAATTCATACTCATTTTACTGCACCTTCTGAATATCGGCTTTTACGCCGAGTTTTTTTATATCGTTTAAAAATTCGGGATAGCTTTTGTTTATCGCTTCAAAGCCGTCTATCTTACCGCCCAAAACACTGCAAAGAACGGAAAGTGCCATTGCAATGCGGTGGTCGTTGTGGCTTGAAAGAATTTCCTTCGGAGCGTAAAGCTTCGTGTTTTCCACGGTTATCGAATCGTCATTTACAAAAACACTCGCGCCGAATTTCAAAAGCTCCTCCCTCATAGCCTCGCCCCTGTCACTCTCTTTTATTTTAAGCCTTTTCGTACCCGTTAAAACACAGCCGTTAAGACCCGCCGCAACGGACATTAAAACGGGTGCTAAATCCGGGCAGTCATCAACGGGTAGCACGGGTGTGCCGTTTTTTAACATTTCGAAATATTTTTTATAAGAATAATCGCCCTGAAGCGTTTTTTCGTTTATTCCCGAAACATTCACACCTCCCGAAAAAAGATTAAAAGCCTCAAGAAACGCCGCATTTGAGCAATCGCCCTCTACGGTGTAATCGCACGGCTTCGGTTCTCCCAAAACCTTAAACGCTTCGTAATTCTTATTTTGAACCGTCACGCCGAAGTGCTTTAAAACCTCGATTGTTATATCTATGTACGGCTTGCTCGAAAGCGGCGAATTAAGAATTATTTCACCGCCGCCCTCGCATATGGAAAGCGCTGTCATAAGCCCCGTTATAAACTGACTGCTCACATTGCCGTCGGCACAAACCCTGCCTCCGGGAAAGCCGCCCGAAACGGTAATAACAGAGTCTTCTTTTCTCAAATCGAAAATGCTCTCGTACACATTTAAAGGGCGCTCCAAAAGCCTTTCGCTTCCGCCGAAAACAGTTTTTTTCGAAAGCACCGCCGCCACGGGAATTAAAAATCTTAATGTACTTCCGCTTTCGTTGCAAAAAAGCCTCACTTCTTCCAAACGCTTTTTTCTGTCGATTCCGTAAACCGTCGCAGAACTTCCCTCGAATTCGATATTTGCCCCGAGCGACGTTAAACAGGAAGCGGTCGCCTTAATATCCTCCGAAAGAGAAATATTTTTTATTACGCTTTTTCCGTTTGTAAGGGATGCGCAAATAAGCGCACGGTGGCAAAAGCTCTTCGAAGGCGGCGCAAAAATCTTACCGCGTGCCTCGGATTTTTCAAAACCTACAATCATTTTTCTTTACCCGTAAAATATTCGATAGCTTCTGTGTAGCCCGAAAAGCCGTGACCTTTAATAACCTTTTCGGCGTAAAGGCTCACAAAGCTTTTTTGCCTGAAATCCTCGCGTGAATCCACATCGGAAATATGAACCTCCGCGGTGGGAATACCCACGCTTTTTAAGGCGTCCAAAATCGCAATGCTTGTGTGCGTATAAGCCGCCGGGTTAATTACAATGGCATCGAATTTTTTATATGCTTTTTGAATTTCGTCTACAATATCACCCTCGTGGTTCGACTGAAAAAACGAAACCTCAACCGCATTTTTCTTACAGTATTCCGTAATCATTTCCACAAGCTCTTCGTAAGTCCCCCTGCCGTAAATATTCGGCTCTCTTATGCCGAGCATATTAATGTTCGGCCCGTTAATCACAAGTATCTTCATAAAAATTCTCCGTTATTCTCAGCGCTGTCAGCTCCGGTGACGAAAAGTCGCCTATTATTCTGTCACTGCTTTTTACATAAAGCTCAAACCGCTCGTCGAAGCGCTTTTTAAGGTCTGCCGAATTTGCCGAAAGCGGTCTGTCTTTTGTCGGCACAATGTCGGAAATATCCCTATTTAAAAAGAATACAAGTCCGTTTTCTTTTAAAGAGTCTATGTTTTCCGAATTTAAAACCGCACCGCCGCCGGTTGCAATTACAGCGCCCGTTTCACTTGAAAGCTCCTTTAAAACCTCGGTTTCAAGGCTTCTGAAATACTCCTCGCCGTAAATTGAAAAAATATCGCTTACGGACATTTTCGCTTTTTCCTCAATCAAAAGGTCGGCATCGAAAAATCTTTTTCCCGTTTTTTCGGCAACGAGCCTTCCTGCCGTCGTCTTGCCGCTTCCGGGCATTCCTATTAAAGCAATATTTTCTTTTTCCTTATAAATCGCTTTGTAAATTTCTTCGGTGATTTCCGTTTTATATTCGCACGAAAGAAACCGTTCCGACGCGAAAACCGCCTGCGAAACGAGCATATAAAGTCCCCCGCACGCTTTTATGCCGAGCTTTTTCGCATCGCTTACAAGCTTTGAGCGAAGCGGATTATATACCGCGTCGAAAACCGCCGAAAGCTTTTCGAAGCGCGAAACATCAACCGCCGCCGAAAAAAGCTTTGGGTACATACCGCAGGGTGTTGTGTTTATAATCACGTCTACCTCGCCGCTTTTTTCGTAAAGCTCGTCGTACGGTATATCGCCCGTTCCCGGCATTCTCGAAACGCGAAGCACGCATTTTGCGCCCAGGGCAATTGCCACGCTTACAGCCGTTTTCGAGGTTCCGCCGCCGCCTAAAACGGCAACCGTTTTGCCGTTTAAATCAACATCGGCTCTTTTGATCATAGAGGTCATACCGTCAAAATCCGTGTTATAGCCGAAAAGCCTGCCGTTTTTATTTACAACGGTATTAACCGCACCTATTTCCTTTGCTTTTTCCGAAATTTCGTCAAGAAACGGTATTACGTCGTATTTGTACGGAATCGTTACGTTTATTCCCTTAAATTTCCGCTCTTTAAAAAAACTCCCGAGCTCCTCTCGCGGTATCTCCTTAAGCTCGTATTCATACGAGCCCAGCTTCCCGTGAATTTCTTTTGAAAAGCTGTGAGAAAGATGTTCGCCAATGCAACCGTATTCCATTATTCCGCCAACCAATCCGTTCCGTATTTTAAAAGAAGCATATCGCAAATGGCTATTGCGGTCAAAGAATCCACAACAGCTCTCGCTCTGTGTGCTATGCACGGGTCATGACGTCCGTGCACGGTAAGCTCTGTATTTTTAAGCTCCTTAAAATCAACGGTGCTTTGTTTTTTCGCAATCGACGGCGTGGGCTTAACGGCACATCTGAATACAATCGGCATACCGTTTGAAATGCCGCCGTTTATGCCGCCGTTATTGTTTGTTTTCGTTACCACCGTGCCGTTTTCCACCGAAAACGCATCGTTCATTTCGCTCCCCGTAAGCTCGGCGCACGAGAATCCCGCACCGAACTCAACGCCTTTTATGCCGGGTATTGAGAAAAGTGCCGAAGAAAGCACACCCTCAAGCGAGTCAAACCACGGCTCGCCCACACCTGCGGGAACACCCGAAACAGCCGTTTCGAGAATGCCGCCCACGCTGTCGCCGTCTTCCTTTGCAAGCTTGATTTTTTCAATCATAAGCGCCTTCGCTTTTTCGTCTATCGTCGGAAACACTCTGCTTTCGAGAAGCTTCACTTCATTTTTAATATCCGAAAACCCTTCGTCGCTCACACCGGCGCATTTTAAAAGATGCGTGCCGATATATATATCCTTTTTCTTGAGTGCACACAAAACGAGAGCACCAGCCGCAACAAGCGCCGCCGTAACTCTTCCGCTGAAGTGCCCGCCGCCTCTGTAATCGCCGAAGCCTCTGTATTTAACAAAAGCCGTGTAATCCGCGTGTCCGGGGCGCGCCTTGCTTTGAAGCTCGGAATAGTCCGATGAATGCGTGTCGGAATTTTCTATAACAATGCAAACGGGCGTACCCGTTGTTTTGCCGTTAAACACTCCGCTTAATATTTTAAACTCATCCGCTTCGCGGCGCGGCGTTGAAATGTCGGGAGAAGAGCGTCTTAAAGCGAGCTTTTCTTTTATATATTCGGGGTCTACTTCAAGCCCCGCGGGAAGCCCGTCCAAAACAGCGCCTACGGCACTGCCGTGACTTTCGCCGAAAAGAGTAACCGAAAGACTTTTGCCGAATGTATTTTTCATTTAGTTTCACCCCTTAAGCTTAATATATCCGAAAAGCTCATAAATTTAAATTCAAACGAGCCTATTTCTTTTACAAGCACCGCGTTCACGCCGTCCTTTTGCGCCTTTTTGTCAAGCGCCAAATATTTTAAAAGCTCGCTGTTTTCTCTGTCGCTTTGCGTAGGCAAGCCGTTTTTCTTTAAAAGAGCCGTAATTCTTCTTTTTGCCTCACCGAAGGAAAGCGGTATCATCCCTAAAGAAACGCATTCGCCGTGGTAAAGCTGAGAAAATCCGCCGAGCGCCTCGTATGCGTGCGCGAGCGTATGACCGAAGTTTAATACTCTTCTAAGTCCCGTTTCTTTTTCGTCCGCCTCCACAACCGCTTTTTTAATTAAAAGAGAGCGCTCTATAACGGTATCTATTACGTCGTGCGCGTCGTTTTCTTCAAGAAGAGAAAACAGCTCACCGTCCGAGGTTGCCGCCATTTTTATTGATTCCGCAAGACCGTTTGCGAATTGCCTTGGGGGGAGAGTTGAAAGCGTGTCGGGGTCTATTATAACGGCTTTCGGCTGATAAAACGCTCCCACAAGATTTTTTACGCCGTCTAAATCGACCGCGGTTTTGCCGCCGATTGAAGAATCCACCTGCGAAAGAAGCGTTGTCGGCACATTCACAAAATCGACTCCGCGCATATAAAGCGACGCGGCAAGCCCGGTAAGGTCTCCCACAACCCCGCCGCCTACTGCGACAAAGGTCGAATTCCGCGTAAAGGCGTTGTCCTTCGCAAAAGCCAAAACACCTTTAAGCGTTTCGAAATTTTTGCTTTCCTCGCCCTCGGGGAAGGTATATATATAAGCTTCGTCGAAAGCGTTTTTAACATATTCCGAATAAGCCTTCGGCACACCGCTGTCGGTTACTATAAGAACCTTTCCACGAGGCTTATAAAGCTCGCCGAATTTTTTTATCGCACCGCGCTCAAGCGTAATATCATAATTCCCCTGAGAAGTCTTAACCGTTATTGTACTCACAGCCGTACCTCCTTGCCGAATTTCCCGAGAAGCTTCACGTTCGTGCAAACGCCGCCGAGCTTTTCCGTAATGATTTTTTGCTTTTCGTCGCTCAAAGAGCCCTCTGCCTCAAGAAGAAAATAGTAATTCCAAATAACATCCTTCGACGGGCGGCTTTTTAACGCCTTAAGGTTGTAGCCCTCTTCGCCGAAAACGGAAAGCGCCCTTGTAAGCGAGCCCGCTTCATCCTTAACGGTAAACATCATAATAAAGCCCGCGCTTTCGTTTACCTCCGAGGGCGTTCTCGAAAACACCGCAAAGCGCGTCGTATTCGAAGAATCACTGTTGATTCTTCTGTCAAGAAGCTTAAGCCCGAAGCGCTCGCCGGCTTCGGTACTGCATATTACGCCGGTCGTTTCGTCGTCTCTTTCGGCAACCTCTCTTGCGGCAATTGCCGTATTAACGCACTCTTCCGTTTTAAAGCCCATTTTCTCCGTATATTCGGCGCATTGACCGAGCGCCTGCGGGTGGCTTATTACTGTTTTTATTCCGTCAAGACTTGACTTTGCCGTTCCGAAAAGGTGCTGCTCAACGGCAAGGTCGAAAACTCCGTTTATGTGAAGAGAGCCGAAATACGAAAGGTCCATAACCTGCGCAACGTCGCCCTCAAAGCTGTTTTCAAGCGGCAACACGGCGCAGTCGCATTCGCCCTTTTCAACGGAAGCATATGCCGATTTAAAATCACTGTAGGCAACAGCCGCCCCTTCGGGGAAAATCCTCTTTGCGGCAATGTGTGCAAACGCGCCCTTAACTCCGGAAAACGCAACGCGCATACCGTCTATAAGCCTTCTTTGGTATTCTTTTGAAATATCCATAGTCGCCTTCAAAAAGCTTACATAATAATCGCGGATATCGTCGTTTTCTATAAATGCGGCGTTTCGTTCTATCAGCTGTTCCTCGCGGGATTTATCGAAAATCCGCAAGCCGTGCTCTTTTTTATATTCCGCAACCTCTCTTGAAGCGGACATTCTTTTTTCGAAAAGACGCGCTATTTCGCGGTCGATTTCGTTAATTTCGGCTCGCGCTTTTAAAAGCCCGTTATTTTCATTCGACATAATATCACCCGTAAAAATAAAAATCCGCTTTATCCCGCGTAAAAAACACACGGCACAAGGCGGATCGAATATTGCAAGCAAACAATTCAGGCGTGCAAACGATCCGCGACAGTATAATACATAAATCGAATAAAGGAATATGTAAAACGGATCATCTGTTTCACCTCACTGCTTATTATATTGTAATTTTACTCTTGCATTTATTTTTTGTCAAGAAAATTTTTCAACAATATAACGGCGAACATTACCGTAATAATGTAAAAATTCAACAAATAATTATTTCTTTTCGGCTTTTTCCACTATCTCGGCAAAGCCGTAAATCAAAGCGGAAACAAACCTTGCAAAAACAATCGCTATAATAATTGCCGTAATTATGGGGATTATGAGAACCGACAAAAGCTCGGCGTCCATATTCACCACAAGAAGAACAATACCTATAGCCGCGGCAACCACCGTTATAAAAATATTTATTATGAAAATCAAAACGGAAAATCTTTTAAGAGTTTTGGAGCAGTTCTTAAAAAAGGCAAAGCCCAAAACATCTCCCGAAGCCTCGGTATTCTGATTTACAGCCTGATTCACATTTGTGTTATTTTCGTTGTTATCCATATAAAAACCGCCTTT
>CAZRXQ010000035.1:0-1965 GCA_964604065.1 uncultured Eubacteriales bacterium | reverse complement strand
CAGCCTGATTCACATTTGTGTTATTTTCGTTGTTATCCATATAAAAACCGCCTTTCAGAGTATACTCAATTAAAACCAACCGTCGTCAAAATCGCCCGTTGCAAGCTGAACACTGCCCGTAGCCGCCGTATTGTCGGATTTTGTCGTATCCTCGGTCTTCTCGGTAGTTTTCTGTGTTGCGGTAGACGAGGACGTATTGTTTTTCGTCGTTGTCTCGGTTTTCGAGGAATCGGTGTTTGATGTCTTTTTTGTTGTGCTTTCGTTATTTTTCTCGGTTGAAGCGGTTTTGGGCGGCTCTACCGTATTTTCCTTTTCGCCGAGGGTATTGTTTTTAACAGCCTCGCTTACATCCGACGGCACGCGGTTGTCCTCGCTCTCAAGCGTGTCAACCTTTTTCAAAGTACCGTTTTCCCACTCGTAACAGGTGTAGCCCGTTTTGCCGGATTCGGTAACACTTGAAATAATCTGCTTTTTTTCGGCGTTAACGGAAATTGTCGTAAGAGCCGAAAGCTCCTCGGAATATTCGAATTTTTCGGCTTCACCGTCAAAAAGCCAGCAGAAATATTTAATCGAATTGCCGTCCTTTTTAATTGCAAGACAAATATCCTCAAAGCCGTCGAAGTTTAAGTCAACAAGCTCAATGTGCTTTTTCGCAAAATCGAGATCGACCTCAAGCCTTCTGTCACTCGGATATTCAAGCGTCTGAAAAGCCTCATCGCCGTTATAAACATCAAGCTCATAGCTTTTAACCTCTGCCGAAAAATTGTACTTGCCGTCAGTTTTGTCGTCCTTTTTGCACGATGCCGCGGCAAAAACAAATGTTGCGATAAGCACAACGGCAACTGCAAATGATATTACTTTTTTCATTATTTAATCCTCCCTGAATTTAACGCCCGAAGAAACGAGCGCTTCTTTTAAGCCTTTTATGTTATGAGCCTTGTAAACAAAGCCCTCCATACCGAAACCCTTTGCCGCCGTAATATTGCATTCGTTATCATCGATAAAGAAGCACTCCTCCGGCAAAAGCGAAAACTTTTCGCAGAATTTTTCGTAAATCTCTTTTTCGGGCTTTATGACCTTATACATAGCCGAAACAAACAGCCCGTCCATTAATAAAAGCGCGGGAATATCGAAATAGTGATCGAAAACCCTCGGCGAAGCGTTCGACAAAAGGTAGACCTTATATCCCGACGCCTTCACGCTTTTTATAAATTCGAGCATATCGTCAAACGGCGGCATATACGGATAAAAGTCCGCTTCCATTTCCGTTACAAGCGCGTGCGTCTCTTCGGGAAGCCTTGAAAGCATTAAAGGAAGCACCTCATCAAACGTGCGCGTGCCTCTGTCAAGCTCCTTCCAAAGCTCACTTTCGAACACTTCTTTTCTTATCAGGTCGCTGTGCTCCGGCGAAAAATATTCGTTCAACGTCTTTTTTACGTCGAAATCGAGAATAACTCCACCCATATCAAACACTATGTTTTTTATCAAATTAAAGCGACGCTCCCTTCTGTTGTTATTTTCAATAAAAACAGTATATCATTAACCGAAACTTTTTTCAATAAATTTTAAGTAATTTTAAAAAAGCACTTTTATTTATCAAAATTTTTGATATAATATATTAAAATCATTTCCGAGGTGGTACTTCAATGGACATAAGAATTTTTAAAACGGCAGAAGAAATAGGTAAAGAGGCTGCAAAGCTTTTTGTAAATACGGTAAAAGCAAAGCCCGACTGTGTTCTCGGTCTCGCAACAGGCGCTACGCCCATTCCTACCTATAAGAGCATAATCGAAAGCTACAAAAGCGGTGAAGTATCATTCAAGGATGTTAAGACCTACAATCTCGATGAGTACTGTGACCTCCCCAAAAACGACAAAAACAGCTACTACACCTTTATGCACGAGCAGCTTTTTAATTCGCTTGACATAAAAGAAGAAAACGTTCATTTTCTTGACGGCAATGCCG
>CAZRXQ010000034.1:0-10356 GCA_964604065.1 uncultured Eubacteriales bacterium | reverse complement strand
AACGCCGTCGCACGAATAAAGCACCACGCCCTCGCCCACCGAAACGGGCATATTCGGCATAATTCTTATTACGGGAAGGCTAAGCCCCGATTTTTCTTTTAAAGCGTCAACAGAAACACCTGCCGCCATTGATACGAGCACGGGCAGCTGTGTTTTGTTTTTTCGGGACAATTCCAAAGCGTTCTTTAAATCGTCTCTTATCTCGTCAAAAACAATGCCGAGCATCTGCGGCTTTACGCCTAAAAATATAAACTCGCTTTCATTTATAAGCTCGCTTCGCGAAACAGAAGCCGTGCCGTTTTTTTCGCAAAAAGTCTTTAATTTTTCTTCGTTCGTGTCGAATACGGCAATATTTTTTGCACCCACTGCATTTGCGGTTGCCCTTGCCAAAGCGCCGCCCATATTTCCGCATCCCAAAAATCCTGCTTTATACACCGAAAACACCTCTTTCAGCGAATTTGACCGTTGCCTTTAATTATGTATTTATACGCGGTAAGCTCAAAAAGCCCCATAGGACCTCTCGGGTGAAGGCGCTGGGTGGAAATACCCATTTCACAGCCGAGCCCGAACTCGCCGCCGTCCGTAAAGCGCGTAGATGCGTTTACATAAACCGCCGCACTGTCAACAAGCGCGGTAAAAGCTTCTGCCGCGGTGTTGTCGGAGGTAACAATAGCCTCGCTGTGCTTTGTCGAATGCTTTTCTATATGCGACACCGCACCGCAAACACCGTCAACAACCGAAACAGCCATTTTGTAATCGAGAAATTCCGTATCGAAGGAATTTTCGTCGGCTTTCGTTCCGTCGATTATTTCAGCGGCTTCGCCGTCTAAAATAAGCTCCACCGGTACAAGTCCGTTTTCTTTTCTTTTTTCGAAAAGTCGCTCTTTAACAAGCGGCAAAAATTCATTTTTAATACCTCTGTCCACAAGCAATACCTCTGCCGCATTGCAAACGGACGGTCTTTGAGCTTTTGCGTTCTCTATTATATTAAGCGCCATATCGAAATCCGCTGTCTTTTCAACGAAAATATGGCATATTCCCGTTCCCGTTTCAATGCAGGGAACTTTTGCATTTTCAACGCACGCCTTAATAAGTCCCGCGCCGCCTCGCGGAATCAAAAGGTCTACAAAGCCCACTGCTGTCATAAGCACCTTCGCGCTTTCGCGGGAGGTGTCCTCCACAAGGTTAATAAGCGCCGCGGGTAAATCGCATTTTTCAAGCCCCTCGCGCATAGCTTCCACGATAGCCTTCGCACTTCTGAAGGCTTCCTTGCCGCTTCGAAGCACGCACACATTTCCGCTTTTAAGCGAAAGTGCCGCCGCATCCGAGGTAACATTCGGTCTGCTTTCGTAAATAATCGCAATAACGCCGAGCGGTACGGCTGTTTTTTCTATGGTAAGTCCGTTCGGTCTTTTTACTTTTGAAATGACCTTGCCCACCGGGTCGGGAAGCTGTGCCACGGCTTTAATGCCGTCTGCCATAGCCTGCACTCTTTCTCTTGAAAGGGCAAGCCTGTCAAGCATAACCTCGGAAATTACGCCTTTTGCGCTGTCAAGGTCTTTTTTGTTTTCTTCGAGAATTTTATCGCAGTTACATATAAGCGCTTCGGCAATTTTTAAAAGCGCCTCGTTTTTTTCTTCCGCGGAAAGCGCCGGCAACGTATGCTTTGCCGCTTTTGCTTCCTTTAAAATTTCAAGTGTGTCCTTCACTTTGCTTTCCTCCCGGCAATAAATTTCGTTCCTACGGGCTTATTTTCGGCAATATCGTAAAGCACCGCGGGGTCTGCACCGTTTGCTATAACAACATCCGTTCCGTTTTCCGTACAAAGCTTTGCCGCGGATATTTTCGTTTGCATACCGCCCGTGCCGAGAGAAGAGCCGCTTCCGCCGCCGAGAGCTTCTGTTTCGGGTGTAATTTCCTCTACCGTTTCAATAAGCCTCGCATCCTTGTTTTTGCGGGGATCAGCCGTATAAAGTCCGTCTATGTCGGAAAGAAGCACAAGAAGCTGTGCATTCATAAGCACCGCAACAATCGCGCTTAAGGTGTCGTTGTCGCCCACGGCTATTTCGGCTGTTGAAATCGTGTCGTTTTCGTTTATTATGGGTAAAACGCCCATTTCAAGAAGGCGTGTCATTGTATTTTTAATGTTTTGGTGACGCTCGCTGTCCTCCAAATCAAGTCCCGTAAGAAGAATCTGCGCAACGGTGTGGTTGTATTCGGAAAAAAGCTTGTCGTATGCGTACATAAGCTCGCACTGACCCACCGCGGCAGCCGCCTGCTTTGTGGGCATATCCGACGGGCGCTCCTTTAAAGAAAGCTTTCCCACACCCATTCCTATAGCGCCCGAGGAAACGAGAATAACCTCGTTCCCGGCATTTTTAAGATCGCTTAATACCTTGCAAAGCTGTTCTACGTGGCGTATGTTCATACAGCCCGTTTTGTGTGCAAGTGTAGAAGTTCCCACTTTAACCACAATTCTCATATATGTAACCTTCTTTTCACAATAACCCGATTATAGATTTTCAAGCTCTCGCTTTAATCTCGATATGGGAAGCCCCATAACATTATAAAAATCGCCGTTTATTCCTTTTACAAGAAGCGCACCCTTGCCTTGAATTCCGTAAGCGCCCGCCTTATCGAAGGGCTCGCCTGTTTTTATGTAATCGCAAATTTCCTTTTCCGTCAAATCCCAAAACGTAACCGCGGTTTCTTCGAAAAAGCTTTTTATTTTATCGCCGTAAATAACCGTAACGCCCGTATATACGGTGTGCTCTCTTCCGCTTAAGGCTTTAAGCATTGAAAACGCTTCGTTTTCGTCTGCGGGCTTTCCGAGAATTTTGCCGTCAAGGCACACTACGGTGTCTGCCGAAATAATACAAGAGTCGCCGTCGCATTTATCTTTAATGTCCTGCCCCTTTATTTTCGAAAGATACATTACGGTCTCACTGCCGCAAAGCCCTTCGGGCACTGTTTCGTCACACCCCGAGGGCAAAACGGAAAAATCTTCGCTTATTTGTTTAATAAGCTCTTTTCTGCGCGGGGATTGAGATGCAAGTACAATTTTCATTTTAAAATATCATCTGTTTTCTTAAGTGTATTAAGTCCGAAGCGGCACGCCTTTTCGGGCTCTTCTATTCCCTCGAACTCAAGCGTTACGAAGCCGTCGTAGCCCGCGTTTTTTACTATTGAAAGACACTGCAAAACGGGAACGTCTCCGTGACCGACAATAGCACCGCGAAGGTAATTGCCGCCGCGTGTTTTAAAAAAGCCGTCACAGGGAGGAAGTGCGTTTCCGCTTTTTATGTGAAAATCCTTGGCGTGAACGTACGAAACATACGGCGCAAGACGCGAGCAGGCAGTCACGGGGTCTTCGTCAACACAAAGGAAGTTTCCTATATCAAGCTGAACGCCGAAGTTTTCGTCGGCAACGCCGTTAACTATTTTTTCAACACGCTCGGAATCCTGGCAGAAAAAGCCGTGATTTTCAATCATCGTCTTAATGCCCTTCTCCTTTGCAAACTCTGTAACCTCTTTATAGCCCTTAACTATTACGGGAAGAGCGTCCGAAAAGCCCTTGTATTTCTTTTCCTCACCGCGAAAGCCGCCCGTGGCATCGTGGCGCATACCCGAAGCGCCGAGAGTCGCGGCAACAAGAACCTCGTCCTTTAAGCGGCTGACCTCTTTATTAAAATCGCCGTCGCTTCCGTAAAGAAAATCCGCACCTACGGAATACTGCGTAACGGTAAGACCTACCCTGTCGCATTCTTCTTTAAGCTCCTTTGCCCACGAAAGCTTATCGGCGCCCTTTGGCGGATGAATTTCCGCAAACTCTATTCCCTCAAAGCCCAAATCCTTTGTAATTTTAATAAGCTCCTTTTCGTTTGCTTTACCGCTGTTTACAAGACCCGAAAGACTGTAGCTTGAAAGTGCGAATTTCATAAAAGCATTCCTTCCATTTTTTTATCATTGAGATAAATATAAGTGAGTATTATAATATTAACCGTACAAAAGGGGTGATAATTTGAACATAACAGCGTTAGCCGAGGACAAAATCAGAATAGACCTTAACGAAACCGATATGTCAAGACTTAATATCACATACAGCGAGCTTGACTACTCCGACGTGAAAACGCGCCGTATTATATGGACGCTTCTTTCCGAAGCGGAAAACGAGCTCGGTTTTTCCTTCGATACAAAAACGAAGCTTCTTGTCGAAGTTTGTCAAAAGGAGTCGGACGGCTGTGCGGTATTTTTTACCTTTTTGAAAAACGAAAACGCTTCATCCGACAATCTTTTGAAAAAGGAGCGTGAAAAGCTTATTTTCGAAGCCTTCGACGAAAATTCGTTTATCGACGCCGCGCTTCTTTTAAAAAAGGGAAAATACCCGTCCGCAAAAGCAACCGGTGTTTCACTTCAAAAAGGCTTTTTTCTCGTTATAGACACGCCCACCGGGTATTCCGACTCGGTTTTACATATGCTTTCGGAATTCGGAAGCGTAAAAGCCTCCGCCGACAGCGAAGCGTTAAAGCTTATTGAGCACTCAAACACCGTAACGGAATTTACCTTTTGATTTTATTTTAAAGCCGATATTGCCTCGGCTCTGTTTTCCGATTTAAAAATATAGCTTCCCGAAACGAGCACGTCCGCACCCGCCGCCTTCGCAAGCGGCGCCGTGTTTTTGTCTATGCCGCCGTCCACCTCTATATGAATAGGAAGACCGCGTTTGTTTGCTTCGTTTCGTATTTCTTCTATTTTCGGAAGCATTTCCTTAATAAAGCCCTGACCGCCGAAGCCCGGCTCAACCGTCATAACAAGCACCATAAAAAGCCTGTCAAGATACGGAAAGACCGCGCTTGCGGGTGTTTGGGGCTTAATTACGAGGGCAGGCTTAATGCCGCACTCGGTAATTTTTTCTATAATTTCAAGGGGGTCGCCCTCACTTTCGATGTGAAAGGCTATAATATCAGCCCCCGAAGCCTTAAACGCCTCGATGTATTTAAGCGGCTCGCTTATCATAAGATGACAGTCAAGCACGAGGTCCGTGTTTTTTCTTATCGCGGTAACAACGGGCGGTCCTATTGATATATTCGGCACAAAATGCCCGTCCATAACGTCAACGTGAAGCCACTGCGCGCCGCCGTCCTTTACACTTTGTATTTCGCTTTTAAGAGAAGCGTAATCCGCCGAAAGAATCGACGGTGAAACAATAATGCTGTTTTCCATATATGCAGTTCTCCTTTAGCCGCAAGTTATATTTCGTTAAGAGTTCTTTCTCTGTCAAAATCTATTTGCGCCCGAAGTCCTTCAAGTGACGAAAACTTTATTTCGTCTCTCAGCTTTTTTTGCGGCATAACCGTTATTCTTCTGCCGTAAAGGTCGCCCTCAAAGCCTATGATATTCGTTTCACTGCGCTCCTTAAGGCTTCCCACGGTAGGTCTTATTCCTATGTTAGTAACCGACGGATAAATTTTTCCGTCAACCTCGGTTTTCGAAGAGTACACACCGAAGGCGGGTATTGTAAAATCGTCGTCGAAAAACTGATTTATCGTCGGCGAGCCTAGGGTTCTGCCGCGCTCGTCGCCGTGAACGACCTCAAAATCATAGCAAAAGCTTCTGCCGAGCATTGCGTTTGCTTCCTTAATGTCGCCGCGCTTTATTGCGGCGCGTATTCTCGTAGAGCTTATCGGCTCGTTTTCGTACATTTCGGCTTTCGCCTTAAAAAGCGTTATACCGAAGCGTCCGCAAAGCGAAGAAAGAAGCTCTGCGTCGCCCTCGGCGTTTTTGCCGAAGCGGTAGTTAAAGCCCACCGAAAGCTCTCGCGGGTTTATTTTTTTTACTATTATCTCTTCGAAAAAAGCCTCGGGAGACAAATCCGAAATATCGGAAAAATCAATATATATGGGAGTTATCCCCCACTGTGAAAGAAGCTTTTTTTCCGTTTCCTTCGTTATAAGCGATGTCGGAGAAACTCCTCTTAACACCTTTTGCGGATGCTCGTTAAAAAGCAGTGCGTATCTGTTTTTACTCTCTCCCGCACAAAGCACCGCCTTGTGCCCGAGGTGAAGTCCGTCAAACGTTCCGAGAGCCAAAAAGCATCCTTTTGTTTTTACTGTATCAAACATTTTTATCCTTCCGAATAAAGCCTTTTTACCTTCATATCCTCAAAATCGCTTAAAATTTCGCCTATTCCGAGGAATTTATTTTCGCTGTAAACCCGCACAAAGCCTATATTGCCGTGCGTGTTAAAGCGTTCCTTCGAAAGAGCGCCGCCGTTTTTAAAGCGAACACCCTGCGAAGGCGAAACATACACCGCCGGGTAGCACAAAAGCATTTTTTCCACGGGTATTAAAGCAGATGAAAGCGTACCGCTCTCCGCTTTTTCTGTGAGTTCTTCTTTTGAAAAGCATTCAGATATATCCAAGGAGCACGCTCTCGTGCGCACAAGTGATGTCATAACAGCACCCGTGCCGAGGCGCTCGCCTATGTCGCTTATTAAAGAGCGTATATACGTACCCTTTGAGCATTCGCAGTAAAGCTCGAATTCGCCGTCTTTTTCTTTACCCAAAGAAAGGGACATTATTTCGCACTCGCGACTTTCGCGCTCGACGGTTTCGCCTTTTCTTGCAAGCTCGTAAAGCCTTACGCCGTCTTTTTTCAAAGCGGAATACATCGGCGGAACTTGCATTATTTTGCCCGTAAATTCCGGCAACAACGCCGAAATTTCTTCGTACGAGGCTGTTCTGCCGCTTTCGTTTAAAACAGTGCCCCAAATATCAAGCGTATCCGTGACAACTCCTGTTTTAAAGGTTGCCTTATACGATTTTGTGTGGTCTGGAAAAAGCTCTATAAAGCGCGTTGCGCCGCCTAAGGCAACGGGCAAAACACCCGTGGCATTGGGGTCAAGTGTACCCAAATGCCCGCACTTTTTTTCGCCGGTTATTCGCCTTACCGCGGCAACCGCCTGAAAAGAGGTTTTTCCCGTTTCTTTTTTTAACGGAATTATTCCTGTCATTGTTTTATACCGTCCAGGGTTATTTTTGCGGATTCGAAGAAACGACTCTTCGCTTCCTCGAGACTGCAATAAAGCCTGCAGCCTGCGGCGCCCTTGTGACCGCCTCCGCCCAGACGCGCACAAATTTCCGACGCGTCCGCCTCCGTGCCCGTTCTTACGGAAATGCCGTACGAGCCGTCTTCCTTTTCTTTAATAACAGCGCCTATTAAAACGCCCTCTATCTGTCGCGGAAGCGCGGTTATTCCGTAGCATTCGTCCTCGCCCGAGCCGCTTTTTTCGTACATATCACGCGTCAGTGTAATAAGCGCGCATTTGCCGTCAAAGCGATATTCAAGCGTCTCACGCGCAAGAAGCTCAAGCGCCAAAAGGTTTTTTGACACCGTTTCGAACATAAGCTTGTTGATTTTTTTGTAATCAATGCCCACGTCGTAAAGCTCTGCCGCGATTCTCAGAACAGACGAGGTCGTATTCTGATATTTAAAGCAACCCGTGTCGGTGGAAATGCCGGTATATATACATTCTCCGAGATATTTGTCGATTTTTATTCCCAGAGAAAGTGCGAGATTGTAAATAATCTCACACGCGGCTGCCCTGTCCTCTAACAGTTCAAACTTTGCAAAATGCGTATTTGACATATGATGGTCTATGCACAAATCTATTTTCCCGCCGAACTCGTCGCAAAGCTTTCCGAGAAGCTTTTCGTCGGCAACGTCAACGGCAATAATAAATTCGGGGGAAATGCAGTCGTCAGAGACGCCGTCCGAAATATACGAAAAATTCGACGGAACGGGATCTGCGCACATAAAGCGGCATTTTTTGCCGAGCTTTTTCAAAATGCTCATTAAAGCGAAGGCACTTCCGAGAGTATCTCCGTCCGGGTGGTCGTGAGAGAGAACGAGAAAGTTGTCGTTCTCTCTTAAGACCTCAAGGCACTGTGTTAAATCAAGTGTCATTTAATTATCCTCATTTTCGGGCGTTGTAAGCTCTTCAAGCTTTTTCGCTATTGCCATACCGTATTCTATGGAATCGTCGGCAATAAAGCGCATTTCGGGAGCTTTGCGAAGCTTTAAGCGCTTGCCTATTTCGCGTCTTACAAGTCCCGAAGCGTTTGTGAGTGCCTTAACCGCCGCTTTTGCGGTTTCAAGACCTTCAATAGCGCTTACATATACTTTTACGAACGACAAATCGTGAGCTATTTCACAGCGTGCAACGGTTATCATATGCTCCGAAATTCTCGGGTCTTTAAGCTCTCTTATAACCGCCGCGGTTTCGCGCTTTATATCCTCTGCCGTTCTGTCCTGTTTATATACACCCATAATACACCTCGTATTATTCCGAGTATTCCTCCGTGATGTACGCTTCGAGAGTGTCGCCTTCCTTGATGTCGTTGAACTTTTCAAGTCCTACGCCGCATTCGTAGCCCGTAGCGACTTCCTTAACATCGTCCTTAAAGCGCTTAAGGGAAGCGATTTCATCCTCGAACACAACAATACCGTCACGAACGACTCTGATTTTTGAATTTCTTGTGATTTTACCGTCTGTAACATAGCAGCCCGCAATAGTACCCGCACTTGAAAGCTTAAATACGTTACGAACCTCAGCCTTACCCATTTCGACGTCACGGAACTTGGGAGCGAGCATACCCTTAATAGCCGCTTCGATTTCCTCTATGCAGTCGTAAATTACGCGGTACATTCTCATTTCAACGCCGTCGCGTTCCGCATTTTGAACGGCAACATTGTCGGGACGTACGTTAAAGCCTACGATAATCGCGTTGGAAGCGTTTGCGAGCATAACGTCGGATTCGTTTACCGCACCTACGCCACCGTGAATAACCTTAACGCGAACCTCGTCGTTCGAAAGCTTTTCAAGACTCTGACGAACAGCCTCAACCGAGCCCTGAACGTCCGCCTTAACAATTACGTTAAGGTCCTTAAGGTCGCCTTCGTTTATGGAGTCGAAGAGATTGTCAAGCGTTACCTTCTGATAAGACTTAAACTGCTCCTCTTTTTGATGCTGTTTACGCTGTTCAACAAGCTCTCTTGCAAGCTTTTCGTCCGAAACGCAGTCGAAGGAATCGCCGCCGGTGGGAACTTCCGCAAGACCGGTAATTTCAACGGGAACGGAAGGACCTGCTTCGTTAACCTTTCTGCCCTTGTCATCCGTCATAACACGGATTCTTCCGACAGATGTGCCCGCAACGATTATATCGCCCGTTTTAACGGTACCGTTTTGAACAAGAAGCGTTGCAACCGGGCCTCTGCCCTTATCAAGGCGCGCTTCGATAACAATACCCTTACCCGCTCTGTTGGGGTTAGCCTTTAATTCCTTCATTTCGGCAACAAGAAGAACGGATTCGAGAAGCTTATCTATATTCATTCTTGTTTTAGCGGAAACCGGAACGCATATAACGTCGCCGCCCCATTCCTCGGGAACAAGCTCGTATTCGGTGAGCTGCTGAAGAACTCTGTCGGGAGACGTTCCGGGCTTATCCATCTTATTAACCGCAACAACAACGGAAACACCCGCCGCCTTAGCGTGGTTAATAGCCTCTATTGTCTGGGGCATAATGCCGTCGTCCGCGGCAACAACGAGAATCGCTATATCCGTAGCCATAGCACCGCGTGCGCGCATAGCCGTAAATGCGGCGTGACCGGGAGTGTCAAGGAAGGTAATGTCCTGTCCGTTTAAGTTTACTCTGTAAGCACCGATGTGCTGTGTTATGCCGCCCGCCTCGGTCTCTGTAACCGAAGTGTTTCTGATAGCGTCAAGAAGCGAGGTTTTACCGTGGTCAACGTGACCCATTACAACAACAACCGGGCTTCTGGGAACAAGGTTCTCCTCGTTGTCCTCGCTGTCGTCGATAATTCTGTCCTCGATTGTAACAACAACCTCTTTTTTAACCTTCGCACCCAGCTCTGTTGCGACGATTTCCGCGGTGTCGTAATCTATTACCTGGTTTACCGATGCCATTACGCCGAGAGAGAAAAGCTTTTTAATAACCTCTGCGGCTGTTCTTTTAAGCATTGCGGCAAGCTCGCCTACGGTAAGCTCCTCGGGAACGGTTATAATAAGAGTTTTCTTGGCTCTTTCAGCCTCTATTCTCTTAAGTCTCTCGGACTCCGTCTCTCTCTTTTTGGAGCGCATACCCTGCTGTTTTCTGTACTGCTGACTCTTCTGCTTAAGCTTCTGCTTATTCTGAACATTGTCGTTAATGGATCTTACCGGTGCAATGTTCTCGTACTTTTCGTTATACTTTTCAAGCTCAAAGCTGTCCGCTCTTGTGTCGATGGTAAGTCTGTCGCCCTTTGTTCTTGCCTGCATGGGACCGTCGTTTTTCTTCT
>CAZRXQ010000033.1:0-10601 GCA_964604065.1 uncultured Eubacteriales bacterium | reverse complement strand
TAAAGGTCAACTGGCAGAAATACACCGACAAAGCCACAATAGGCGAGTCTATGTATTGCTACGGCTGGGGCGACGGCGGCGGCGGTGTAGACACCGAAATGCTTGAGTACGCAAAGCGCTACAACAAGTTCCCCGGTCTTCCCGAGACACAGCCCAGCAAGATTGAGGATTCGCTTGCCCGTATGAAGGCAAAGGCAACGGACAAAAACATCCCCGTTTGGAAGGACGAGCTTTATCTTGAGGAGCACCGCGGTGTTCACACAACAAAGGCTCTTCTTAAAAAGCTTAACAGATATTCCGAAAATCTTTACAGAAAAGCCGAGCTCTTCTCAAGCGTTGCCGCAAAATACGGCTTTGAATATCCGCTTGAAAAGCTTAACGAAGGCTGGCAGATGATTTTAACGAATCAGTTCCACGATTCTCTTCCCGGCTCTCATATTACCGAGGTATTCGGTGACCTTTGCGAAATTTACAACAAGATTATCGCTATAGGCGAAGAGGTATTGGACGGCGCTCTTAACGCAATTGCGGGTAACGCGGGTGTTAAAAATACATACGGCAAGCCGTTTGCACTCTTCAACGCTCTCGGCGTTAACGCGACAAATAAGGTAGAGCTTCCCTTTAAGGATGTTGAAATTTTCGACAGCGACGGAAACAAGGTTCCCTCGCAGAGCTACACAAAGCTTGACGGCACAAAGGTTCTTGTGTTTGTAGCAAAGGACGTTCCCTCCTGCGGCTACAAGGTTTACTATGCAAAAGAGGCGACTGCCGCAGAAGCCGTTCCTTCGGACGAATCCGCACTTGACACAAACCGCTTCTCGCTTAAGTTTAACGACAGAGCAGAGCTCGTTTCGCTCTTTGACAAAAAGAATGAGCGCGAGGTGCTTTCGGGTGTGGGCAATGCCTTCAGACTTTACGAGGATCTTCCCGGAAAGTACGATGCATGGGATATTGTAGCAACGTATGTTGACCGCGAATTCGAAACCGACGCGGGCAAAATCGAGAGCATTAAAAAAGGCGATGTTTTCACGGTTGTTACGCTTTCGAAGAATATCGTAAAATCCGTTATAAAGCAGAACATTCTTATTTACAACGAGCTTGACAGAATCGACTTTGATACCTTTATAAGCTGGCACGAGCAGGAAAAGCTTCTTAAGGTAGGCTTTGATGTTGACATTAAGGCGCAAAAGTATACGCGTGATATCGCATACGCCACTATAGAAAGCTCCAACTACCGCCACAATCCTTACGATAAGGCAAAGTTTGAGGTTTCCGCTCACAACTTTATTGATATGAGCGAGGACGGCTACGGTCTTTCGATTCTCAACGACTGCAAATACGGCTTTGAGGTTGACGAGCAGAGAATGATTATCACTCTTCTTAAAGCTCCCATGAATCCCGACCCGAAGTCCGACCGCGGTGACCACTACTTTACGTATTCGCTTTATCCGCACAAGGGCTCATGGAAGGATGCCGAAACCTTAACACGCGGACTTGAGCTTAACAACCCCTTCAACGTAAAAGAGTTGGGCGAGGGAAGCGGCAACGATAGCGCTTCGTTTATGAGCGTTTCCGCAAAGAACGTTCCGCTTGAGGCTGTTAAGAAATGCGAGGACGAGGATGCTTATATCGTTCGCTTCGTTGAAAAAGCCGGCAGACGTACAGCGGTTGATTTCACCTTCTTCGGCGATATTAAGAGCATTGCGGAATGCGACCTTCTTGAAAGAAACGACGTTCCCGTTGATACCTTCTCGGGCAATAAGCTGAGCTTCGAAATTAACCCCTTCGAAATTAAGTGCTACAAGATTTTTCTTGCATAAGTCTAAATAAAGTATAAAGTGTAAATAACCGCTCCGAAAATCCTTTAATACGGATTTTCGGAGCGGCTTTTTTATTGCTTTTATCGAATTGTTTTGTTCTTGATTTCGTCAAGGGCTATAGCGGTAAATTCTTCAACGGTTTTTGTGCCGATGTCGCCTTCGCCGCGGCGGCGTACGGAAACAGTGCCGTCCTCCGCTTCCTTATCGCCGACAACGAGCATATAAGGAATCTTCATAAGCTGAGCCTCGCGCAGCTTGTAGCCGAGCTTTTCGCTTCTTGAATCGACCTCACAGCGAATGCCCATATTTTCAAGCTTCTTTTGAAGCTCAAAGCAAACCTCGTGATGACGGTCCGCAATGGGGAGAATTTTGACCTGAACGGGTGCAAGCCAAATCGGGAACGCACCGGCAAAGTGCTCGGTGATAACGCCGATGAATCTTTCGATAGAGCCGAGAACAACGCGGTGAATCATAACGGGGCGATGCTTTTCGCCGTCCGCACCGGTGTATTCAAGCTCAAATCTTTCGGGAAGCTGCATATCGAGCTGAATTGTTCCGCACTGCCATGTTCTGCCGAGAGAGTCCGCAAGGTGGAAGTCGAGCTTCGGGCCGTAGAATGCGCCGTCGCCCTCGTTGATTGTATAGGTTTTGCCCATTTCTTCAACGGCTGTTTTAAGCGTTTCTGTAGCAAAATCCCAATCCTTTTCGTCGCCCATATGATCCTCGGGCATTGTGGAAACCTCTATTTCGTAAGAAAGACCGAATACGGAATAAACCTCGTCGAAAAGACGTACGACATTTTTGATTTCGTCCTTCATCTGATCCCACGTCATAAAGATGTGGGCATCGTCCTGCGTAAAGCAACGAACTCTGAAAAGACCGTGAAGCGCACCGGAAAGCTCATGACGGTGAACAAGACCCAACTCACCTACGCGAAGCGGAAGGTCGCGGTAGGAGTGGGGCTGAAGCTTGTAAACAAGCATTCCGCCGGGGCAGTTCATCGGCTTAACGGCAAAGTCGGTTTCGTCGATAACGGTTGTGTACATATTCTCCTTGTAATGATCCCAGTGACCGCTTCTTTCCCAAAGGGCACGGTTAAGCATCATGGGTGTGGAGATCTCAACATAGCCGTAGCGCTTGTGAACCTCGCGCCAATAATCTATAAGAGTGTTTCTTAAGGTCATACCGTTGGGAAGGAAGAAGGGGAAGCCGGGGCCTTCGTCGAGAAGAGCGAAAAGACCGAGCTCTTTGCCGAGCTTTCTGTGGTCGCGCTTTTTCGCTTCTTCGATTCTTTCGAGGTATTCGTCAAGCTCCGACTGCTTTGTAAAAGCGGTTGCGTAAATACGCTGAAGCATTTTGTTCTTTTCGCTTCCGCGCCAGTAAGCACCCGTGCAGGAGGTAAGCTTGAAGGCTTTGATTCTTCCCGTGTCGGGAATGTGCGGGCCGGCGCAAAGCTCGGTAAATTCGCCCTGCTTGTAAAAGCTGATGTTTTCGCCGTTGCCTGCGTGCTCTTCAACAAGCTCAACCTTGTAAATTTCGCCGAGATTTTTGTAGTAAGAAACAGCTTCGTCCGGAGTCATTTCGAATTTTTCGAGAGGAAGCGCTTCCTTTACTATTTTCTTCATTTCGGCTTCTATCTTTTCGAGGTCCTCGGGAGTGAAAGGCTTTTCTACGTCAAAGTCGTAATAAAATCCGTTTTCGATGGAAGGGCCGATTGCAAGCTTTGCCTCGGGGTAAAGTCTTTTTACCGCCTGTGCCAAAATGTGAGATGCCGTGTGACGGAAGGTGCGCTTGCCGTCCTCGGACTCAAAGGTTAAAAATTCGATTTCACAATCGGAATTAACGGGTGTTCTGAGGTCGCAAACCTCGCCGTCTATTTTGCATACGCAAACATTTTTGAAAAAGCCCGCACCTATGCTCTTTGCGATTTCCATTGCCGTAGTGCCTTCGTTAAACTCTTTAAAGTCATCGCGAAGCTTAACCTTTACCATAAAAATCATTCCTTTTCAATAAATTTAAAATAAAATAAAAACGCTTCACCCCTGTAAAATGGGGTGAAGCAATAACTCCACGGTTCCACCCAAATTGCGGCAAAAGCCGCCACTTGCGAATACCTTAACGCGGTAAAACGGGAACGCTTAATAATTTCGCGCCCACTCGGGAGGGGTTTTCGCACGTTTTCGCTTCGCGCCTTTCACCTGCCGGCGCGCTCTCTGAAAGGAAAATAAGTGCTACTCGTCTCCGTCAACGATTTGAAACCATTGTATACTTGTTATTTTGTTTTGTCAAGCGGAATTTATTCCGCATCCGAAGCCGGTTTCTTCGGCTCGATTTTACCGTAGCGGCTCTGAGAAGCGGCATCTACCTTCTGCTCTCTGGGCTCCTTGGGAGCTTCGGGAACATACGGTGCGCGCTTTTCGCGTCTGCCGTAGTTGTTGTTTCTGCCGCCGTAGCTTTTACCGCCGCGTCTGTCGTAGCGTGCGTTATCGGGAACAATAACAACTCTTCTGTTGTCGCCGTCGCCTACGGAGTGGGAAGAAACGCCTTCAATGCCCTGAATTGCCGTGTGAACTATTCTGCGCTCATAAGGATTCATCGGCTCAAGAGTGGTGCTCTTTCCTATGGCTATGGCTCGTTGCGCCTTGTGTGCGGCAAGATTTTCAAGAGTTTCTTTTCTCTTTTCTCTGTAATCGCCGACATTAAGCGTTACGCGCTTTGCCGAGTCAAGACCGCTGTTTACGAAAAGTCTTGTAATGTACTGAAGAGCGTCGAGAGTTTCGCCGCGCTTGCCTATTATGCTTCCGAAATCATCTGTGCCGGTAATTTCGAAATAGCAGTCGTCGCCTGCCTCTTTAACCGTTACCGAAACGCCGTCAAAGCCCATCTTTGTGAGAATGTCTTCAAGATATGCTGTTGCGTTTGTTTTCTTCTCGGGAATAGCGGAAAGGTCAACCTCGGGCTCTGATTTCTTCTGAGGCTTTTTGTCCTCTGCGCCTTTTTCCTTTGTTGCCTTGGGAGCGTTCTTTTCGAACTTTGCCTGCTCCTTTTTGGGCTGCTTTTGAGGATTCTCTTTAGCCGCCTGAGGCTTTTGAGGTTTTTGCGCAGGCTTTGCAAAGTCCTTTTTCTGTGCGGGCTTTTTCTCGGATTTTCCGTCATCGTAATATGCCTTTACCTTGGCATCGGCACCGCCGAAAAGACCGAGAATTTTCTTTTTGGGCTGTTGAACGATTTCAACCTTAACGTCTGCCTCCTGCGGAGCGTTAAGCGCTCTTAAAGCCTTTTGTCTTGCTTCTTCTATTGTAGAGGCAACACCTGTTGCTTCTTTAATCATTATTACACCTTATTTCTTATCGTTTTCTGCGCGAAGCTTTGCATTGCGTTCCTTTGAACGCCTTACAACGGTTTCGTCAACCATCTGTTGCGCTATAACCTTTTTGGGACTGTAAAGAGTCGAGAGAGCTACCTGCTGTACGAAGGAAATGATGTTGGAAACTATCCAATAAAAGCCTACGCCTGCGGGGAACATAAATGTAAACATCAAAGACATCGCAGGGGACATAAAGGTCATACAGCCCATAGCGGGATTTTTTGCCATTTCGGGGTTTTGCTTTCTCTGCTTCATATACATATATACTGCGGAAAGCATGGATGTTGCGAAGGAGAGAAGCGGAATAATCCAAAGAGCGCTGAATTCGCTGAACTTCGGCTGACCGGTAAGCTCAAGTCCGAAAATAGTATACTTTTCCTTAAGCTCGTAAAGGCTGTTCATAGCCTCCGCCGTAACTCCGCCGTTAAGAAGTGCATCCTTAAAGCCTTCAAACTGTTCGAGAATGGAAATCTCGTACATTCTTGCATTGTTGCCGCTCATGTCAATGCTCATAATGCTTGCCATACTTTCGATTGTGCTGTTCGAAAAACGAAGCACGCTTGAAAGAGGCGTGTAAATAACACCGTAAAGACCGATCATAACGATCATCTGGAAAAGAAGCGGCATACAGCCCATATTCTGAGCGCCGAAGCCCTCGCGCTGATAAAGCGCCTGGGTTTCCTCCTGGATTTTTTGCTGGTTGCCTGCGTATTTCTGCCTGATTTTGTTAACCTTGTTGTTAAGTCGCGTTTGCTTGGCGGAGTTCTTCTGCTGCTTTATGGAAAGCGGCAAAAGCGCAAGCCTTATAATAAGCGTGAGCGCGACAATCGAGAGCACGTAGCTGCCCGTAAGGCTGTAAAACCATGCGAGAACAGGACCGAAAATCAGTGCAAACCCTTTTCGGATAACATCGTAAATTGCGTTCATTGTGTGAGTCCTTTCTACACACGGAAAATTACTTTTTCTTTTTTTCTTTTTTCGGGGGAACGGGGTCAACACCGCCGGGGAAGAAGATGTTACAGCGCATAAGCCGCCCTATTGCAAGAAGCGTTCCGAAAAACGCACCGTGAATACGAATGGCATCGACGGCATATTGCGAGCAGGTGGGATAATACCTGCACCGAGGCGGAAAAAGAGGCGAAATTTTTCGTTGATAAAATTCTATCAGCTTTATAAGCTTATTTTTCATCGCTTTCCTCTTTTTCGGACAAAGTGTTTAAAACACCCTCTTCGGTAAGAAGCTTTTTCATAACAGAAGCAATTTGCCACGATTTTAAGTACTTTGTTTTGCTTCGCGCAACGAAGACAAAATCCCAATGCGGCTCGGCATCGGCAAGAACCTCGCGTGCCGCCGCCCTTATAATACGGCGCGAACGGTTGCGTTCAACGGCATTGCCGATTTTTTTGCTTGTTGTTATTCCCACACGACAAATTCCCGCGCGGTTTTTGGAATAATAAATAACCAGCGCAGGATCTGTTACTGTCTTACCTCGATTATACAATCGGCGAAAATCGCCGTTGCTGTTCAGCGTTACAAAATCTGACACCTGTTTTCTCCCTATGCCCACGCTTGTGTGAGCGCCGACATTTCACCGTGAAAAAGCTAAGCTGTTCTCAGTATGTGAGCTGCTTTCTGCCTTTTTTGCGGCGGCGTGCGAGAACCTTGCGGCCGTTTCTGTCTGCCATTCTTTTTCTGAAGCCGTGCTCCATCTTTCTGTGTCTTTTCTTGGGTTGATAAGTTCTTTTCATTTTTTTTGCTCCAATCTATTTTTCAGGTGTTAATCGAGAAGTCAGAGAAGCTATAACGACCTGTATTTGAAAAATTTGCATAGTTATGATTATAATCATAAAACAATAGCACTGACCATTATATTAAAATTCCCCCAACTTGTCAATACTTTTTCGCGTTATTTTATTTTAACGTGCGGCGGGGGAATTTCGGCAATCCTTAAATTCGTTGCGGGAATTTAAAGATTTTCTATTACATCGGCGGTTTTTTCGAGCCAATCGCCTTCGAAGAGCTCTACGGCGCCGGCGTCTACTGCGGCGGCGAGCTTATTGTTCATGGGGATTTCGGCTACGGAAGAAACGCCGTGCTTTTCGGCGGTTGCCGAAATGTGACTGTCGCCGAAGATGCGGTGTTTTTTGCCGCAGTCGGGACATTCGAAATACGACATATTTTCAACGAAGCCTATTACGGGAATGTTCATAAGCGAAGCCATATTAACGGCTTTTTCCACAATCATTCCGACAAGCTCCTGCGGTGTGCCTACGACGATTATTCCGTCAACGGGAATGCTTTGGAAAACCGTAAGCGGAACGTCGCCCGTTCCGGGAGGCATATCCACGAACATATAGTCCACGTCGCCCCAGATAACATCAGTCCAGAACTGCTTAACCGTGCCCGCAATAACCGGACCGCGCCAAACAACGGGGTCTGTTTCGTTTTCCAAAAGAAGGTTTACGGACATAACGCGAATACCTGTTTTTGTTTCACAGGGGAAAATTCCGAGCTCACTGCCTTCGGCTCTTTTGTGAAGCGAAAACGCCTGGGGAATAGAAGGCCCGGTAACATCGGCGTCAAGCACAGCCGTGTTAAAGCCGCGTCTTCTCATGGTTACCGCAAGAAGCGAGGTAACAAGCGACTTGCCTACGCCGCCCTTACCGCTTACTACGGCAATTACCTTTTTAACATGTGAAAGATCATTTGTTTTTTCGCGAAAGCTCTGCGGGTCTCTTGAAGAGCAGTTCTCCGAGCAGGTTTCGCAATTGTGAGTGCACTCACTCATTAATATACATCTCCGTTCAATATATAAAAGTTATTTTTTGATGAAATTAAATTTTTGACGCGTCAAAATGCAGGCGATTACACGGTCCGATATAATCGCCCTGTCTCTTTTCGGGTAATATTCAAGCAAGGGCTCAAGCTCCCGCTTTATGTCGTTTTGCGAAAGCTTCGGCATATAAAGGACATTGCCGAAGAGGTTTCGTGCAGTGTTCATTTGCCGTGTGAAGCTTGTGTTAAACGGGCGCGCAACACTCAGCCGAATTAATGCTTTCGGTTCTATGTCCGAAGGGGAAAATTGCATATTGGAAAGAAGTGCGGCTCCGTTGTCGAAAATCGGACAATAACCGTATTTGCCGTCTTTTTCGATTACGGCAATATTATTGAGATGCCGGTCATCATTGAGAAAGAGCGAATCAACTTCAAAAAGGAGTGTCAAATATTCCGGGAAATGTTCAAGCAACGTGATTTCCGCCGTAGCCTCCGCGAGATATTTTATTCTTTTTTTATCGCTCGGCAATTTTTCGAGAGAAGCCCTGAGAGAAGTGTTTGAACGTAACGCAAACAGCTTATTTAATGTAATAAGCGATTCGCCGTTTTTAAGAAAGTTTTCGCTTGAACAGCCCGTGCGTTCTCTTTTGTGAACCGAAAGGCGCTCGGGACGGTACGATGCAAAAGAAAAAGGCGTGTCCGTTTTAATATTGCTTTTTTCAAGAAGGCGTGAAATGAGCGCCTCCGCTAACGCTTCGTAGCCGAAGCTGTCAAGCTTGTACCATCTGTTCGCGGCTTCATCAAACCATTTTTCCTGATTTCCCTTTGAGGAGGTTTCGGCTATTTTTTCATTTGTGAAAAGCTTTACCGTCATTTTATATCCTTTATTTCGATCCAATGGTAGTCTTCTGCCATTTTTCCTTTTGTTTTTTTGATTATTTCAAGCGGGTCGTATTCGTCAACGCCTATCGCTTCGAGGTATTCTCTCAGTCCGCAGCGTGTTCTCGGCACGCAACGGTCCTCTAAAAAATTCAAAAAGTCCTCCCAAGACGGTTCATTGTTATTGCCGAAGGCTTTTTTTAAAAAGAATTCGACAAAATTTTCTATAACAATTGTCTTGTCGGAAAAATCGGCATAAATTTTTGTACACAGTTTTTCGTGTTCATAATAAGAAAGAAGCATCAGCTTGTGATTTTTCTTCTTTTTTTCAGCTAAAAAGCTTTCAACAGCCGGATTAGACATAATATTTTACCGAATTAATTTAAAAAATCTTTTCTGTAGTCAACGCCGAAGGCTTCCGCGAGCTCAATCATTTCGGAATCCTTAATGGTGTTGATTCTCGGAAGGTGTGTCGTAAGCATATAAATTTGAGCCGCTTTTTCAACGGTTTCGATAAGTCCGAAGGCTTCGTCGATATTTTTGCCTACGCCGTAAATTCCGTGCATTCCCCAAACAACGAGTCTGAATTCTTTCATTTTTTCGGCTGTCGCTTCGCCTATTGAGTTTGTTC
The DNA here is from genome assembly GCA_964604065.1 of uncultured Eubacteriales bacterium. Classification (GTDB taxonomy): domain Bacteria; phylum Bacillota; class Clostridia; order Oscillospirales; family Acutalibacteraceae; genus DTU089. The sequence continues at coordinate 1,128 of CAZRXQ010000033.1, read as the reverse complement.
CGCAAAGCATCCACGGGAGCACGCCGATTCCGTCGGGGAACACGACTATGCATTCCGTGCACATTTCCCAAAGTGTATGGGTGAATTTTTTCTCGTCAAGCTCGTGAACGTAGTTCATGGCAAGTGTATTTGTGGGATGGCAGTGCATAACAACGCGGTTTTGGGGGTCAACGGAAAGTCTTGCCATATGACTCATAAGGTGTGCGGGAAGCTCACTTGTGAATTTACTGCCGTCCTTGTAGCCCCACAAAAGCTCCGCGGTTGTGCCGTCTTCGGCAATTCTTATAATACCGAGGTTTGTTTCGGGATCGCCCTTTACGTTTTTAAAATATTTGCCCGTGCCGGTAACAATGAAAACCTTGCCGATAAGAGCGGTAGCATCAAAGCCGGTGGGGATTGTTCTTAAAACGGTATCCTTGTCGAGATATTCGTAAACTTCATCGCTGTCGAGAAGATAGCTTATGTTGCCGCCGTTGCGCTCATCCCAGCCGAGACGGTACATATTTGCGGTAATGTCGCACATTTCCTTAACGAAGGGTGCTTCGAAAATATTTTTCATTGTCTTTTCACCAAAACCTTTTCTTCATATTCTTTAATTGCGGGAAGGTATTCCTCGGGTGTGCCCTCACGCTTTAAAAATTCATTCCATACATCGCCGAACGGCATTTCCTTTTGCTTTTCGAAAAGCACCATAAGCGAGGTGAAATCGTTTTCGTCCTGCAAAGCCTTTGCCTCGGAAGAAGGCTCCAAAAGCGAATAAAGAAGAGCCTTTTTTACACTGCGAAGTCCCGTTACCCAGGCGGAAATTCTGTTTATAGACGCGTCGAAATAGTCGGTTGCGATAAACACGCGTGAGAGCGCATCCGCTCTTACGATTTCCTTCATGATTTCCTTTGTTTCGTCGTCGAAAAGAACAACGTGGTCGCTGTCCCAACGAACGCCGCGTGTTACGTGAAGGGCGATTTTCTCGTGGAACAAAAGCATCGAGGAAATTTTGTCCGAAACGACCTCGGTCGGGTGATAGTGACCGTTGTCCATAAGCGGAACAATTCCCTTTTCGGCGGCATAATTAAGACAGAATTCGGCAGAGCCTACGGTGTAGCTTTCAACGCCTATTCCGAAAACCTT